>DATEAT010000018.1:0-8684 GCA_035288225.1 Anaerolineales bacterium | reverse complement strand
ACGCTGTACTTCGGTCCGCAAGGCAAAACCACCGCGCGCGTCCTGGCCGACGGTTCATTGCAGGCCGGAACGCGGCGCGGCTCGATACACCAGATCGCGCGCGCCTTGCGCCGCGCGCCGTGCAACGGGTGGGAGGTGTGGTACTACCGCGACCCGCGCACACGCCGCCGCCAGCCCATCAACCGGCTGCGCGAGAAGTTGCGCAAACGCGGCTACCCGGGCCATCCTGCGCCGCGGGCCACCGGCCCCCGACGCACACTTACCAAAGGGAGGTAGAGGTGACAGGGACGTACACCCAGAAGCGCTGGTCGCTCCTCGATCTATTCCCCGGGCAGGGCTCGCCCGAGATGAAGGCGGCGCTCGCCGAACTCGAAGAGCGCGTAACCCGTTTTGAAGGAACGCGTTCGCGGCTCACGCCGGAGATCGACCCAGGGCTTCTCCTCGAGCAGCTGAAAGTGCTCGAGTCGATCACGCACCTCATCCAGCGCATCTCCGGCTTCGCCGAGTTGTGGTTCTCAGAGAACACGCAGGACCAGGAGGCGCTGGCCTTTCTGGCCTCGCTCGAAAACCGTCTGGCCGAAGTGGCCAACCGCGTGCTCTTCTTCAGCTTGTGGTGGAAGGGTCTTGAGGAAAGCCGCGCGCAGCGGCTGCTCGAGGCCTGCGGTGCGTATCGCTACTTTCTGGAGGAGATGCGCCACTTCCGCCCGCACACCCTCAGCGAACCGGAAGAGAAAGTCATCAACCTCAAAGACGTGACCGGTGCGCGCGCGTTGCAGACGCTGTACTCGATGATCACCAACCGCTATCAGTTCGAGCTCGACGTGGCGGGCGAGAAGAAGAAGCTGACCCGCGGCGAGCTGATGGTTCACGTGCGACAGTCGGACCCGGACCGGCGCGCTGCGGCGTATCGGGAGCTGTACCGCGTGTATGGCGGCGACGGCCCGCTGCTCTCACAGATCTACTCAGCCCTCGCGCGCGACTGGCACAATGAGCACCTCGGCCTACGGCGCTTTGGGTCGCCGCTGGCCGTGCGTAACCTGCACAATGACCTGCCGGATGCGGTGGTCGACACACTTCTGGAAGTCTGCCGCGAGAACGCAGGCCTCTTCCAGCGCTTCTTCCACCTCAAGGCGCGCTGGCTGGATCTCCCGCGCCTCCGGCGCTACGACATCTACGCGCCGGTGGCCGTCTCCGACAAGCGCTACACCTTCGCCCAGGCCACCCAGCTCGTGCTGTGCAGCATGGAGCGCTTCGAGCCAAAGGTGGCCCGGCTGGCCGAGCGCGTGATGGCCGAAGACCATCTCGATTCGGAGGTGCGCGCGGGCAAACGCTCGGGCGCCTTCTGCGCCTCGACCGTCCCCGGCCAGACGCCGTGGGTGCTCTCCAACTTCCAGGGGCGGGCCGACGATGTCGCCACCCTGGCTCACGAGCTGGGCCATGCCATCCACTCGATGCTGGCCGCCCATCACCCGCTGTTCACCTTCCACGCCTCGCTGCCGCTGGCCGAAACGGCCTCCACTTTCGCAGAAATGCTGCTCGTCGACCAGTTACTCGCGGAAGAGGCGGACCCCGGCGTAAGGCGCGACCTCTTGTTCCGCCAGCTGGATGATGCCTACGCCACCATCGGGCGCCAGGCCTTCTTCGCCCTGTTCGAGAAGGAGGCTCACCAGCGGGTGCAAGCCGGCGCGGCAACCGACGAGTTGTGCCAGGCCTATCTCGACAACCTGCACGCCCAATTCGGCGAGGCGGTCGAGGTGGCCGATGAGTTTCGCTGGGAGTGGGTCTCGATCCCGCACATCTACGATGTGCCCTTCTACGTGTATGCCTACGCCTTCGGCCAGCTGCTGGTACTGGCCCTGTACCGCCAATACCAGGCGGAGGGGCGCGCCTTCATCCCACGCTACTTGGACCTGCTCTCGGCCGGCGGCTCGGCCAGCCCGAACGAGATCCTGACTCGCGCCGGACTGAACATGGAGGCGCGCGCCTTCTGGCAGGGCGGGTTTGATGCGCTCTCGGCGCGCATCGCGGAACTCGAGAAGCTGCCGATCGCGAGTGCGTGAGAGAGACCATCGCCATGAGCCAGGCCTCCCGGCTCGCGCAAAACCAACAGGGCTGCCCTTTCGGGCAGCCCTGTGTGCATCCTGTTACGGCACAGGTTACTTGATCGCGTACGTGACCGAGACCTGCACTGTGACCGTGAGCGACCCGGCCGAGACCGGCACCGGCGCGCCGCCCCCGCCGTAGCCCATGGCCTTCTCGGTGGCAAAGCTTGTCACCGGCATGGCGTACGACTCGTTGATCGAGATCGGCTTGCCCAGAGTCACCCCGGCGCTGTCGGCGAGTGCCGTGGCGCGCGCCTTGGCATCTTCCATCGCCTTGAGGCGCGCCTCGGCCATGGCCGCGGTCGGATCCTCAATATTGAACGACACACCGTTGACCGTGTTGGCCCCCGCCTTGAGCGCCGCCGAAAGCACATCCCCAACCTTGGGGATATCGCGCGCGATGAAGGTGACCGTGTTGCTCACCACATAGACGCGCGCGCCGGTCGGCTGGCCGGTCTGATCGAATTGATCCTGCGCGTAGACGCTGAAGCCAGCGGTCTGGACGTCTTTCTCGAGAATCCCGGCCGCCTTGAGCGCGTCCACCACGGCCTGGGCACGGGCAATGTTCTCGCCCACCGCCTCGGCCACGTCGATATTGCGGGTCTCGACACCCAGCGTGGCGGTCGCCACATCCGGGGTCACTTCCACCTGGCCTTCGCCCATCACGTACAGGGCGTGCTCGGGTATCACGCCGCCCGCCGCCGGCGAGGCCACGCAGCCCGCCGCCAATGCCAGGGCCACAAAGCCCAGCGTGAAAAGGTAAGTCGTGCGTTTCATGTTGTGCTCCTCCTTGGAATTCGGTGCGTGCAGGACGTCCACGGCTCATTGTATCCGCAGTTGTCCGGCAGCCCCTCAGTAATTTGTACTACCTATGAGAGACGTTCTGGGGAAGCGGAGAGTTCCCCCGGCCGCGCCGGGCAGATCGCCCAGCCGGGCCGGGCCCGATGGACTAGCCGCCGATCTCGCTCATCACCCGGTTGCCGGCCACCACATTGTGGGCCAGCCCGTGGCCCCATGGCTTGTGCCAGATGGCCTCGCCCACGCGGGCTTCGATCTCGGGCATCGCCAGCCCGGAGCGCAGCAGCGAGAGCACATCCAGTTCCTTTTCGCGCAGGAGGCACAGGCGCAGCCGGCCGTCGGCCGTCAGGCGTGCGCGCGAGCACTGGGCGCAGAAAGGCTGGGTCACCGAGGCGATGAAGCCCAACGTGCCGGTGGCGCCCGGCAGACGATACAGCCGTGCTTCCCCGTCCAGAATCGGCGCCGGGGTCTCGGGCCGTGCGCTGACCGGCTCGAGCGGACCGAAGGCCGCCTCCAGCCGGGCGATCATCTCTTGGGTGGGCACAACTTGCGCCTGCTGGAAATCGCTGATCGAGCCGAGCGGCATCATCTCGATGAAGCGCACCTGCCAGTCGTTTTCGAGCGTCAGGCGCGCCAATCCCGGCAGGTCGTCCTCGTTGTAACCGCGCACGACGACCGCGTTGAGCTTGACCGGCAAGAGCCCCGCGCGCTCGGCCGCGTGCACGCCGGCCCACACTTTCTCAAGCGCCCCCCAGCGCGTGATGCGGTGGAAGCGTTCGGCATCCAGCGTGTCGAGGCTGACGTTGACCCGCTGCAGGCCGGCTCGGGCCATGGGCTCCGCCAGCTTCTCGAGCAGCATGCCGTTGGTTGTCATCGACAACGAGCGCACCCCGGGTATCGCCGCGATGGCCCGCACGATCTCGACCACGTTCTCGCGCGCAGTCGGCTCGCCGCCGGTCAGACGAAACTTGCGGAAGCCGAGGCGCGCGAACATCTGCGTCAGCGCAATCAGTTCCTCGTCCTGCATCAACTCCGCCCGCGGCCGAAAGTGCATCTGCTCCGGCATGCAATATACGCAGCGCAGGTTGCAGCGATCGGTCAGGCTGATGCGTAAATAGTGGATGCTGCGCCCGAAACGATCCTCAGGCATTATTCCTCCATTTCCGATGTATATTCTACCAATTATGTCGGGCACCGGTCAAACTCCTTGTTTTTGGCTGTAGATGCTTCATTTGTGCAGCCTGCCCGGCCTCGCACGCACCGCACCGACCGCCAGGCACGCCTCACCCACGGCTGCCCAAAGGGCGTGCCGCGGATTGGTCCATGGCGCCCCACCCGGGTCCAGCCGATGGGGTAAGATTGCGTGGCGCGGCACTGCCTGGCGCCCCACCCAAAGAGGAGGACCGTATGCTCGTCCGCGAACGAATGAGCACGCCCGTCGTTTCCATCCCTCCCGAGACGCCGGTCAACGAGGCCCTCAGCCTGATGCGGGAGCGCGGCTTTGAGCGCCTGCCGGTCGTCGAAAACGGGCGGATGGTGGGCATCGTCACCCAAAAGCACTTGCTCCTGGCTTCGCCATCGCCGGCCACCTCGCTCAGCATGTGGGAAATAAACTACCTGCTCTCCAAGCTCACGGTCGAGAGGGTCATGAGCCGGGAGGTGGTCACGGTCGGCGACGACACGCCCATCGAGGAGGCCGCCCGCATCATGGCCGACCGCGGCATCGGCGGCATGCCGGTCATGCACGGCGCGGAGCTGGTCGGCATCATCACCGAAACCGACCTCTTCAAGCTGTTCCTCGAGTTCATGGGTGCGCGCGAACGCGGCGTGCGCGCGACTCTCCTGGTGAAGGAAGAAAAGGGGGGCCTGGCGCATTTGGCTCGCGCCATTGCCGATGCCGGGGGCAATATCGTGGCCATGGGCCTGTTCCGCGGCGAGGATGCCGGGAGCCGCACGGCCACCGTCAAGGTCGGCGGGATCACGGCCGAGGCTCTGGAGAAAGCGGTCCGCCCGCACGCGCTGCGCGTCATCGACCTGCGCACGCTTTAGCCCGACTCTGTTGACAGAAACAACAGGCGCCTCACCGGCGCCTGTTGTGATTCGCACGCAGGCCTCAGCGGGTGGAGGCGCGCGCCCGGCGGCGCGGCCGCCCGCGCTCGGGCGGGCCGCTCTCGGCCCCCTCGGGCGAAAGTCGCGTGGCAGGGCTGGCCCGCGTCACGCGTTCTTCTTCCAGCGCTCCGCGTAGTTCGTACACCTGGTCGCGCAGCATGGCCGCCTTCTCGAACTCCAGGGCCTGCGCCGCCGTGCGCATTTCCTTTTCCAATTCGTGCACCAGGCGTTCCATCTCGGCCCGCGGCAATTCACCCCGCGCCACACCCGGGGCCGCCTGCGGTTCGCCCTCGCTGCGCACGCGCTCGGTCAGGTCGTGCACCGCCTTGACGATACTCACCGGTTCGATATCGTGTTCGCGGTTGTATTCGATCTGCTTGGTCCGCCGGCGATCGGTCTCGCGTAGGGCGCGCTCCATCGACTCGGTGCGATGGTCGGCGTACATGATGACCAGACCTTGCACGTGGCGCGCGGCGCGCCCGATGGTCTGGATCAGCGCCGTGTCGGAGCGCAGGAAGCCCTCCTTGTCGGCGTCGAGGATCGCCACCAGCGAAACCTCTGGCAGGTCGAGCCCCTCGCGCAGCAAGTTGATGCCCACTACCACGTCGTAGGTGCCCAGGCGCAGGTCGCGCAAGATCTCCACCCGCTCGAGAGTCTGCACTTCCGAGTGCAGGTAGTGGACCTTGACGCCCGCCTCATGCAGGTAATCGGCCAGGTCTTCGGCCATGCGCTTGGTGAGGGTGGTCACCAGCGTCCGCTCGCCGCGTGCCACGCGCACGCGTATCTCCGTCAGCAGGTTGTCCACCTGCCCCTGCACCGGACGCACCTCGACCTGCGGGTCAACGATGCCGGTTGGGCGGATGATTTGATCCACCACGCGCTCGGCGCGCTCCAGCTCATACGGCCCCGGGGTGGCCGAGGTATACACCGTCTGGCCCATGTGGTCTTCGAATTCCTCGAACGAGAGCGGCCGGTTGTCGAGGGCCGAGGGCAGGCGGAAGCCGAAATCCACCAGGACCTGCTTGCGTGAGCGGTCACCGCCCCACATGCCGCGCACCTGGGGCACGGTCATATGGCTCTCATCCAGGACGAGCAGATAGTCGGGCGGGAAGTAATCTAAGAGCACCCAGGGCGGCGAGCCGGCCGCGCGCCGGTCGAGGTGGCGCGAGTAGTTCTCGATGCCCGCGCAGTAGCCCACCTCGCGCATCATTTCCAGGTCGTAGCGCGTGCGTTGCTCGAGGCGTTCCGCCTCCAGCGGCTTGTCGTGGGCGCGGAACCAGGCCACCCGCTCGGCCGCCTCCGCTTCGATATCCACCACCGCTGCGCGCAGCTTCTCGTCCTCGGTGATGAAATGGCGCGCTGGGTAGATCTCCACCCGTTCGAGATCGGCCAGGATCTCGCCCGTCACCGGGTGCAGCTCGGTCAACCGTTCCACCTCGTCGCCCAAGAACGACAGGCGCACGGCGGTATCACTGTAGGCCGGCATGACCTCCACCGTGTCGCCGCGCACACGAAAGGCGCCGCGCTTGAGGTCCAGGTCGTTGCGCTCGTAATGGCTCTCCACCAGTTGGCGCAAGAGGGCCTGGCGCCGCACCGCCTGCCCCTTTTCGACCACGATGACCACCTTGCCGTAAGCTTCCGGGGAGCCCAGGCCGTAGATGCATGAAACCGAGGCCACGATCAATACGTCGCGCCGCGAGAGCAGAGCCGTCGTCGCCGCCAGGCGCAGGCGTTCGATCTCTTCGTTGATCTCGGTTTCTTTCTCGATATACAGGTCGTGGCGCGGGACGTAGGCCTCGGGCTGGTAGTAGTCGTAGTACGAGACGAAGTACTCGACCGCGTTGTCGGGGAAGAAGTCGCGGAATTCAGAATACAACTGCGCCGCCAGAGTCTTGTTGTGGGCGATGACCAGCGCCGGCCGCTGTAGTTGGGTGACGACATTGGCGATGGCGAAGGTCTTGCCCGTTCCGGTCGCGCCCAGGAGCACCAGGTGTTTCTCGCCTTGCGACAAGCCTTGCACCAATTGCTCGATGGCTTGCGGCTGGTCGCCGGTGGGCTTATAGGGTGCATGCAGGACGAAGGGTTTCGAGGCCATGGTTCTCCCGCCGCGCTCGAGTGTGGGTCCGATCATTCTACCCAATCCGCCGTGAGTCGCAGAGGGGGATCTTGTTCCCCACGACGCAGGGGCTGCACCGATGGGTGCAGCCCCTGCGCATGATTGCGTTCGCGTCACAAATCGGACGACGCCGGAAGATACTCTGATCGAACTGGCAGTGGGCTATCTGGCGATTCCTCGCCGTCCTGCTCGCGCCAACGCGGGGCTCGTGCAAGTACCGTGCGCGCGCGGTCAATGGTGATGCGTGCTATGCCCTCCTCCTGAGCGCGCCTCAGCGAACAGCCCAGACGATCAGCGTGCCGTCCGTCGAAGAGGAGGCCAGCACGCGACCATCGGGCGAGAAGGCCACGCTTTCGAGGAAGGTGCGGTGCGCGGTGAGGCGTGTCACCAGTTGGCCGTCCGCGAGGCGCCAGATCCAGATCGACTGGTCTTCGGCCCCGCCCGCGACGAGCTGGCCATTGGGCGAGATCGCAACGGCCTGCACCTTGCCGGTCGGGCCCTTCAAATCGACCGGGCGCACGCCGTCCGCGACACGCCAAAGCCAGGCCTCGCCCCGAGTGCAGTTGAAGCTGGGCGTCGACTTGACACACAGGCCGGCGGCCACCAGCCCCCCATCCGGCGAGAAGACGACATTGCCGCCCTGCCCGCCCAGCGAGAAGGTCTTGAGCGGACCGGCTTCGAGTGTGCCCGTAATCCACACCTTGATCGTGCGATCCACCGTCCCCAGCGAGACCAATGCCCCGCCATCGGGCGACAGGGCGAGTGAGGGAACGCTGTAGGCGTGGGCCGCATAGCCTCCTGAGAGCGTACCGCTCGTCAGATCGTAGTTGTAGAGCAGCCCGTCCTTCCCGAGCGCCACGCCCACCACCAGGCGCGCGCCGTCGGGCGAGAAGACCACGCTGTTGGCCGGGCCAGGAAGGTGGGCGACCTGCGCCACGACGCCGGCTCGCGTATCCCACACGCGCAGTGTCTTGTCGTCCGAGACCGAGGCCAGCTGGCGCCCGTCCGGCGCGAAGGCCACATCCCACACGATGCCGGCGTGGCCCTCGAGCGTGAACACCAGTGAGCCATTCGCCGGGTTCCACAGGCGGACGGCGTAGTCGGAACTCAGCGAACTACCACCGGAGGTCGTCGCCAGGAGACGACCATCTGGCGAGAAGGTGACGCGCTTGACGTCGTTGAGCGAGGCCGGGATCACGAAACGCGGCGCGAGGCCGGCTGCATTGAGCGCGTCGATGACCGGCGCGCTGGGCGTCGCCGTCGGCGGCGGCACGGTCGGCAGGGGCGTCGGCGAGGGAGCCACGCTGGCCGCCGGCACCGGGATCGCAGTGGGCGTCAGCGCCAGCCCGCCGATCTGGCAGGCCAGGGCAGCCGTCGCGGCTGCGATCAAGACGATGGGCAGGGCATGTTTCATGGATGACCTCGCTCAGTCCGGCATGGGAGGGAAGGTGCCCTCCGGCGCGTACCAATCTTGGGGATCGATCCCGGTCAGCGCCTCGCCTGATCCGACGACGACGGGGAGCAAACTGTGGTCATCGCAGCCGAAGCGCAGGCCGCAG
>DATEAT010000017.1:0-19928 GCA_035288225.1 Anaerolineales bacterium | reverse complement strand
CGCCCGCCGACCCGCGCCGGCGGCGGGGAGGAGGTGCCTCGTGCGCATTGCCATTCTCAGCGACAGCCACGACAACGTGTGGAAGCTCGACAGCGCCATGCCGCAGCTGGCCCAGGCGGATGTCATTCTCCACTGTGGCGACGTGTGTTCGCCGTTCACCATCCTGCGCCTGGCGCAGGGCGTGCAGGGCAAACCCATTCACCTAGTGTGGGGCAACAACGACGGCGATAAGCCGCTCCTGCTCGCCCGCGCGGCCCAGGCTGGCAATGTCACCATCCACGGCGACCTGGCCGAGCTCACCCTGGATGGGCTCAAGGTGGCGGTCAACCACTACCCGAATATCGCGCGGGCGCTTGCCGAAAGCGGGCGGTACGACCTGGTGTGCTATGGTCACGACCACACCGCGCATGAGGAGCGGGTGGGGCATACGCTGCTGCTCAACCCGGGCGAGGTGATGGGCCTGCACGGCCGCAGCACCTTGGCCCTCTTCGTCACGCGCAGTCAGAAGGTGGCCTGGGTGGATCTGGCCTGAGGCCTTAAACGACGAACGGCGCCGCACATGCGACGCCGCTCTGGGTGGCGCCCCTGCGGCGAATTGAACACCGGTCTCTGCCTCCGGAGGGCAACGCTCTATCCGCTGAGCTACAGGGGCGACGCGTGCGATTTTACCATGCGCGCCGCATTCATTGTGCGCGGTGGACGTGCAGCCGGACCCCGATGTATAATCCCATTCGCGCAGCGGTGAGGCCCCCAGGGCCGGCCCGCGGCGACGCGGGTCCCCCGAGGTTTTCCTCGTCGCACGATGCGCCTCCGGATCGCTGGTGCATCGGGCCGGATGGCCATTGATTTGAATTTGCGGGGCCGAGCCTCGCACCCCTAAGGAGAACGGGCATGTCTGGTCATTCAAAGTGGGCCACCATCAAACGCAAGAAAGGTGCCGCGGATGCCAAGCGGGGCCAGCTCTTCACGCGCCTGGCACGCGAGATCGCCATGGCCGCGCGCGAGGGCGGTGATGTCGACGCCAATTTCAAACTGCGCCTGGCGATCGACAAGGCCCGCGCCAACAACATGCCCAAAGACAACATCGAGCGTGCGGTGCACCGTGGCACAGGCGAAGACCGTGAAGGCGGCGCGCTCGAGCAAATGACCTACGAGGTCTATGCACCGCACGGCATCGCCTTGCTGATCGATGTGGTGACGGATAACAAGAACCGCGCCGTGGCAGAAATTCGGCGCATTCTCACCCGCGCCGGGGGCAGCCTGGGCGAAGCCGGCTCGGTGGCCTGGCAATTCACGCGCAAGGCCTACTTCGAGGTGGCGGCCGAAGGCAAGGACTCCGACGCCATCTTCGAGATGGCCGTGGAAGCCGGAGCGGACGACGTCTCACTCGGCAGCGACATGATTGAAATCACTGCGCCGGTGGAGGCTTTCAAGTCCATCAGCGAGCGCCTGCGCTCTGCCAAGATCGCCCCGGATGAGGCCACCCTGCGCATGGAGCCCCAACAACAGATTCCGCTGGGCGTCGATGACACCGTATCCGTGATGAAAGTCATCGAGGCTCTGGAAGAACTCGACGACGTGCATACCGTCTACTCGAATCTGCAGGTCAGTGACGAGGCGGTGGCCGCCATGGAGGCGGCTGCCTAGGCGGCCTTGCGCGCAGCGCGCTCCCTCCAGACGATGCCAGTAGCCAGGCCGGCACGCGCCTTGGGGATCGACCCGGGAACGGCGACAACCGGCTTTGGGGTGGTCGAAACGACCGAGGCCGGCCCGCGCGCCATTGCCTACGGTGTCGTCCGCACACCCGCCGGGTGGGCCCTGGCGCAGCGAATGCAAAGCCTGCACGAACAATTGCGTGCCATCATCGCTCTCCACGACCCGACCACCGCGGCCGTGGAGAAGCTTTTCTTCCAGAAGAATGTGCGGACGGCCATGGCGGTTGGCCAGGCGCGCGGTGTGGTTCTGCTGGCGCTCTCGGAATGTGGGTTGGCGGTCGGAGAGTACTCCCCGCTCGAGGTCAAACAGGCAGTTACCGGCTACGGCGCGGCGGGCAAGCGGCAGGTCCAACAGATGGTCCGCACCATCCTGATGCTCGAAGACATCCCGCGCCCGGATGATGCCGCCGACGCTCTGGCCGTTGCCATTTGCCACCTGCAGTGCTCGCGCCTCAACGAACTGATGGAGGCCTCGTGATCGCATCCCTGCGTGGTCGAGTCGAACAGGTCGCGGAAAACGCCGTGGTGGTCGAGGTGGGCGGGGTAGGGCTGATGGTGGCCGTACCGGCGCCGCTGGCCGCCCGACTGCAGCCGGGGCAGCCGGTGGCCCTGTTCACGCGTCTCATCGTGCGCGAAGATGCGTTGGCGTTATTTGGGTTCGAATCACCCGATCAACGAAGCTTCTTCGAACTGCTGCTCACGGTGAGCGGGGTGGGTCCCAAGGTGGCGCTCTCGCTGCTCTCGCACTTCTCGCTCGAAACGCTGCACTTGGCCGTTGGCGCGAGCCAGCCCGAACGTTTGGCGGGCATTCCCGGCGTGGGGCGTAAGACCGCCGAAAAGATTGTCTTCCATCTTAAGGATAAGGTGGCCGCCCGCGGGGAAGCCGGCCCGAGTGGATGGGGCGAAAGCGATACCGATATCCTCGCGGCGCTCACCGCGCTCGGATATACGCTGGTCGAAGCCCAGAGCGCGTTGCAGTCGCTGCCCCGCGATGCGCCGGCGGATCTCGAATCGCGCCTGCGCCTGGCACTGCAGTATTTCTCCCGTCGTTGATTGGATGTCTTGGCGCGCTGGGTCCGCTCGCACTTGCCCGCCGTTCCCTCCTCGGCCTTCG
The DNA here is from genome assembly GCA_035288225.1 of Anaerolineales bacterium. GTDB lineage: Bacteria > Chloroflexota > Anaerolineae > Anaerolineales > RBG-16-64-43 > RBG-16-64-43. The sequence goes on along the minus strand of DATEAT010000017.1, from coordinate 17,099 downwards.
CTCACTCAAACGCGGATGGCATTGATCGGCCGCAACGCCTCCGCGCGCCTTCGATGCACGGGCAAATTGCACAGAGCAGTTGTGAAGACCTGGACAAAAGAAATCCTCTCAGTTATCATTCGGACGGCGGGCACGCAACCCGATGCGCCGACCGCGCAGACGGCTCGTACGGCATGGTCCCAGTACGTCTGCGTGCCCCGGCCGCGGGCGGGCACATGTCCCGCCCGGTTTGCGCTGATGGCCCAGGCGCGGTTCGCCCCGCGGCTCATCCCGGAGTGGAGGACGTAGCATGTCGGATCTGGCAAAGCGCATCGCACAGGACTTGCAGGCGCAGATTGCTGCGTTCGAGAGCCCGCTGGTCGCCGAGGCCGTGGGCACCGTCCTCGAAGCGGGCGACGGCATTGCCCGAGTGCGCGGCTTAGCCGACATCCATTCGCAAGAACTGGTGCGCTTCGCCAACGGCTCCACCGGTATTGCCTTCAGCCTCGAGAAGGAGTCGGTGGGGGTCATCGTGGTGGGCGAGTTCAGCGGAATCGCAGAGGGTATGGAGGTGCGCGGCACCGGGCGAATCGCCTCCGTGCCGGTCGGCGACGGCCTCGTGGGCCGGGTGATCAACGCCCTGGGCGAGCCGATCGACAGCAAGGGCCCGATCCCTTTTACCGACTACCGCCCGATCGAGCGCATTGCGCACGGGGTTGTCGAGCGCCAGGATGTCGACACCCCGGTCCAAACCGGGCTCAAAGCCATCGATTCGATGATCCCGATCGGGCGAGGCCAGCGCGAGTTGATCATCGGCGACCGGCAGACGGGCAAGACGGCCATCGCCGTCGACACCATTATCAACCAGCGCGGCAAGGATTTGCTGTGCATCTACGTCGCCATCGGCCAGAAGAAGGCCTCCGTGGCGCGCACGGTGGCCATCCTCGAACGTCACGGGGCGATGGAGCACACGGTCGTGGTGATGGCCGCCGCGGATGAGTCGGCTGCCCTGCAATATATCGCCCCCTACGTCGGCTGCGCCATCGGCGAAGAATTTATGGAAGCCGGGCGCGACGCGCTCATCGTATACGACGATCTCTCCAAGCACGCCTGGGCCTACCGCCAGGTGTCGCTGCTCCTGCGCCGGCCTCCGGGACGCGAGGCCTACCCGGGCGACGTGTTCTATCTGCACTCGCGTCTGCTCGAACGCTCCGCGCGATTGGCCGACCGCTTCGTGATCGTTCCCTCGGCGTTCAAAGGCGAGGCCGCGGCCACGGATGCGGTGGACGGCAAGCTCTACGGCGGGCCGCGCTCGCGCCACGAGGTCGGCGAGGCGGTGAAGGCCATGCCCAACGGCGCCGCGCATCGCGCGGCCAAGGTCAAGGGCTCGGGCGGGTCGCTCACCGCGCTGCCCATCATCGAAACCCTCTTGAGTGACGTCTCGGCCTACGTCCCCACCAATGTCATTTCCATCACCGACGGGCAGATCTACCTCGAATCGAACCTGTTCTATACCGGCATCCGCCCGGCGGTGAACGTTGGCATTTCGGTCTCGCGCGTGGGCGGTTCGGCGCAGACGCGCGCGATGAAACAGGTGGCGGGCATGCTGCGCCTGGACATGGCCCAGTTCCGCGACTTGGCGGCTTTCGCCCAATTCGGCTCGGACCTCGACAAGACCACCCAGCAGCAGCTCAACCGCGGCCAGCACTTGCAGGAGATCCTCAAGCAGGCGCAGTACGTGCCGATGTCGCTCGGCCACCAAGTGGCCGTGATCTTTGCCGGGACGCGCGGTTTCGCCGACCAGGTGCCGCTGGACCAGATGGCTGCATGGGAAGACGGGCTGCACCGCTTCCTGGATGTCGCCTATGCCGATTTGCCCGAGGCGATCGGGCGCGAAAGGGAAGTCAGCCCGGCCACCGAGGCTCGCTTGAAGGAAGCCCTGCAAGCCTATAACGTCTCGTGGAAGCGGTAGGCCGAACCACGCCTAGCGGATGAGCTGAGATGCCCTCCCTTCGTGAGATGCGGCTGCGAATTCGCAGCGTCGGCAATATCGCCCAGGTCACGCGCGCGCTGGAAGCGGTTAGCGCCAGCAAGGTGCGCCGCGCGCAGCAAGCCGCGCTGGCGACGCGCGCCTACGCAACCAAGGCGTGGAGCGTGCTGGAGGACTTGGCGGGTCAGCCGGGCAGCGGTCGCCTGCATCGCCTGCTCGATCGCCGGCCCGAGGTGCGCCAGGTGCTGGTGGTAATGGTCAGCGGCGACCGCGGGCTGGCCGGTGCGTACAACGTCAACGTCGTGCGCGAAGTTCTGGCACGCTTCCGTTCGAGCCCCGTGCCCGTGCGCTACTTGGTGGTGGGCCGCAAAGGACGCGACATGATGCTGCGCCGCGGGGCGCATCTGGCGGCCGAGTTCAGCGGCCTGCCGGGGCTGCCTACCTTCGCCGACGTGTCGGCCATCGGCCGCTTGGCGCTTGAGGATTTCGAGAAGGGCCAGGCCGACGAAGTTTACTTGGCCTACACACGCTTCATCTCCCTCGTCCGTCAGGAGGTCGTCGTGCGGCGCCTGCTGCCGTTGGCCGTGGAGGAAATGGGTGCGCATATGCAGACGATGGGCGCGCGGCCCAGCGGGCCGCGGCCGGCGTACATATTCGAACCGGGACGGGCACAGCTGCTGGACGAAATCGTGCCGCGTTTCGCGGCCCTGCAGGTGTTCCAGGCCATCCTCGAGTCCCTGGCCAGCGAACACGCAGCACGCATGGTGACGATGCGCAACGCGACCGAGAACGCGCACGAACTGACCGCAACGCTGAAACTCGACTACAACAAGGCGCGCCAGCAGAGTATCACCGGCGACCTGCTCGACATTGCCGGCGGGGCCGAGGCCCTGGCCGCCCGCGCCTAGCGCGGCGGGCAGCCTGCAACTCGCCGGCGCGCTCGCCGTGGAGGACATGCGAATGGTGAATGCCAGCGGACGAATCGTTCAGGTGCAGGGCGGCGTGGTCGACGTGCAATTCCCTCCCGGGGAGCTGCCCGCGATTTACGATGCCCTCGAGGTTCCGCGCCAGGGCGCGGCGCCACTCGTGCTCGAAGTGCAACGTCACCTGGGCGAGAACTGGGTGCGCACCGTGGCCATGGATTCTACCGACGGGCTGCAGCGTGGCGCGCCGGTCGCGGCCACCGGGTCGCCCATTCGTGTGCCCGTCGGGCCGGCCACGCTGGGCCGCATCTTTAATGTGCTCGGCCGGCCGGTGGACGGCAAGGGCGAGGTCGAGACGCAGGTCACTCACCCCATTCACCGCAGCGCACCGCCCTTCTCCGAGCAATCCACCACGGCCCAGGTCTTCGAGACCGGGCTTAAGGTGATCGATCTCATCGCCCCCTTCACTCGCGGCGGCAAGACGGGCATCTTCGGCGGCGCGGGCGTGGGCAAGACGGTCATCATCATGGAGCTCATCCGTTCCATTGCCACGGTGCACAAGGGCAACTCGGTGTTTGCCGGGGTCGGGGAGCGCACGCGTGAGGGGACCCAACTTTACCGCGAGATGCTCGAATCGGGGGTGATGAAAGACACGGTCATGGTCTTCGGCCAGATGAATGAGCCGGCTGGCGTGCGCCTGCGAGTGGGCCTGACCGGGCTGACCATGGCTGAGTACTTCCGCGATGAGGGGCGCGACGTGCTGCTCTTCATCGACAACATCTTCCGCTTCTCCATGTCGGGCTCGGAGGTTTCCGCGCTCCTCGGGCGCCTGCCCTCGGCCGTGGGCTATCAGCCCACCCTTGCCACCGAGATGGGTGAGCTGCAGGAACGCATCACCTCCACCAAACGCGGCTCGATCACCTCGATGCAGGCGGTCTACGTGCCGGCCGACGACTACTCAGACCCGGCCCCGGTGGCCACCTTCACTCACCTGGATGCGACCGTGGCCCTCGAACGCTCGATCTCGGAGAAGGGCATCTTCCCGGCGGTGGATCCCTTGGCCTCCACCTCGCGCATCCTCGACCCCGGCATCGTCGGCCAGGAGCACTACCGCACCGCGCGCGAAGTGCAGCGCGTGCTGCAGCGCTACAAGGACCTGCAAGACCTGATTGCCATCTTGGGGGTGGATGAACTGAGCGAGCAGGATAAGCTCATCGTTTCGCGCGCGCGCAAGATCGAGCGCTTCTTCTCGCAGCCGATGTTCGTGGCCGAGCAGTTCACCGGCGTCAAGGGTGAATACGTGCCGCTGCGCGAGACCGTGCGCGGCTTCCGCGAGATTCTGGATGGACAGCACGACGAACTGCCGGAGGCTGCCTTCCACATGGTGGGCCCGATCGAGGGCGCCGTGGACAAGGCCCGGCGCTTGCACGCCGCCTGAGGGCGGGCAGGATGACCGATGCTGTGTGAAATCGTCACCCAAGACCGTGGACTGTTCAGCGGCGAAGTCGATATGGTCCTGGCCCCCGGCAGCGAGGGCGAGCTGGGCATACTGCCGCATCACGCACCGCTGCTCACCACCCTGACCTTGGGCGTGCTGCGCGTACGGCAGGGCGGCCAGGAGCGGGCCTTTACCATCGCCGGCGGCGTGATGGAAGTCCGCCCGGACCGGGTCACGGTGCTGGCCGACTCGGGCGAGAGCATCGATGAAATCGACGTGGCCCGCGCCGAAGCGGCCCGCGAACGGGCCCAGCACATGCTCGCCGAAGGACCGGCGGTGTCGGATACCCAGATGCGCGAGGTCGAGGCTTCGCTGCGCCGGTCGAAGCTGCGTCTCGACGCCGTCCGCCGCTACCGGCGCGCGCGCCGTCCGGGCGCGGGCGAAGATGACGGCCACGAGCCGAGTTCCGGCTGAGCCTCCCCCACCAACCGCGCTTCACTGAGAATCGACAATGGCGCTACTCTACCGCGAATTGGGCATCGATCTGGGCACGGTCAACACGCTCATCGCCGAAGGCGGCGAGATTGTGTTGAGCGAACCGACCATGGCCGCGATCGATGTCGACGAGCAGAAAATCGTAGCCCTCGGCCAGGAAGCCAAGGACATGTACGGACGCGTGCCGGAGGGCATTCAGGTGATGTACCCTCTGCGCGACGGGGTCATTGCCGACTACGAGGTGACCGAGCGCATCCTGGCCTACTTCATTCAGAAGGTGTGCGGGCCGGTACGCTTGTTCAAGCCGCGGGCCATGGTCACCGTGCCTTACGGCGTGACCAGCGTGGAGGGGCGGGCGGCGCACGAAGCCACCTTCCGCGCCGGCAGCCGCGAGGTCACTTTGGTGCAGCGTTCGTTGGCCGCGGCGGTCGGCGCGGGGTTGCCCATCGGCACCCCCTCCGGCAACATGGTGGTCTACCTGGGGGGCGGCGCCAGCGAGAGCGCAGTGATTTCGGTCAACGGCATCGTGGTGGCCAACACGGTACGCGTCGGCGGGCAGCGGCTGGATGAAGCCATTGCCACCTACGTGCGCCACAAGTATGGGCTGGTCATCGGCGAGACCACGGCCGAAGAGCTCAAGCTCAAGGTGGGCTCGGCCGTCCCGCTCGAAACTGAGTTCAGCCAGGAGGTCCAGGGCCGCGACCAGGTGAGCGGGTTGCCGCGCAAGGCGCGGGTTACCACGGCCGATATCGCTGAAGCCCTGGCCGACCCGATGGCGCAAATCGTGTCCGGGGTTCGCGCCACGCTCGAGCGCACGCCTCCCGAACTCACCTCGGATATCATCGATCGCGGGATGATGTTGTGCGGAGGCGGAGCACTGCTGCGGGGAGTGGACCGCTATTTCACCCAGGTGACCGGCGTCCCCGCCTATTTGGCCGAAGAACCTGTGGCGTGCCTGGCCCTCGGCGCTGAGCGCGTGCTCAAGCAGGTGGAGTTGTTCCGGCGCTTCTTGCCGCCGTCGTGAGCGCGAGCCGCTAGCGCGGCCCCGGGGGTTCGAGGTAGTACGTCATGCGCTGCAGGTGGACCGCCGGGTCGATGTTTTGCACGTAAACCCCTCGCGGCACAATCAACGTGGTCGGTGCATAGTTGAGGATGGCCTGCACCCCGGCCTCGATCAGGTGCAGTGTGGCGGGTTGCGCCTGGGCCGCCGGGACGGCCAGCATGGCCACGTGGATGCCTTCGCGCCGCACGAGTTCCACAACGCGTGCCGAGTCGCTGATGACAAAACCCGCCAGAGTCTGACCGATCTTGGAGGGGTTGTTATCGAACACCATGCGAATGCGGAACCCGCGGTCGTGAAAGCCCTGGTAGTTGGCCAACGCGCGACCCAAGTCGCCGGCGCCGACCAGCACCACGTCCCACAACTGGCCGAGTTTGAGAATGCGCCGCAATTGTTCGATCAGAAACGAGACGTTGTAGCCCAGCCCCTGCTTGCCGAATTCGCCGAAGTGCGAGAGATCTTTGCGAATCTGGGCCGAGGTCAGCCCGAGGCGGGAAGCCAACTCTTGCGAGGAGGTAACCGATTTGCCTTCGACGCTCATGGCGCTGAGCGCGCGCAGGTAGACCGGCAACCGGCCCACGACGATGTCGGGAATGGGTTTCGAGGTCATCGATACCTCCGCCGGCGGGAAGGGTTTACAATGAATTCGACTTTATCACAAAGAGTTGCGGAAGGCAACACGAGGCGCAGCGATGTTCCTCGATGAAGTGCACCTCACGGTGAAGGCCGGCAAGGGCGGCGATGGCATGATGCACTTCCATCGCGAGAAGTACGTGACCCGCGGCGGGCCCGATGGAGGGGACGGCGGCCCCGGGGGCGATGTGGTCCTGGCGGTCGATCCCAAGCTCAACACCCTGTCCTACTTCCATCATCAGCGATCCTTCCACGCAGAAGATGGCGCACGCGGCGGCACCAATAACCGCACGGGAAAATCCGGTGCAGACATGGTGCTCGGGGTACCGCGTGGCACGCTGGTGCGCGAAGCCGCCAGCGGCCAGTTGCTGGGCGACCTGACCGAGCCCGGCCAACAGCTGCGCGTCGCTCGCGGCGGACGGGGCGGGCGGGGCAACCCGCATTTCGCCTCCTCCAGCAATCAGGCCCCCTACGTTGCCGAGAAGGGCGAACCGGGCGAGGCGCGTGAGCTGGAGCTGGAGCTCAAGCTCATTGCCGACATCGGCCTGGTGGGCGTCCCCAATGCGGGCAAGAGCACCTTTCTCGCGGCGTCGACGGCCGCCCGGCCCAAGATTGCCGCCTACCCGTTCACCACCACTGAACCCAATCTGGGTGTGGCCACTCTCGACGACACGTCGCTGGTCTTGGCCGACATCCCAGGCCTGATCGAAGGGGCCCATCGCGGTGTGGGGCTGGGCTTTGCGTTCCTGCGGCACATTCAGCGCACGCGCGTGCTGATCCATCTGCTCGACGGGTCCGGCGAAAGCCCAGTGGCCGACTTCTCCCAAATCAATTCCGAGCTGGCCCTCTTCGATCCGCGGTTGAATTCCAAGCCGCAGGTCGTGGCGTTGAACAAGATGGACTTGCCCGAGGTGCAGGCGCGTTGGGAAGGGGTGCGCCGCGATCTGGCACAGCGGGGCGTGGAGCTGATGCCGCTTTCGGCGGCGACCCACAAGGGCCTGCGCGAGGTGATGGCGCGAGCGGCGCAGTTGCTGCGCGACCTTCCGCCGCCCGCCCCCAGCGAGGAGGAGCTGCCCGTCTACCGCGGGCCGCAGGACGCCGAGGAGTTCACCCTGGAACGGGAGGCCGACGGCGGATGGCGTGTGCACGGGAGGCGCATTGAACGTGCGGCGGCCATGACCTATTGGGAATTGGACGAGGCGGTCGAACGCTTCCAACGCATCCTGGCGGCCATGGGTATCTACGAGGCCATGAAGCAGGCGGGTGTCAAGCAGGGCGACCTTGTGCGCATCGGGGAGAATGAACTCGAATGGCACGACTAGGTGTGTTCGGCGGCAGCTTCGACCCGCCGCACTTGGGGCACTTGGCTTTGGCTGAGGCGGCCCTGCGCGGGCTCGGTTTGAGCCGCGTGTTGTGGGTGCTCACGCCGGCACCGCCGCATAAGCAGGGCTGGAACATCTCGCCGCTGGCCGTGCGCGAGCGCATGGTCACGATCATGGTGGAGCAGAACCCTCAGTTCGATTTCTCGCGCGTGGAAATGGAACGCCCGGGCCCGCATTTCATGGTGGATACCCTGATGGAGCTTGGGCGGCGCCAGCCAGGCGATGCGCTCATCCTGCTGCTGGGCGGGGATTCGCTGCGCGACCTGCCTTCGTGGGGTCGCCCGAAGCTTCTCATCGAGCAGTGCACACTGGGGGTGATGCGCCGTCCGGGGGCCGAGCCCCGGTTGGCGGAATTGGAGAAGGTCCTCCCGGGCATTTCCCAGCGCACCGAATTCTTTGATGCACCACGCATGGATATCTCGTCGTCAGAGATACGCAGGCGCGTGCATGCCCGGGAATTGTACGATCACCTCGTGCTGCCTCCGGTGGCCGCCATCATCGCCCGGGAGGCACTCTACCTGGCCGATGCCGGCGGCGCCTCGCCCGGATAGCCCAGCGCTTCGAGAATCTGTACCGACCCCTCGACAAACAACGGGCACCTCGTCTCGAATAAGCCGGCCAATTTAGCCTTCTGGAGCCCGCCTGGCTGCGAAAGGTCCACGCTGAGCAGCTCCTTACAACGCATTGAGCCGAAGCGCCGGACAAAATCGGCGACGAACTCTTGGCCCGCGGCGTAGGCGCGGTCCTTCTGCGACGTATCGCGTGGGCGGGTCATGCCGTGCCGCAGGCCGACGACCATCAACGCCCCGCTCACCGCGCCGCACGTCTCGCCCATGCGGGCCATACCGCCGCCCAGCGTTCCGACGGCGCGCAGCGCCAAATCCTCATCTACACCCATCTCGCGCGCGAATGTCGCGAACACGGCTTGGGCGCAGGAAAAGTCGTCGCGCATAGCCGCACAGGCTGCCTCGGCTCGGGTCATTGTGGGTTTCCTTCTCAGCACCAGGGGGCGTGCGGCGAGCAGCGCCCCCAGCCGGTCCGCGTTCACAGCGGCGGTAGGGCGAGCTTCTCGATCTTGCGGCCGATCTCGCGCCACTGAATGCGGCTCAGGCCGAGCTTCTCGCGCAACCGGTCGGGGTCCATGCCGGACTGGCGGTCGCGAACGGCGCAGGTCCAGCGGCACATGTCGAATGAGAGATGCTTGGCCAACCCGGCTTGCAGGCCGATATCTTCGAGCACGTATTCGAGTTGGCGCGGGGACCACGGGAAGAGGCGGTCGGCGAGGTGGTACTGCCCCACGTATTCGCGGTACAGGCCGACCCACTTCGGTTCGAGGGCGATCTTGCGTTCCTTGAAGCGCATACGCGGCTGGGTATAGCGCACGAACAGGAAGGGCGATTCGGGCGTGCTCACATCCACGTGGCTCAACTTGAGCCCCAGGCATTCGCCCTTCTTGATGCCGGTCTTGAGCAGCATCTCGAGCAGCACGGCCGGACGCGCATCCGGCTTCCCGCCACTGCGGCCGGCATGCATATCGCGCGCCGAACGGCGTGCCGCCTCCACCTCGCCCGGGCTGAGGACTTCCGGCAGCGGGCTGATCACCGTCTTTTGCACAAGCGGCGCCGCAGGGTCCTCCGGCCACACTCCCTTCTGATGCATATAACGAAAGAAGGCCTTGAGTGAGGTTATCCGCCGCGAGTACGTTTTGGGGCTGCACGGGACACCGCGCGCCGAGCGCATCCACTCCAGGAAGGCGCTCAGATCGCTCGTGCCAATCTCCCCTAGGGCGCGGCCGGCGCCTACATAACTCGCCAGCAGGTTGAGGTCGGCGGTGAAGGCCTTGACCGTGTTCTCGGCCAGGCCCTCGTCGCCGAGGTGTTTCTTCCACACATGCAGGGCGGTCATAAGCGAAGAGCGCGGACTTACGGGCCCGCTCTCGGCCGTGGACGAACCCGATGACGTGCTGGAGGGATGCATCATGGCCGTGGCGATCTCGCACTCATTCTCGCACGTGCGGCGGGTGGGGCTCCAGGCCACTGTGCGGCCCGGTCGGGAGTGCGCGGCAGCGGCTCATCCAAGACAGGCAGGCATTGCGTCTATGGGTAGAGCGCTTCCTGCAGCAGGTTGCGGATCGCATCTGGGATCGGCAGTTGGACGTCGGCGCCGGCGGGCGTGATCCAACCGTAGCACTGAGCGGGGCTGACGATACGATATCGGCGCACATTGTCGGGCCGCACGCTGGTGGCCATGGTCACGAAGGGAGCCAGATCCTGGAAGGCAAGATCCATGTCGACGAATTGGCGGAGCTGGTCGAAGAAGCCCGGCATATTGGCGAGCGCGTTCAGGCTGAGCAGCCGGTTGGCAAATCCAAGAATTACTTCCTGCTGACGCCGCTCACGGTCGAAATCACTGGTGGAATACCGCGAGCGGACATACCACAAGGCGGTGGCGCCGTCCATGTGCACCACGCCGGGATATACCGTGTAATCCCCGTAGCCCTTACGCTTGTCGGTCAGCGTTTGCGCCACGGGCACGTCGATCCCGCCGAGCGAATCGACCAGCCCGGTGAAGCCGCTGAAGTTCACCCGCACCCAGTGATCCACTCGCAGGCCGAAGTTGTACATCATCGTGTCCTGGAACAACCCGAAACTCCCGCCCTCGTAGCCCAGCGTGTAGCCGATGGGGAAAGCCACGTTGATGCGCTGCATGGTGTAAGCGGGTATGTAGACATACAGATCGCGGGGGAACGAGATGAGCGTGGCCGTTCCGCGCGAGCGGTTGAGCGAGAGGATCATGATCGTGTCGGTGCGATACGAGCTTCCGAACGGCCGCATGTCGCTGCCCAGCAAGGCGATGTTCAGCACATCGTCGCCCAACTCGAAGGGTTGGGCCGGGCTGGGGATGGCCGTGGGTGCAGGATAGATCGGCCCGGCGTAGGGCGACCAGGGCGGCACACCGGCATAGGGCGTGGGCGGCACGAGCGGCTCGCCGGCGCCGGGCGTTTCCTGCAGGAAGGGCGCCAGTTGAGTTGCCAGCGAAGGCATAAAGGGCGTGGGTGTGCTAGAGGCGGGCAGGAATGGCGTGGGTGAACCCGAGTCGCCCGGGTTACCCCCGAAGAACATAGAGGCCCCGTTGCCCAACAACACGCAGCTCAGGCTGAGGGCACTGGCCATACCGAATGCGGCGGCGATGAGGGGACGTCGTCCAGCTGACATTCGCCTTCCTATAGCAACTGAAGATGTGCCCTGCGCGCGCAGGGCCATCGTAAGGACGATTATACGCCCGCAGAAGTTCCAGGCGGCGATTCGCAGGGCGAGGGGTTGCCGTCGAATTCCAGCATACTCCGAACGGCTTAGGTTTACGCCCCGCTTTGAGGCGCAGCCAGAGGCACTTCGATGGAGAAGGTGCTGCCCTGACCAGCCTGGCTTTCAACCCAGATACGGCCGCCGACCGATTCGGCCAGCTGGTGGGCAACTGCCATGCCGATGCCCTTTTCGCCCAGGCCCGCCAGCGGAGCGCCTGTGCCGCGGGCGATCGAATCGAACACCATGGGGTAGTCGTCTGGGGCGATGCCGGCCCCACCGTCGTCGACGGAGACGAGCAGGGCTGAGGGCGGGCCGCCCTCGGGCATGCGCAGATGCGCGCGCACTCCCACCTCGCTCTGTGGCGGCGTGGCCAGCACCGCGTTGCGCACCAGGTGATACAGCAATTGGCGGACGCAAGCCCGGTCGGCCTCGGCGTCGAAGGTCGTCTCGGGCAGTTCGAGGTGGATGCTCAGCTCACGTTCGCGAATCAGTCCGCTGGAGGCCGTGAGGGCCGCATCGACCTCCTCGGCCACCTCCAGCGGGCCCCAATCGACCGGGGCCTCGGAACGGGCGAACGCGGCCAGGTTTTCGAGATCCTGCGCCAAGGCTTCGGCCTGATAAGCCCTATCGCGCAGGTGCTCAAGCGGCTGGCGCTGCATCGAGCCCAGTAAGGCCGCGCCCTGACCGGCCACAAGTTCGGAGTCGCTGCGTACCGAAAGGACGGCCTTGAGCAGTTCGCGGGCGAGGGAGAGGACCACCTGTTCGCCGAGGAGCCCGCCGCGGGCCGGGGGCAGCGCACCCGCCGGCTCATCCCAACCCACGCCCTGACGCTCCAGTTCCTTTTCGGCGCGGTCAAGGGCCATCCGCAGCCGCTGGACCTCTTCACTCTGTTCGGCCATGAACTCGTGCAGGACTTCACCCGAAGGGGAAGGGACGGGCTGCCCCGCCAGGCTGGCTCGCAGCGAAGCGATCACCTCGTCCCGATTGAGCAGCACCTGAGAGAGGCCTTCTTCCAGGCGAGTGACTTCGGCCTCCATCTCCTTGAGGCTTTCCGGTTGCGTCCGCTGGGTAAGCTGCACCTCCAACGAGTCGGCACGCCGGCGTTCGGCTTGCAGGTCCTCTTGCGACTGGCGCAGGCGGAAGCCAAGGTCGGAGTTCTCCTCGCGCAAATTGGCCAACTCGGCATCCGACATCAGCGCCCGCGCTCGCGGCGGCTCGCGCGGCTCCTCGGGCAGCAACTGCGCGGGGGCCAGGTCGGTGACAAGCGGCGCGGCGAAGGCGCCCAATGTGCTTTGATCCTCGCTGCTCCATTCGCGGCCGCTGTAGGGTGATAGAACGAGCAAGGCCGTGCTGGCATTTGTGCCGGCGGCCAACGGCATCAGCATCGCTGGTCCCGGTTGGGGCAATCCCACCGCCTCGGCCACACGCCTGTAGTCGGCCGGCAAGTCGGCTGCAGCATACGTGTGGACACCTTCTTGTGCGAGCTGGGCGATGATGCGTCCACATTGGTCGCCCGACAGGTATGCGCCGAGGAGGGGCTGCGAGCGTACGAGATCGTATCCGGCCGTGATATGTAGACCGGCCCCATCTTCCGCACGCGCAAGGGTCAGGGCCACATCCGCATTGAGTGTGCGCGCGGCCCAAAACGCAAGGTCTTCCGCCATCGAACGAGCCGCCGTGGGCGGGCCGGCCTCGCCCGGGGTGCTTGAGGGTGCAGGTTCGTCGCTCGTCGCCGGGGTGACCGGCACCGCTGCGGCATGTGGCGGGCGGCTGGCCAGCACCGCGACCCACACGACGAACAGCGGATAAACGATCACCTCCGCCGCTCGCAACAGCGTGGCGAAATCCTCATCAGGTCGGCGCAGCACGCCTTGCACCACCGCGCCGGCGAGAAGCAGGCCCAAGGCCGCCAGGGCCGTCCCGCGCAGCGCGGGGCGGCGCACGAACAGGATGGTCGTGCCGATCGCCGCCGTCAGCGCGAGGCCTGCATCCCACAGGGGGGCGAGCAAGGTTGTGTTGAATCGCAGACCCGGGATCTGGATAGCGGTGGAGTAGAGCAGCACGCTGGAGGCCAGAGCGAGCACAAGCGCCAGCCCGGCCGCTGTGAAAGCGATTAGCGCAGCCAGCCGCCCGCTCGATTGGAGCAGAAGCCACACGAGGAGCACGGCCGAGATGAGACTCGTGGCGCGATCGGCATTGCCGAGCGCCGTTCGGGCAAACGCACCGCCGTCCCACGCGGCCCATACCGCGAGCAGCGCGAGCACGACGCGCAAGGTGACCATCACGCCCAAGCCGAGCGCGAGACGCGTCCATGGCTCGCGCCCCAGGTGTGCCCGCCACGTCGCCGCCAAGAGCAGGCCCAGAACCAGCGCGAGGAGGAGCACCAGGTTGGCCGGCGGCAGGCTGAGCGCGTCGAGGATACCGGGGGATGTGCTCAAGGAGCAGCCCTTTCTGTGAGCACGGGGTCAATCGCCCGACTATCTTATCATGGGCAGGCGCGCGAGCGCCCACAACCCCTCAAAGGATGCGCTGCGCACGCGTGCATCCGGGTCGGCCAAACTGCGCTTGAGGACTTGCATGCGCTCGGGGAAGGCAGCGTGCCGCCAGGCTTCGGCCGCGGCCAGACGCTCGCGCGGGTTGCCCTCGGCCAGAGCGCGCTCGAGCACCCCCATGGCGCCGGCACCGCTGGGCACGCCGGTTCCGCGGGAGGCGGCGAACGCGACCAGCCAGGGCAGGTCCGCAGCGTCCGCAGGCTTGGCCGGCGGCGGACCTTCGGGAGCGGCTTCAAGTGCAGTGGCGGCTGCGGTTCGTACCACCCATTCCTTATCGTCGCGCGAAACCTTGCGCAGCACGTCCACCACCCACGGCTCGTTGATCTGCGCCAGGCCGCCGATCGAGGTGCGGCGCACCAGGGCGTCCGAGTCGGTGGCCGCCTCGCGCAGAATTGGGTATCCCTCCTCGCGGTCGAAAGACAAGCCGAAGCTCGCCGCACGGCGAGCGTCCTCCTCGCCCGAGAGCAGCATGCGGCCGAGTGCCTCGGCCGCCTCCTTGCGCCCCATGCGCCCCAGGCCCATGCCAGCGGCCCAGCACACCTCACGATTGGCCGAACCGAGCAGATCATCCAGCCCGGCGATGGCGCCGCCGTCGCGCAGCGCGCCGAGCCCGAGGGCCCCCAGCACTTGTCCCTCGGCGTCATCCGCCGCCTCGAGCATCTGACGGAACAAGACCAGGATGCCCGGATCGAGCGAGGCGACCAGTGCGCATGCACAACGAGCGCGCAAAGGGCCAGGCCAGCGTTCATTGCGCACCACACCCGCCAGACGCCGCAGTACGTCCGATCTCCATTCGGCCTCGCCCGCATTGCGCAGCCACGCGGCGCATTCCAGCAACGCGCTGGCTTCGCGCACCCAGGGCACGAGGCGCAACGTGGTGTCGGCTCCGCTCGAGGTGGGCAGGCTCTCGGAGGATGTCGTCAGGCGGTCGCGAATGAGAGGCCCAAGATCCAGCACATCGCCGGCGAGCGAGAGCGCCACCTCAGTGAAGGCGGTGCTGGGCAGGGCGAGCAGCGCCTCGGCCGAGCCGACCCGTGCGCTGTGGGCCAGGTGGTGCGCCGCCAGGCGGCCCGCGATGGCCGGATGCGCAAAGGCCAGGCGGCCCGCCACTGTGGCGCGCCAAATGCCGCGGGCGACCAACTCCGCCGACACCGCGCCGATGTCCACCGCCGGGCGGGTCTCGATCCCGGTGGCGGACGACAGGGCGCGTTCGCCATCGGCGCGGCTGAGCACGGCGACCCCGGCGGCGACCATCGTCCCCGCCAATTGCATCAGGCCGGGGACCCAGGCCGGTTCGCACTGGCGGCGCACCAGCGCGTCCAGATCGCTGGCCGACGTCTTGCCCAGCGCATCGCCTGCGCAGGCCGACCATAGTCGTAGTGTGATCTCGAGCGGCGAAGTCAGCGCAGCCGGAACGGACAACCACCCACGCAAGATGTCGGCCGATGGCCAATCGGCGGAGGCAGAAGCACCGGCGATATGTTTCTTCCAGCGTTCGACCCACCGGCCGACGAAGGCTTCGTGTTTGAGGTCGGCCCAGGGCGCGATGGCGGCGCAGGTGAAGCCCATCATCTCCCACAGCGGGAGGCCGCGGAAGCCGTCGGCGACGATGATCCGCAGTCGAGGCGATACGCGCAGCAGTTCGCCCAGCCACTCGCGCACACGCAGGGCGTGCGCGTCGGAGAGCTCGTCGAAACCATCCAGTAAGAGCCAGGGGGCTTCGCCGTGCAGCCCGCGCTGCACAAAGGCCGGCAGCCCGGGGAGCGTGCGGCGCGAACAGTGGGGGCGCATGGCTTGCACCAGAACATCGACGGTGGGCGTCTTGCCTGGCGCCGGTTCTAGGTCCGCCGCATGTGCCAGCAACAAAGCAGCCGGCAGGTCCTTGCGCTCGATGAATGCGGCCAACTTTCCGGCGCGCGCCCCGAGAACGATCGCGGCCAGGGCCACCGTGCGCCCGCTGCCCGGCCGCCCGCACAAGACCACATGCTGGCGGCCGCGCACGACAACCTCGAGCGGCTCCTGGGGCCAGCCGTAAAGGGCGCCAAGCTGCGGCCAATCCGGCGTAAAGGGCAAGCCCTGCGGCCTGTCGCCCTCGGCCTCTTGCAATGGGTCCGACCGAGTCGGTGCGCGCAGAAACGTCGGCGGAACGACGATTTCGTCGAGCAAGAAGAGCGGGCCTGCCAGGTGGCAGGTCTGCGCCCACCGGATGAGATCGCGTGAATAGGATTGCGCCGTCCCGGTCGCCAAGATCTCGCGCCACGCGGACCATTGCGCGCGCAGTGCACTGATCGTGCGGAACAGCGCTGCCCGCCGGCTCACGACGAGCGCCGTGAGCAAGGCGCCAAGGGCCGCGCCGGCTGTGAAGGAGGCCGCGTCGAAATGCCAGCGCGTCCCGAAAAGACCCATGGGCTACCCCGTGTAGAGAATGCGGCCGCAAGTGCCGCACATTACGATCTCTTCACCGGTGCGGGCGGCATCGATGCGAGCCTGGGAGGGGGCCACGCCGCAGCGGCCGCAGGTCGATCCATCCAGGCGTGCTACGGCTGTTCCGCGCCGTGTGCGACGCAGAGTGTCGTAGGTCGCTTGATCCTCCGGAGTGATGAGAGCCACGGCCGCTTCACGCTGGGCCAGCAAGCGTTCGACCGTGGCTGCCAACCCGGCCCGCTCTTGGTGCAGCTCGCCTTCTTGTTGGCCGCGATCCGCCTCGACGACATCCAGCTCGGCGCGCGCGGCGGCGTGGCCCCCTTCCGCCTCGTCTTGTGCGACCATTTCCTGCAGTTGGCGATCTTCAAGTACGCCCAGGAAGCGCTTGAGCGATGCCGCTTCATTCTCGAGGTCTTTGAGTTCCTTTGGGCTATGAACTTCGCCGCTGTACAACCGCCGTTCCGTCTCACGGAATTTGCTCTGCTGCGAACCGACCTCACCTTCTGCCTTGATCAGCGCGCGGCGGGCATCTTGAAGTGCCGCCCGCACCGTGCTTTCTCGCTGACGGGCGGCATCCACTTCGGGCGAGACGGCCAGCAGGGCTTCGATCTCGGCCAGACGCGTTCGCGCCCCATCGAGTTCGTGGTCGAGCAACTGCAGGCGGAAAAGATTCGAGATGCGACTCATGAACACGGATTATAGGGAATTCCCCCCCAGCGTCAACTCCGGGAATGCGGCGTGCGCGATAAGAACTGCGCAAGAATTCTTTCGGAGCAATTGGGGTGAGAGGCGATGTTAGAATCGCGGGATGCACATCGATCACGGAGTCAGCGAGAAGGGAGTCCGGCGCGACTTCCGTTTGGGCGTGATCAACGGCGCCCTCTTCGGGCTGGCCGAAACGCTGACGGATCCGGCGCT
>DATEAT010000016.1:0-36702 GCA_035288225.1 Anaerolineales bacterium | reverse complement strand
TCTACCTGCGTCAGGCCGGCCAGACGCAGGTAGAGATCCGCCGTGCGCAGGTACGACTGGAGAATGTCGGGACGACGGGCGCGAATGAGCCCTACCAGCCGCGCCAGCGCGATCAGATTGCCCAGCTTGCCAAGCGGCTTGCGTAGGCTGAGGACCGGGTCGTCCCCGGGCGGGATCTCAATTGGGACGGTTGCCGGATCATAGATCGTCACTACGATCGGTTCGAACTTCGACCGATCGAGATGGCGCACCAACTCCATGGCTTGCCGCTCGGTGCCGCCGGCGGCGAGCGTGGGCAGCAGGTACAGGATGCGCGTTCGACGCGCTGCATTCGTCACGGAGAGGCCTCGCTCAATCTCGCTCGATGAGAACGACGCGGACGAAGGTATCTTCGTAAACCACCAACCCGGCCGGCTCACCCGCCTTCTCGCGGTCCACCAGGTAGATCGGCACGTGTCGCAGGCGCGCGTACTCGGAGGCCGCCACAAGCGCGAGCGGCGGCATTTCCTCGAACGCATCCCGTGCAGCCTGCCAGCGTGCCGGGTCGAGCAGTTCCAGATCGACCGACATTAGGCTCATCTGGGCCGCCATCGGGTACGCCACCCAGCGCATGCGTTCGAGTAGCCGGAAGCGCGTGTCGTCCTCGATGGTCCCCGTCTCGACGATGAGCGCGTTAGGCGGCGTGTTCAGGTTGATCCAGCGCATGTATTCGAGCGCGGCCGGCCACGGCGTGGGCGGGGAGCCAATCGTGATGCCGGCGACCTGGACGGCCTTCTCCGCATGCAGCGCGCGCCCGATGGCTTGCAGCGAGCGTGCCCGCAAATCAAAGAACGGGGTTAGTGATTGAGCCAGAATCGTCACCGCCGCGGCATAGGCGATGAACCCGCGCTGCAGGCGACCCATACTGCGCCAGTCGACTTGCGCGAGCAGCACGGCTGCGCCGAGCACAATACCGATCTGCGCCGGAACCGAACCGCGGGTTACGAAGTTGCGCCCCGGACCGCCGTGGGTGAAAACCAGGGTGAGGAACAAGTAGAGCAGCGGGAAATACACGAGGAATTTGGCCCAGCGGCTGCGCTCGCGCAAGCCGCGCGCGAGGACCCACACACCATAGAGCACCAGAGGCAGCCCCATTTCGATCAGCATGACCCAGGCTAGCACGAGCGGGAACCCCGCCAGCGACAGCCACCGATCCAGCGCTTGGAAGGCGGGCGAACTCGTCTCGAGGAATCCTTCGAGCATAGGGATGCGGAACTCGTTGACCTTGATCCCGCCGCTTTGCGAGAGGCTGATGAGCGCTTGCCGGCCGGCACCAAGGGCGAACAACCCTGCGGCCCAGGCCAAGGGACCTAACGCCTTGACTCGCCACCATAGGCGCGTGTGCAACAACATCCACACCACTCCAGCAATGGCCATCGAAAGGAAGATGAACGCGCTCGAGCCCAGGCAGAATCCTGCCAACAGAGCCAGGATGGCCGCGCGCACGGAGGCCGGTGCGCGCACGTTGCGCCACAATAGCAACCCCAACACGAAAGCCATCGCGCCAGCCACATGCTGCGGCACCCACATGAAGAGGGTGGGGAAAGATGAGATCTGATTGTTCGAGACCAGCCATACTACCCGGCGCTGCCAGTCTTCAACTTTGTACATACTCAGCGTGGCGAAGAAGTCGAACCCGCCTGCCAGGGTGAGCGCCCACAATCCGCCCCAGCGCGCCAGACGCGAGCGCAGGTTGAGCCGCAAGAGGCACCAGCTTAGGCCCACGAAGGCGCCGGTCTGGATAATCGCATGCACCGCCAACGCCCGCGCCAACGACACGCCCAGGCCAGGCGTGTTGGCGAGGATCGCGGGGTAGATCCACGACCAGTAGTAATAGACCAACGGCTGGTCCGGGAAGAAGTAGTGGAGGGGCGGCAGCCCGCTGCGCGCAACCGAGACCAACTCGGCCAGGTGCCAGTACTCATCTCCGCTCCCGCCCCAGGTGGCCAGGTTGCCGTTGACCAGGAAGTCGAGCCGCGGCAAGTTGATCGCCACAGTGAAAAGCAGGATAAACGCGGCGGCCAGGATGGTTTCGCCTCGCGAGGGCGGAGAGTCGCCTGCGCCGTCGCGTGTGCGCAAGCCCAGCCGCGGCAACCGCCGCGATCTGCGCAGAATGACCACACCCACCCCGAGCAGCGCGACCAGCGCTATCAGCCAGAAGGGGTTGGGCTGCAAAGGCAGAACGTTCGAGACGGCTACCAGGAAGAATGGAACGATGACGAGTGAGACCGGCACCGCGAAACCTAGCCGATGCCACCAGCGGGCGCGAGGCAAATCGACAAGGTGGAGGGCGAGGAACCCCGGAAGCACGTAGGCGATGACCGCCTCGAACGCGAATAGCACAACTTTCATGTCCGCCTCTCGATTTGGGGCATGGGCCTGTCAGACTCCGCGCGCAAGGATGAGCAGCGCCACCTGGCGCAGCCAGCCATAGGTGCGCAACAACGAGGCGAGATGATCCGGCGTGAGCACATACAATGCAAGCAAGCCGGTCATGGCCAGCGCGGCTGGTGCAGCCCAACGCTCGGGATGTGCGTGGCTCATTCCATCACCTTCGAGCAAAGACCGCCAGCGGTTCTGCGCGAACGACCTCCACGAACTCCAAACTCGTCCGCGTCCAGTCGTCCTCTTTACTGCCGAGCGATGTCACCACCAGCTGGGCCGGGCTCGCCTCAAGCGCGGTATGCCAGCTCAGTTCATCCGGCGCGTGCAGGTGAACGACTGTGTTGCGCAGATCGGCACCAAACAACGGATAGATGTCGACCCGCCGGCCGTAGGCAATGCTCGTCGGTCGGGCATCCGTCTCGCGCTCGATCCAGGTGTAGACCTCGTCCGGCTGCGCCACGCGCGCGGCCGATCGCGAGCGATCATCGCTGCGCGCAACGAACTCGCGCAACTGCTCAACGCTGATTTCCGGCGGCGGCAGCGTCGCGACAGCCACGTATCCGATCATGAGCACAAGCTCCGCGCGAACCAGCACGCCGGGCCAGTTACGCAGACGATCGAGCAGCAGGGCGCAACCGACCGCCATGGGCAAGAGCAGCGCCACGGCAAAGCGGGGGCGCCAGTTGTCGGGCGTGGCAGCGAATACGAGCAACACCCCGACGATGATTAGCAACGGCCATTTGTCGCGCCGCCGCGCCGAGATCACCGCCCAATAGACCAGCCCCGGCACGCCGAGAAACACCCACAGTGGACCGCTGCCTCCGAAATTGTAGTCGTAGAGGGACGCCAAGCGGTCGAGCCAGGCCGCGCCAATCCGCGCCGGCCAGGCCAGCCCTTCCACGGGCGAGCCCGAGTCGAGCGCGAGTATCTTCTCCATCTCGAGGCCCGGCCAGATGACCTGCCCGCCCAGGGCGATCTGCGCCGGCGCCATCGGGTTGCCTTCCACAATCCAATTGCGCGCGTAGGCGTATGCGCCGAGGAAGACACCAAGAATCGTGAAAACCGCGAGACCGGCGGCTACGCGCTTCAACCGGGTGGCGCGCGGTGCGGCGTCACGCACTTCGCCCGCTGGAGGAGGTTCTTTCTCCAGCAAGCGAAAGACCAGCAGGGCACCGAGCAGCGCGGCCAGGGCCAGGCCCGAGTATTTCGTTCCGGCCACGATGCCCGCACATAGCCCGCTCGGGATGGCGAGCTCGACCGCACTGGCCGTGCCATGCGGCGCCGACTTCAGGATGAGGTAGACACCCATGATGAACAACGACACCAGCCAGGCATCGTTGTATGAGCCCACCTGGCGCAGGAAGACCGTGGGCGTGAAGGCAAACACGGCCGCGCCGGCAATGCTTGCTGCGCGCGAGGCCTCGAAGTGGCGGGCGATCCCATACAGCGCCAGCGCACCAAAGATGACCCCGGGCAGAAAGGCCAGATCAACCAGCTTGTCGAGTCCGAGCGGCGCGAATGTCCACAACTGCATGAGTTCGCCGTTGATAGGATACGACCGGACCCACACCGACAAACTGGGGATGGGCGCGACCGAGTGCGCCTGAACCATGCTGGCCATGATCGGCAAGTGATAGGCCAATCCATCGCGATCGTAAGGCGGAAGAAACCAGCCGTAGAAGACGTTGCGCAGAACGATTGCGGCGTACAAGAAGATGATCAGCCACGCCCAGGGCGGCAGGGTCACTCCACGAGCCCGAAGGCGAGCCTTGCGCAGCGCCGCATGGATGGACGCGCGACGCGGCAGGACGCCCAGGGCGAGGGTCACGGCGGCGAGACCGACCGAGGCCAGGGCGATGGCGAGCGGCGTGAGCAGGCCGAGCCACCCCAGGACAAGCTGGGTGGCAATGATGTGGGCGGTGCTGAGGACCGCCGCCGCCACGCACGCGGTCAGCGGCGCATCCCCGCGGCCGAGGCGCCACAGGGCATACACCATCCAAATGAGCGCAGAGAGCGCGAGCAGCCAGCCCAGGCGCACCCAGGTCGAGGCGTCGGTGCCAAGGAAACCGGCCGTCGGCAAGGCAAGGAGTTGGGCGCTGAGGCGATCGATCATTCGCGTGGGCGTTTCATCGCCCTTCGTCAGGCCACGTGGTCGAAAGAATTGTCCGCGCGCGGGCATTCCATGAATAGCCCTGCACCGCACTGCGCGCGCCGGCAGCCACGCGCCGGCTCAACTCCGGGTTCCCCAAGACACGCTGGAACCCCTCGCGCAATGCCTGCGCGCTGTCGGGCTCGACAAGCACAGCCGTCTCGCCGTCGCGTAGGACCTCGCGCACCACGGGAAAGTCGGTGGCGACGATCGGCCGGCCGGCAGCCATGTACTCGAACATCTTGAGCGGCGACATGTAGCGCACCGTCGGTGTCTTCGAAGTATAGGGCATCACTAGCACGTCCGCCGACCACAGGTACGCCGGCACTGCACTGTTGGGAACCTGGCCGGCGAATACCACGCGATCCGCTACGCCCAGCCTGGCGGCGAAAGCCTGCAGGCGGGCAATATCCTCCGCGCGCCCGCCCACCATAACCAGAACGGCCTGCGGCAATCCGGCCAATGCCTCGATCGCTTCCTCGCCGCCCCGCCCCGGGTAAATATGCCCGGAGTGACACAGGATCGGCGGATCGAGCGGCAAACCCAGCCTGCGGCGAGCCTCATCTTTGGATAATGGCGAATCGAAGCGTTCGAGATCTACGCCGTCGGGCAGGACATGCAGAAGCTCACGTGGCGCGCCCGCATCTGCATAGGCCTCGGCCAAGGCACCCGAGATGCAGAAGACGCCCCGCAGCGATTTCATGTGGAGCATGGCCTGCCACACCGGGTAGCGCTGTTCTTCCGCCAGGTTGTGGGCTTCAAAGGCCACCGGACGGCCCATGCGCGCCAGCCAGTAAGCCGTCCACACATCGCGCGAATAGACCAGGTCGTAGCGGCGCACGGCGGCCCGGGCCGTGGCCACCAACGAAAACCCGCGCACCTCGAATCGATCCCTCCAGTGGGGATACAGCACCCGCGCAATGTGAAAGCGGCGGGTCAATGCATAACGCTCCCACAGCGATGCGCCGTCCGTGCGCGTCACGCGCCAATCATCCCAGTGAAATGGGATGATCAGATCGACGGCCTGCACCTGCGCCGCGAATGCGGCGCACATCTTCATCACCTGCAGGCTGTTGGCCAGGTCGGAGGGGACGCGCGAGCGCGCAACGTATCCCAGGCGAAGCGTGCCCCACGTCTGGGGCGTGGCGTGGCCGCTCATCGCGCTCCGCCTTCAAGGTCCGCCAGGACCGTACGCGCGCGGTTGCGCCACGTGTGGGGTGCCACATCCAAACGAGCCTGGTGGGCCAGGCGCCGGCGCAGATCGGGGGAGTGCACGCTGCGACGTAACGCCGCGACCCAGGCCGATGGATCGTCGGCCGGCAGCAGCAGGCTGTTTCTTTCATCCAGCATGGCCCGCAGCGCAGGCAGGTCGCTCGAGAGGATCAACCGCTCGGCCGCCATGTACTCGTACAGCTTGAGCGGGCTCATGATCTCGACCGTATCGCCCTTGCCCTGAACGGTGACACGAGTCTGATAGGGCATGAGCAGGACATCGCAGGCCGCCTGATGCATTGCAACCTTTGCGGGCGGAATGTGCCCAAGCCACAGGACGTTGGCAGGCAGTTCACCAGAGGGGCGTTCGGAACTGCCGGCGATCAGGAAACGAACTTCGGGCAATTCACGGGCCATGGTCAGGATGGTCTCCACCCCACGCCCTGGAACAACGCTGCCGAAGTAACCCGCGGCCACCCCGCGCACCGCGATGCCCAGCGCGCGTTGCGCCTGGTGCGGGTCCGGAAGCGCACGGTACATAGCATCGTCGAACGCATCGCCGGCGACGAGGGTTTCCACTCGGCGCGCGGCGGGAATCGCGTTGACCAGCAACTCGTGCAGCCGCGGGGTGATCAATACCAACCGTCGGCATCTCGGGCTGCGCACGATAAGGCGCAGGTAGAGGGGACCGAGCCGCCCGCTCGGCAGTTGATGGAGTTCAAGAACGACGCGCTGCTGGTACCAGGAAGCGGCCAGCGCGAAATCAACGCCGCGCGTGTAGACGATATCCGGCGCGAGCTGCCGCGCGCTGTGTGCCATACGCCAGGCCAGGCCGCGCCGGCCGACCAGCGGCGGGGTCTTCACGCGACGCATCGCAGGCACGAGGCGCAGCCCGTAGTATTCGCCCACGATGTCGCTGTCTGGCTCGTCTGCGGGAGTCATTCGCGGCGCCAGGAGGGTCACAGCATGGCCCTCGCCAACCATTGCCTCGCACATCTTGAGGATCTGCAGGCTGTTGGCTGAGGTCGAAGGGATCGCCGCGGAGGCCAAGTATGCGATTCTCACGTCGAGGGTCCGCCGGGTTTCGCTGTCAAGACACGCTGGTAGACCTCGGCTTGCTGGGTCGCGTAGCGCGACCAGGTCAACGATTCCGCGAGCGCCCGCCCCGCCCGGCCCATGCGCTGGGACAGGTCGCGGTCCACAAGCAGCCGCAGGATTGCTTCCCCCGCCCCATCGACATCCTCGGCCGAGAGCAGAAAGCCCGTCTCACCGTCGCGCACTGCATCGGGAATGCCGCCCGTGCGGCTGCCAACGACCGGCAGACCGTACGCGCCGGCCTCCAGAAAGACCAGGCCAAATCCCTCAAAAGCGAAGCGTTGTTCCTGAGAGAGAAGCACGAAGGCGGAACTCGAACGGTAGTGGGAGGCCAGGTCCTGCTCTCCCACCGATCCGACGAATTCCACCCCGCGCATGCCGTGCCGCTGGATGAGCGCCAAGAGCTGTTCGTGGTAGCCGCCGCCCAACCCGCCGCCGATGATCTGGTAGCGCGCCTGCGGCAGCGAGCGCTGAACGCGGGCGAAGGCTTGCAGGCTGAGGAGATAGCCCTTGCGCGGCTTGAGGTTGCCAACCGAAATGAGGGTGGGTACCTGCGGCCATGGGCGGGCCTCGCCTTCTTCGCGCGGAACGCGCTCGGTGATATCCGTTCCCTCGATCACGACTTCGCACGGCGCCGCGCTCAGCGCCGAACCGAATTCGCGCTGCATGCGCGCCAGCGTTCCGTGAGAGATCGGGCAGATGAACGCCGCCTCGCGCAACACGCGGGCGTAGGCCGAGGAGAGGAACGGCCAGCGCTTCCAGACAACGGCGTAGGTGCCATGAGCCGTCAGGCCGAAGGGGACGCCTTCGCGCCGCGCCAGCATTCGCGCGACCCCGCCCGCCGGAAAGGCCTCCAGCGCGTGCACCAGATCAACGCGCAGGGGGGGCAGACGGCGCAGCCCGATGCTCGCGGCTGCGAGCGTGCGCGCTACCGGCCAGATTCCTGCGCTGACCGGCTGGATATCCGGAAGGGTATGTGTTTCGTACCCAGGCAGCAGTACCCTCGCGCTATCGAGATCGGCCCGCGCAACGACGAGCACCGGCTCGACGTGGCGCGCCAGCGCGCGGACGGCACCCTGGGCCGCGGTCTGCCAGCCCCCGCGCGAACGCAGGTACGGGATGACGAATGCGACGCGGGGAGTCATCGGCGGCGCCCCGGGTGGACCCGTTCGGGCCACAGGCGGGCCTCGCCCATCTCAATCAATCGGCGCGCACCATCCTCCGCCGCATTCGACCAGATGCGGTCGCGCCGGCGAATCAGTTCTTCGTGTGGGAGGCGGAGTGCCCGATCGACCGCCGCAACAACCTGCTGCGGATCCTCGGCCGCCTCCGCCAGGCTTTCCTCGGCGAGCTCGCGACCATAGGCAATGGCCGTACGCAGCCATACCGTTGGAATGAGACTGAGGGCCGCTTCATAAAGAACCGTGCTGTACGTTCCCAGCGCCAGATCCACCTGGCTGAAGGCCTCGTAGACGGTAGGGGTTTGCAGCACGTGCACTGAGGCAGGGTCGATCCCATATGCGCGCAGCCCGGCGGGATCCTCACCGGGTCGCAGTTTGACGCATAACTCGAATCGCCCACAGCCGACGAGCATCTCAAGATAGGTGCGCACCTCCGCCTTTCGCGCGAGCGGCTCGGAGACAAGCAGCACGCGCGGCCGCCCCAAGCTTCGCGCCGGTTCATGCCGCTCCGCCCGCGGGGCGCGCAACGGCCCGCACACCACAACCTGGTCGGCCTCATACAAGCGGCTCCCGGCCAAGAGCCGTTCGCGAAAGAGCGGACCCCACACGCCGTACAGGTCGAAGGCATGCGACCGAGCGCCTTCGAACCCGTAGGCCATGGTGCCCGTGTGAAAGCGATTGAAGACGCCGTGCTGGAATCCGAGCACCTTGAGCCCCAGGCTGTGGCAGGCGGCCACCAGTTCAAGGTTGTGACGGTTGTCGTCGAAGACGACGCCCCGCCGGGCTCCTTGGCGCACAAGCGCACGCCGCAACGCGCGGTAGCGCGCGGCCGAGGCCTGGCACCAGCCCAACACCTCGAGCGCCACCGCGCGCAACACCCGATCCTCGAGCGTTCCACCTTGGGTTGCACTCAGAGGCTGCGCCGCCCGCGGGAGCGGATAGGTAACGCGGGGATCGTCGTCGAACGCCTCGAGCACAACGGCCGGTCGACGGCGGCGCAGCATGTTGCCCAGGGCTATGCGCGGTGAGAGGCTGTGCGTGTACTCGGCAAAGCGATACCCACGCCGCCGCAGCTCCGCGTAGAGCGGCCCGATGCGGAAATCGTGGTGGAGCCCCGGGCTGACTATGTCGATGGTGTAGAGGACCGTATCGCGGCGCGTCAGGCGGAACCCGATCAGCGCCAAATCCGAAACCAAACGCACTGCCGCCCGGCCGAACCACGCGGCGATCCGGCGTGTGGGCGAAGCCGCCTCCGGCACCATGCCGGAGAACGAGAAGCGAGGGAACCCGGCCCTGCCCGACAGCGGCCGCAGCGCCCGCCGCGCCTCGGCCGGTGCATCGATCAGTTGAGCCTCGTTCGCGCCAGCGAGTCGCGCAAGGACGGGAAGGTAGCGCGTGAGCGGCAGCAGCGTGAAGCGGAAGAGGCGGTCCTGAACGAACCACCACGGCTCGAACCCATCCACGGTCACGAGCGAGGCCAGTCGCTCCCCGGTGGGGGCTGTCGACATATTGATGCGTTTGAGAAGGCGGAGGGCTTCGTCCCAATCGGCGGGAGGCAGATCTTCTTGCCAGGTATCGGCCTCCACCCGTCCATCGCCGGAGGCATCCGGCTGGAAGTGCAGGCGCGCCGAGGTCGAGCCGGAAGCGGGCATCGCAGGGGCCCTAACCTGGCCGGCGCCCCATCTGCCGATCGAACTCCTGGCCGAAGCGCTCGGTCAATTCCTCGACGTGATAGGCCTCTTCGGGCGAGGTGGGGTTGGGCGCATCGTGCAGCACGTAATCGACGAATTGGCGGATGAGACGCTCGTGCGGCGAAGGGACCACCTTGGGTGCGCCCCCGCCACGCAAGCGAAGGGCCAGGTAGCGGCGCAGGTATTCGCCGGCGCGTTTGGCGCGCGGCCGTTCGGCCAGGGGCATGGCGATCTTGTAGCTGAACATGTAGGAGGCTTTGGTGCCGTGCAGCACGTTGATCCGCCGCTTGGCTTCCTGCGGGTTGGCCGACATGCGGATGTTGACGTAGCCCGGCTCGCTCTCGAGCACCACATCCACCTCATCCGCGGCCATCCACGGCCACTTGTCGGTGGTCTTGCGTCCGGCCACATACAACAGGCGCATCCGGCCGACCAGCGCGTACGCGATATACAGTTGGTGAGGCAGCGACTCGGCCCAGCGCCCGCCCGGGATCGAGTGGCACCAGAAGTTGGGGTCGATCACCATGCGGTCCTGGTCACCGTTGGTCATCCAAGTGAGCCCCAGGTGCAGCACGCGTCCGGCGTCGCCGCGTTGGACGATCTTCTGCATCTCCATCACGCCCCAGTTGAACTTGTTCTGATGCACCACCGAGAGTTTGCGGCCGGTTTTCTCCTGGGCCGCGATCACCTCAGCCGCCTCGCGCAGCGTGATGGTAAACGGCTTCTCGAGCAGAACGTCGGCGCCATGCTCCAGGGCATAGATCGCCAGGTCGCGGTGCGTCTGGGGCGGTGTGCAAATCGAGATGATCGTCGCACCGGTTGCCGCCAGGCCCTCCTCGAGCGAGGTGAATGCACCCGCCAGCCCGTGCTCGCGTGCCACACGCTGCGCCCGCGCGAGGTCCGGGTCGCACACGCCGGCCACTTCGATTTCCGGGCACTGAGCGAAAGCCGGGACGTGCTTGACAGCCCCGGCCTGGCCGGAGCCCACCACAAGGACTTTCGTCTTGGCCAAGGTACTCTCCGAGCGGGAAGGTAATTAGGGGGAGCGCGCAGGCGCGCCCGTCAGGCCTTCACGGCACGCAGGCACACTTCAACTGCAAAGCGATCGTCGTGCAGGCCGAGCTCGCGTGAACTGAATTCGGCGGCGATGAGGCCCCGCATGGCCCCGGCCGCGGTGAGCGTGTTGCCGTACGAACGAAGTGTAACATTTCCGGCGCCGAATGAACGCGCACCCAGCCAGGCCAATCCCTCGGGTGTGAAGCGCCACAACTCGTGCCACCACGGCTGGATGCCGGCAACATGCGGCACGCCCAGCAGCAGCACGCCGCTTGGCGCCAAGAGCCGGCGCAGTTCGTCCATGAAGCGCGGCGGGTCCTCGACGATGTGCAGCGTGTGGGTGCAGATGATCGTGTCGTAGGAGGCTGATGGCACGTCGTTCGGCGCCAGCAGATCGGCCACGATCGTGGTCTGTTTGCTCGTGCCGGACCCCTGTTTGTGCAGAATATCAAGATGCCTGACGCGCGTTTTGCCAAAACGGGTGGTGTACTGATCGTTCTGGAATTCCAGGCAGCGGCCATGAATATCGGCGGCAAACTCGCGCATGAACAGGTCGAGATAGTAGCGATGGATCGATGGCCCGCGGTCGGAGCCGGACACAACCGAAAGCGGTTGGGTGCCGAAGCCCAGGCGCAGCCTGGCCGCGACCGTGGTCAGCCCGGGAATGCGCCGCAGGTATTTCGAGCGGCGGGCGGGGCGCAGGCGTCCGACGACGGCGCGCCACATGCGCCGTGGCAGTGAGGTGAGAGTGGCGATCACATGAGCTCCTTGTCGTTCGCCTCGGGAGCGCCTCGTGGCGCGCCGCCCCGCGGCGGGTGCGGCGCGGCAAAGTCGTCGAAGAACCCATTCAGCCGGCGCAGGAGTTCCTCGCCGTCGACATCGCCGGGGACGTGTCGCGGCAGCCACAGCGGATCCGCGCCGCGCACGACCTGGCCGCGCACCGTGGCGCACGCGGCAGAATAGCCCGCCTCACGCGCCAGCGCAAGCGTGCCCGGGGCCACCGCGTCTCGGAAGCCATAGGGATAGGCAAGCACCGTGATCGGCCGGCCGGTGATCTCCGCCAGGCGCCGCCGACTCTCGCGTAGTTCGTATGCCTGCACCGCCGCCGGATGAGCCGCCAGCCACAAGTGATGAATTGTATGGCTTTGGACATCGACCCGGCGGCTCGCCGCAAGCTGGCGGCATTCGCTTTCGTTGAGTGGCCGGTGGTCTTCGCGCACGCTGCGGCCGGCCCCCTGCCCATGGGCCAGGTCGTTCAACACCTGCTCCCGCACCTCGGCCGTTGCCGGACGCAGGCGCACATGCAGCGCGTCGTAAACCGCGCGCAACGGCGTGCCGGTCGGCCACGTCAGACGTTCGCCATTGACCTCAAGCTCGAGATCCCGCGTGGCGGTCACTCCGCGTCCGAGCGTCTGCGCCTCGAGGTCATCCCACCAGAATTCACGCCGCCCATCCAGGTATCCGGCGGTCACGAACAGGGTGGCCGGGATATCGAATCGTTCGCACAGCGGGCGCACCGCGTACAGGCTGTCGGAATACCCGTCGTCGAGGGTGATCACCACCGCGCGCCGCGGAAGCCTGCCTTCGCGCAGCCGCGCCGGCATCTCGCGCAGGGGGATAACGCTGCAGCGCCGCCGCAACACCTCGAGGTGTTCGGCGAAATGCGCCGGCGAGACGCACAAGCCATGTGGGTCCTCGGCCACCTGCGCTACGCGGTGATACATGAGGATGACCGCCCGCGGCCGGCTGCGTTGCCACAGGTGTTTGAGGGCCCGGCACGGCCGATCGAACATACTCGCGATGGGAGTCTCCATGCAGACTTTTAGCTGACCTCGGCGTACAGCTGCAGGTGCCGATCGGCGTAGCGAGCCGCAGAAAACACATCGCGCGCGCGCCGCGAGAGCTCACTGCGGAAAGGCAGCGAGACCCTCTCGCTCTCCAGCGCCGACAGAATGCTCCGAGCCAGCTTCTTGGGCTCCACCTCGTGGTCGGCCAGACCGATCGCGGCCGGAATCTCGAGGGCATGGTTTAGATCGTCGGCCTGAGCACTCCAGGTGAGAGCGGCCAGTCCGCGGCAGGCCGCTTCGCGCGCGGCATGGCTGCCCATCTTCGGCTGGCCCGGCAGCACGAGCAGCGCAGCCCGGTCGAGAACTTCACGCAATTGCGCCGCCGAGACCACTCCGCCGAGGGTCACCGGCAACTGCTCGGCATCAATCATCGAGCGCAGCTCCCCATCGACAGCGACTTCGCCGCACACCGTCAGCCGGCAGGACCGTCGCAGCGGCTCGTCGGCACGCAGTGCGGTGAGAATCGCCTCCAGGCTGCGCTTGGCACGCCGCCCGCCGACAAATACGAGCGTGTTCGCAGCAGGAGAGGCCACAGCCGAGCCGCCTAGAAACGCAGGGCTGACCGGCGGCGGAAGAACGCGCCCCCGCGGTTCCGTCAGCCCGCTGCGAGCCAGGGCCATGCGGCTCGGGAAGATGACCGCCGCATACGACTCAAGGCGCGCTTCGATCGACCCCTCCGGATGAGTCAGAACTATCGGCGTGCGGACGCCCAGCGCGCGCACCATCCCCATGAAGCGACTCATGCCGAGATGATCGTGAAGCACGTCGGGGGTGGTATGGGCCAGCACACGGCGCAAGGCAGCCAGTTCCATCCAAGCAAAGACCACCTGGCGCAGTGAGCGAGGCAATGGACGCAGCCTGGGCACGGCCGAGAACAGCAGACGCAAGTCCCCGGCCACCGGCAGTTCCATCGTCGGCCACACGCGGGCTGAGAGGCCGGGAGCGACGGCCCACTGAAAGTCGGTGCCGATGGCCTCCGGCGAAGGGAACATGTCCAACGTGCACCCGCGGCGGATGAGTTCCTCCGCCAGAAGCGCTGCGGTGCGATACGCCGGCCCGGCGATCGGGTCGACGGCTGAAGATCTAAGAAAGGGTTGAACGGCAAGCACGCGCATGATTCGGCCGTTGGCTCTTCTTTCTCTCAGCCCCCCGCCCGGCGCTCGAGCACCTGGCGATACAGGCGCACGTTCTCCTCGCCGTAGCGTTCGAGGGTGAAGTCACGTCGGGCGTGCGCCGCAATCGTGGCGCGCGCCGCATCGCTTTGGGAGGGACCGTTGAGCAGGCCACGAATCACGTCGGCCAGGTCGCCGGCCGATTGGGTCCGTCCATCAAAGGGCGCACCCACCGGCGTCTCCCACCACCGTTCGAGTTCGCGGACCTGTGCGGCCCAGCCCACAACGGGTGTTCCGCAGGCCAGCGCTTCGAGCAGCGCGATGCTGAACCCCTCCAACCGGCTGGGGTTCACCAGCGCCTGGCCGTGCGCCAACACGGTGCGCAGCTCGGCCACGGACAGGCGGCCTTCGAAGACGACATTCAGCCCGTGGCGCTCGGCATACTCGCGCAATTCCCGTTCGCGCTCGCCCGCCCCGCACAGATGCAGCGGAAGGTCGTTCAGCTCAGGGTCGAGGCGGTAGGCGCTCAGCAGCAGGTCCACCCCCTTGGCCTCGGTCAGCCCGCCGACGAAAACCAGCCCGCGACGCGCCGCGGCCGGCACGAGTGGCGCCTGGAGAAACGCCGCGTCGATCGGGTAGTAGATGACGCTCGTTCGGTCGCGCCCCAGACCGGTGCTCGCACAGACCAGGTCCTGCAGCGCGCGAGAGACGAAGACCACGTGCTCGTACGTGTCGAGTTGCTGGCCGGGCTCGCCGGTATGGTGGGTGAACACCACCGGAGGGCATCGGGGCACATCGCGCAGAATGAGCGGCAAGAGGGCTATCCGCTGATGGGAGTGAATAATGTCCGGGGCAAAATCGGCCAGCGCGCGGCGCAACCCTTCGAAATAGAGCAGGCTCACCTGAAAGCCGCGATCCTGCCGGATTCGGCGCGCCACGCGGCTCGCGCGGCGCGCGGCCCCCAGCATGTGCCTCGCGCCCGGCATAGCCATAGTGGGCAGCACGGGCAGGCGCGACCCGGAACGCAAGCCGAACATAGCCGGTTGAAGCCAGAGGCGTTCGGGGAAGGGATAGAGCGCGACCTCGTGCCCTTGGTCGAGGAGGTACTCGGTGAGCAGGAGCGCCGCCCGCGACTTACCCCCCGCGCGCGGATCAATCCGATCACCGCGCAGGAAGGGATGGATCTGCAGTATCCGCACGGTCGGCTGGTCCTCCCGGTTGGAACTCGGTATGCCACTCCAAACGCGGTGCGATCACCCCGCCCCACACGCCGCGATACGTGCCCTTGGTGGAATCTCCGAGGCCGGTGTCTTGCACACGGAACGTCAGCAGATTGGCCTCGTGGACGAAAACGCGGCGCGGGTAGAGCACGCGCAGCCAGACGTCGACCGAGAACAACCCTTCCGTCATCAGGTCGCCCGGGATGATGCAGCGACTGCGATACAAGCCGGGCTCGCGCGTCGCGCCGCGGTAGGCCGGGTCGTGATTGGCGGCCGAGACAAAGACGCTGTGCCCGTCCTGGTTGACCACCTGGATCATCGGCAGCACCGGATAGGTGCCGCGCAGCAGCCAGTACTCGACCTCCACCGCAATCGTTTCGCGCATGGTGAAGAGGGTCTTGAGGTTGCCCTGCGCGTCGGAGACGCGCACGTGTTTGAGACGCGCCGTCGCATCCCCCGGTGCTTCGTCGGCGCTGAGCCATTCCATGCCGCCGCTTTCGACCCGCCCGGCGTTGAGGTAGCGCCCAATCACCTCGCGCGCTTCTCCATCGGCAATCACTCGCCCCTCTTCCAGGAGGATCGCGCGCGGGCAGAGGCGCGTAACGGCCGGCATGTTGTGCGAGATGAAGATCACCGTGCGCCCCTCACGGCCCACGCTTTCCATCTTGCCCAGACACTTCTTCTGGAAGCGGTCGTCGCCCACCGCCAGAACTTCATCGACCAGCAGGATCTCGGGGTCGAGGTGAGCGGCGACGGCAAAGGCCAGGCGCAAGTACATGCCGCTCGAGTAGTGCTTCACCGGCGTATCGATGAAGCGTTCGACCTCCGAGAAGGCGACGATCTCATCATAGCGACGCGCGATCTCCTCACGGCGCATGCCCAGGATGGCCCCGTTGAGATAGATGTTCTCGCGCCCGGTCAATTCCGGATGAAAGCCGGTGCCCACTTCGAGCAGCGACCCCACCCGGCCGGCAATCGTGACCCGGCCGGTGGTGGGTTCGGTAATACGCGCGAAGATCTTGAGCAGCGTGCTCTTGCCGGCGCCGTTACGTCCGATGACGCCCAGCACCTCCCCCTGGTGCACGTCGAAGGAGACCTCGCGCAGCGCCCAGATCAACTCGCCCTGCTCGGCGCGCGCCGAACCACGGCGTAGCGTGCGGCCGACCCAGCGCGCCGGAGCCACGATCGAATCGACGAGGGTATCGCGCAGCGTACGGTAGCCCTGCTGGCGGGCGCCGATGCGGTACTGTTTGCCGATGTTTTGCGCGCGAATGACGAGATCGCCCATGATCCGTGGGTCCGTTCCTTGATGTGCCGGATGTGCACGAGAGGGGGAGACGATTGCCGCAGCCTCAACCCGCGCTCCGCCGCCCTCGAGATGGCGCGTGGGGAGGTTACCACGCCTGCGCTAAACGCATCAACCCATCCGGCCGGTCTCGACCGGCATGGCTCGAACAGCCCGCCGTAATTACAACAATTCCCGATACACCGCCAGGTAGCCGCGCACAAAGCGCTCTGCCGAAAAGCCCTCACGCGCTGCGCGGGCAAGCGTTTGGCCGGTGAGGGCCGCGAGTGGTGCATCCTCGAGCGCCGCCAAGAGGCTCGCAGCCAATTCGCGCGCGGACTGCGTGCGCGCGTCGAAGGGCAGCCCGACGCGCAGGCCGAGCAGCTGCTCGAGTTCCTGCACCTGAGGCGCCCAGCCGACGACCGGCAGCCCGCAGCACAGCGCCTCATTGATCGAGGCGCTCCAGCCCTCGAGGCGGCTGGGGTTGACCAGCAGCCGCGCCGCACGCAGCGCGTGCGCCAGGTCCTCCACCGGTACTTTACCGTGGAATTCGAGGTTGAGACCTTGCTCGCGAGCCTGGCGCTCGTAGGCTTCGCGATGTGCGCCTTCCCCGTAGAGATGCAGCGGATGATTGTTGAGGCGCGGTTCGAGGGCGTAAGCCTCGAGCAGCAGGTCGAGCCCCTTTCGGTCGCGCAGCGCGCCCGAAAAGAGCAAGCCCTGGCGCTCGGCAGCGCTCGGCGCGGGTCCCTGGGCGAATGTTTCGGCCACCGGGTTGTGGACGACGCGCAAGCGGTCCGCCGGCAGCTCGGCCTGGGTGCGGATTTCATCGCATTGCGATTGCGAGACGAAGACGATGCGGTCGTAGACCTCCAGCGCCTCGCCTGCCTCGCCGTGGTGGTGGGTGAGAACCAGCGGCACATGCCGCGGCAGGGATCCCATCAGGCGCGGGAACGGGCGTCGCGGCAGGTGGTTGTGGATGATCGCCGGCCGGAATTGAAGCACGGCCTGGTCGAGCGCGTGGACGGCCATGGCCTCGCTCAGCGCCTCGCGCCATCCGCTGGGCGGCGGGTCGAGCCTGCGCGCGCGGCGCAGCGCGTGCGGCAAGCCGCGCCAACCCGGCCACGCCATCGTCGGCTGCACGGCCACGCTGATCTGGTCTTGCAGGTCCCAGCGGGTCGAGGTCCCAATCGCCTCGGGATACGGGAAGACGAGCAGCTCATGCCCCGCGCGCGCGAGTTCCTTGGTCAGGCGCAGCGAGGTGCGGGCCATCCCGCCGGCAAACGGGTAGGTGGCCTCGGCCTTGAGGAACGGATGCACGCGCAGGATTCTCATGGAGGGCCGGCCTGAGCCTCGCGATACAGGCGCAGGGTGGCCATGCCTGCCTGCTCGATGGAGAAAGCCGCGCGCGCCCGCTGGGCGATCTCCTCGAGCGGCAACTTCTTGCGGCTCACCTTTTCGATGAGGCCCAGGATCCTCCCCGCCAGGCTGCCGGCCGAGGTGTCCGAGGCCAGGGCCACCCCAACGGGTTGCGCGAGTGCCGCCTCGAGTTCCTCAACTTGCGGCCCCCATCCAACCACCGGCGTTCCCATGCACAGCGCCTCCAGCATCGCCACGCTGAATCCTTCCGATCGACTGGGGACGACCAAGGCACACGAGCCCGCCAAGACCTGGCGCACTTCCTCGGGCGCGAGCCGCCCGCGAAACTCAACTGGAAGGTTGTGACGCTCGGCCAGCTCGCGATACTCCGCTTGGGCCTCGCCCGTGCCGCAGACTGTCAGAGGATGCCCGCGCAGTTCTGGATCTTCAACATAGGCCTGCAGGAGCAGCGCAAGTCCCTTGCGTGGGATGAGATTGCCGAGGAAGGCCAGCCCCCGGCGTACCTGCGCGGGGACCACCTCGCCCTGAGTGAATACATCGGCCACGGGGTTGTGAATGACCCGCGTGCGGTCGATCGGAAACCCCGTCCGCTCGACGACCTCGTGCTGCCAGCGCCGCGAGACAAAGATCACCCAGTCGTACAGATCAATCCGCGCGGCGGGCTGATAGGCGTGGTGCGTGAGGATGAGGGGCGCCCTGGCCGAGAGGCCTCGATACAAGAAAGGGAAATCCGAGAAGGTGTGATGGCAGTGGACAATCTCAGGCTGCTGTTCGGCGAGGGCGCGGCGCAGCGCATCCAACGCAAGCAGGTCGAAGGATCCGTTCTCGCCACTCAGCCGGCGGGCGCCAAGGCGCGCACGCATCAGCGCGGCGAGATCCGCCGGCAGGCTGCGGCGTGTAGGCAGGATCGCGGTGGGGCACAGCGCCGCCGTCTGTCCGTTCGGCAGGCGCAGGGCGCGGGGCACATCGAACAGCCTCTCCGGATATGGAAAGAGCGAGAGCGTGTGGCCTTCGGCCGCCAGATAGGAGGTGAGTTGCAGGGAGACGCGCGATTTACCGCCGGCGACCGGGCTGAGACGATCCCCGCGCAGCAGCGGATGGACCTGAAGGATGCGCATGGCTCATCCCGCCGACTCGACGCGCGGGGAGAACTCGGACCGCCAATCAAAGACGGGGGCGACGGTGCCGGGCCACACGCCGCGGTACTCACCCTTGACCGAATCGCCCATGCCGCGGTCGTGGACGCGAAAGTTGAGCAGCTTGACTCGCGGGACAAAAAAGCGGCGCGGGAAGAGTGTGCGCACGGCGACCTCGAGGGCATAGGTGCCCTCCGCCATGAAATCACCCGGGATGCGGCAGCGCGCGGTGTAGGTGCCCGCGGCGCGCGAACGCCCGGCAAACAGCCCGTCGTGGGTGGGCGCGGCCGCAAAGACGCACACCCCGTGCTCGTTGTAGACGCGGAACATCGGCACGACGTTGGGCGCCTCGTCCAAAACCCAGAACTGGATTTCGACCTCGATCGGCTCACGCACGTCGAACTCGCCCTGCGGGGCGCCGCTTGCCGAGCGCAGGCGCAACGACTTTAGGCGCACCCCCTCTTCGCCCGGGGCGTCGGCGGGATGCGGCCACTCGACCTCGGCGGTGGTCTCTTGCACCGTCTGATCGAGGTTGAGGTAGCGCGCGACAATCGGCTGCGCCTGCCCGTCCGCCACGATTTGCCCTTCATCGAGCAGGATCGCACGCTCGCACAGGCGCAAGACGGCCGGCATGTTGTGCGAGACAAACAACACCGTACGCCCCTCGCGCCCGACGGTTTCCATTTTGCCCAGACACTTCTGTTGAAAGCGGATGTCGCCAACGGCCAGGACCTCATCCACCAGCAGGATCTCGGGGTCGAGATGCGCCGCCACGGCAAACGCCAGGCGCAGGTACATGCCGCTCGAGTAGTGCTTGACCGGCGTGTCGATGAAGCGCTCCACTTCCGAGAAATCAACGATGGCGTCGAAGCGTTTGAGGATTTCCTCGCGGCGCATACCCAGAATGGCGCCGTTGAGGAAGATGTTCTCGCGCCCGGTCAGCTCGGGGTGGAAGCCGGTACCCACCTCGAGCAGCGAGCCCACGCGGCCGGCCACGCGCACTCGCCCGGCACTCGGTTCGGTAATCTTGGAAAGTATCTTGAGCAGGGTACTCTTGCCGGCCCCGTTGCGGCCGATCAACCCGAGCACCTCGCCCTGGTGGACCTCGAACCAGACATCGCGCAGCGCCCAGATTTCGTTCTCGCCGGCCGCGCCGCGCAATTGCCTGCGCATCGCGGCGCCCGCCCAACGCAGCGGCGCGCCGGCTGCCTCCACCACGCTTTCGCGCAGCGTGCGGTAGGCGCGCGGGTGCGCTCCAATGCGGTAGCGCTTGCTCAGACCTTCTGCGCGAATGACCAGGTCGCCCATGCGAGGCTTCTCGTGCTCCCGCCTAGACCACGTCTGCGAAAGTGCGTTCCATGCGCCGGAAGTAGAACGCGCCGCTCACGAGGATAACCAACGCCGCCGCAGCCGAAGCCCAGATGAGCGGCCCGGGAGCATTGGCATTGCCCAAAAGCGCCCAGCGAAAACCCTCCACTACACCCGCCATCGGGTTGAGCCCGTACAGCGTGCGCCACGGTTCATGCAGCAGGCTGCTCGGATAGGCCACCGGTGTGGCAAACATCCAGAATTGGGTCAGGAAGGGAACCACGTAGCGCACGTCACGGAATTCGACGTTCAAGGCAGAGAACCACAGCCCCACCCCCAGCGCGGTGACGAAGGCCAGGAGCAAGAGCAGCGGCAGCCACAGGATAGCGACCGTTGGCCATAACTTGAAGTAGACCATCATCAGCAGCAGTACCACAAACGCCAGAGCGAAATCCACCAGGTTGGAGAGCACCCCGGCAATCGGGATGGCCAGGCGCGGGAAGTAGACCTTCTTGATCAGCGCGGAGTTGCCCACCAGGCTGTTGGAGGCCTGAGTCAGCCCGTTGGCGAAGAAGGTCCACGGCACCAGGGCGGCGAAAGCGAAGATGGGATACGGGATGCCATCGGACGGCATCTTGGCCAGCGAGCCGAAAAACACGCTGAAGACAACCATGGTGAAGAAAGGCTGGATGATGGCCCAGGCCGCGCCCAGTGCCGTCTGCTTGTAACGCACTTTGATATCGCGCCATACCAGGAAGTACAGCAGTTCGCGGTAGGCCCACAGTTCGCGTAGTTTGAGCGCCACCCACCCGCGCGAGGGCGCGATCTCGCTGACCGGGCCCACAAATTCGCTATCCGCGTTGGTCATGGTCGGACTCCGTGTTCTTCACCAGCCTCTGCTGCTCCCACCAGGTGCGCATCTCGTGTAAATCGCGCACCCCGGTCACCGGCAGAGTGCGCCACAGCTCGCGGTTCTCGTCGGTGATGCGGGCCAAAAAGTCGATGCCGGCGGCCTGTGCCGCCTGATAGTCGGCCAGCCCATCGCCGACCATGAGCATCTCGCCGCCGTGCAGCCCTTGCTCAGCGGCAATCGCCTGTGCGGTCTCGGCCTTGCTGTGGGGGGTGCCCCACACGCCTTCGAAGTACGGCGCGAGGCCGCGCGCCCCGACGATCCACTCCAGTTCGGCGTGCGGTGTGCCCGAGGCCACGAACAGGCGGCACCGCCCGCGGAGATGCTCGAGCATCTCGCGCGCGCCCGGCACAAATGCGCAGGCAACTACCTTGTGCCGCACCAAGTCCGAGAAGGCGGCGCCCAGCTCTTCTTGTGTGCCCTCATCGAAGGGCAGTCCGAGCAGGTTGCGGACGATATGCTCGAACTTGACATAGCGCGAGACGCCGACGTTCTGCAGATGATAGGCCCGGATCGCCTCGCGTTGCTGCGGGTAGCCCGCGAACAGTTCGAGAAAGGCCCCGGTCTTAATCTCGCCTGATTCGACGAGTACTCCATCGAAATCGAAGACCACGGCGCGGTACGGTTCGCGCCCGTTCGCGCTCGGCGGGGCTGCGTTGCTCACGGCGCTAGAGCTCCGCCACGCCGGGGTAGTTGTCGAGCCACCATTCCGCAATGCGCACATCGAGCGGCGTGTGAATATCGCGCCCGGCCACCCAGGTGCGGATGATCGGCGCCGAACGCTTGCCCATCCACCACCACGGGCTGGGCCCTTCGCGCTCCTGAACGCACTCCTTGCGGAAGGCCCACACCCCCTGGTCGTAGTAGTACGCCTTGGGGTACGACTGGCGTTCCGTGGAGGCCTGCCGCCCATGGTCGCCGTACGGCAGGAGCTGCCCCTCGACGATCTCGAGGGCGCGCAGCGGATGATCGTCGGCCGCCTCCCACACGCTCATCACCGAATCCAGGTCTGCCTGCTCCGCCAGCATCGCAAGCGCCTTGTCGATCAGCTCGCCATCGACCATCACCGTGTTGCCGAGCAACAGAACGATGTTTTCCAGTCCCTTCTCGCGTGCGTCGGCGTACTCGGTGGCGTGCTTGATCACCTCACCATGGTTGACATGATCGCCGCACAACTCTTCGGGGCGGACAATGATCTCACACCCCAGCTCGCGTCCGACGGCCATGATCTCCGGCGAGTCGGTCGAGATATAGATGCGCGCCACGCGCGACGCCTGGCGCGCGGCCTCGATCGGATAGGCGATGAGCGGCTTCCCGC
Organism: Anaerolineales bacterium; assembly: GCA_035288225.1. Taxonomy (GTDB): domain Bacteria; phylum Chloroflexota; class Anaerolineae; order Anaerolineales; family RBG-16-64-43; genus RBG-16-64-43. The sequence continues at coordinate 14,381 of DATEAT010000016.1, read as the reverse complement.
GCAGCGGCAGGATGTTCTTGTTGCGGATCGATTTGCTGCCCGCTCGTGCAGTAATGATGGCAACGTTCATGCAATGGCTCCCGGCGGGCGCGCCGCCCGCCGCTGGGAAAAAGAATCGTCAGCCCGGGGGCCGGCCGCGCTCGCGCTCGATCTGTTCGAGCACCTCGATCGCTCCCTGGCCCATGTCGACGTACAAGGTGGAGGTCAGTTTGCGCGCCACGCGCGGGTGGAATTTGTAAGGCGTCACCCGGTAGTGGCCGTCAACCGTCTCGGGTTCCACGTAGTCCACTTGGATTTCGTGCCCGAGGATTTCCGAGAACATGGTGAACAGGTCGCGCGCGCGCATGGGGTAGTGCCCGGTGATGACCAGATGCTGGTTGGCATACTCGGGCACAAGGATATCGACGCTCAGGCGGGCCGCGTCGGCCACGTGGATGTATTCGCGCGCATCGTCCGGCCGCCCATCGTAGCGGATGCGCCCCTCCAGCGCCGCCGCGCGCAGCAAGCGGTAGACTCCGTTGCTCTCGTCGGCGCGCGGGCCGTAGAGCGACCCGTAACGCAGAACCGTGTACTCGAGCCCGTACTGACGTTGATACTCCTCGATATAGGCCTCGCCCGCCTGCTTGCTGGCCCGGTAGAAACTCCCCTCGTCACTGTAGACGTAGACCGTGCTGGCAAAGACGAAACGTTTCACCTCGGCCAGGCGCGCGGCCTCCAGCAGGTTGACGCTTCCCAGCACGTTGATGCTGGCCGTCTCCCGCGGCCGGCTGCGCGCGGCGTTGAGGTCCGCCAGCGCACCGAGGTGGTAGACGTAGTCGGCGCCCTGCAGCGTGCGTCGCAGCAGGTCGAAATCCAAGAGATCGCCGACCACCTGCTCTTGCGCCGACTGGAGGAATGGCGAGGCACGCTGGTCGAAGATGAGCACCTCGTGCCCACGCGCGGTCAATTCATCGGCCAGGTGGCTGCCCAGGAAACCTGCTCCGCCGGTCACGATCGTGCGCGTCATGTGGGTTGCTCCCCCGAGGGCCGCCCCCCGTGCGAGAAGAAATCGATCACTTGGCGGGCCGCATCGAGTTCCATCTGGATGCGGCACTCGACCGCATACGAGCCGATGTGCGGTGTGAGCAGCATGTTGGGCACATCCCGCAGCGGGCCGGCATAGGGTTCCTGCTCGAAGACGTCGAGGTACGCGCCGCCCAACCTCCCGCTCGTCAACGCCTCGGCGAGCGCTGCCTCATCCACCCACCCGCCTCGAGCAAGGTTCATAATCAGCGCGCCGCGTTTCATCAGCGCGATCTCTGGCCGCCCGATCATAGGCGCCTTGGGCGCACCGCTCAAATGCAACGAGACGATATCACAGCGCGGCAGCACTTCGGCCAGCGTTCCGTACTCCAGGTGTACCTCGCGCGCGAAGGCGGCATCCCTTTGAGGATCGACGGCCAGCAAATCAACTTCGAAGGGCCGCAGCAGCCGCACCCAGGCCTTGCCGATGCGCCCGAGCCCGATCACCCCGACCGTGCGTCCATGCAGCAGGCGGCCCATCGGCTTGGCCCACTCGCCACGGCGGATCGCAGCATCGGCGTGCGGCACGCGGCGCAAGAGCGCCAGCAACCCGGCCAGGGCCAGTTCCGCCACCGCCCAGGTGGGGCCGTCGGGGGTATTGCCCACACGAATGCCGCGCTCCGCGGCGCAGGCCAGGTCGACGTTTTCCATGCCGGTGCCCACTCGCGCGATCAGCTTGAGCCGCGGCAGCTGCTCGAGCACCGAGCGGTCGAGAGCTTCAGTGCCGGCCACCACCCCATCCACCTCGCCCAAGAGAACCACGGTCTCGTCGCGGGTGAGCTTGCGCCCGTGAGGGTTCAACACAACCTCAAAGCCGGCAGCGCGCAGCAACTCCAGCGGCTCTGCACTCTCCTTGGCAAACGTCGAAGTCGTGACGGCGATCTTCATCATGCTTCCAAAGGTCCGGGGCGGCAATCAGCCGGTGGCCACGGTACGCGCCCAATCACGCTCACGCCGGTACCATTCCACCAGCTCGCGCGCTCCTTCGGAAAACGAAACGCGCGGTTCCCAGCCCAACAGGCGCCGGGCTTTCTCAACGTTGGCCCATGAAGCCGGCATGTCGGCGGGGTGCGCCGGCTGCCGAACGACGCGAGCCTTCGCGCCCAACAAGCCCTCCAGCATGCGTATCACCTCGGTCATGCGCACCGCTTCGTGCCCGCCCAGGTTCATCACTTCGTAGCCGAGGGGGCGCAGCCCGAGCATCGTGCCGCGGGCGATGTCGTCAACAAATGTGAAACCTCGCGATTGACTGCCGTCGCCGTTGAGCACCAGCGGCCGCTCTTCGGCGATCCATTGTGTGAAGCGGAACATCGACATGTCGGGCCGGCCGGCCGGGCCGTACACCGTGAAGTAGCGGAAGACGGTCACATCCAGGCCGTACATGGCGTGATACGAGTAGCTTAGCACTTCGGCCGCCTTCTTCGAGGCGGCATACGGCTGCAATGGGCGGCTGCTGTCGGCCTCTTCAGGTGTGGGCAGCGGTGCCTCGGCGCCGTAGATGCTGGAGGTCGAAGCCAGCAGGAACTTCGGGATGTGCGTGTGGCGGCACAGCTCGAGCAGATTGAGCGTGCCCCCCGCGTTCGTCTCCACGTACGACCACGGGTCTTCGAGCGAGGCGCGCACGCCCGCCCGCGCCGCCAGGTGGATCACCGCCTCAAACGGTGCGCTGTGCGGCAGCGCACGCAATGCGCGCCCGTCGCAAATATCCACCTTATGGAACTCAAAGCCGGGCAATGCCTGCAGGCGCCCCAGCCGGTATTCTTTCATGCGCACGTCGTAGGCCGGGTTGAGGTTGTCGAGGCCCACCACCTGGTGGCCCTGCTCGAGCAGGAGCTCGGTCACGCGTGCACCGATGAAACCGGCGGCGCCGGTCAGCAAATAGCGCGACATTACAGGCGGGTCACCTTGGCGCTGGCCTTGCCTTTGGCGCCGAGCGCGTTGCGCGTGTCGACGATGAGTTTCGAGCTGCGCAGCACCATATCCCAATCGTAGGCACTGTGGTGGGTGGTGATGACCACACAGTCCGCCGATTTGAGCGCGGTCTGCAGATTCGGCACACACCGCAAGTTCCACGAGTCGTGCTTGACCTCGGGCACATAGGGGTCGTGGTAGGCCACTCGCGCACCCTTCTTGCCCAAGAGACCGATCACATCCAGGGCCGGCGACTCGCGCAGGTCGGAGACATCCGGCTTGTAGGCCACGCCCAGCACGAGGATGCGGCTACCCTTGACCGGCTTGCCCACGCTATTGAGCGCATCCTGCACCTTCTGCACTGCAACGCGCGGCATGTTGGTGTTGATTTCGCTGGCCAGTTCAATGAAGCGCGCGGTGTAGTTGACCGTCTTGAGTTTCCACGAGAGGTACAAGGGGTCGATTGGAATGCAGTGGCCGCCCAGGCCCGGGCCGGGAGAGAACTTCATGAAGCCGAACGGCTTGGAGGCGGCGGCATCGATGATTTCCCACACGTCGAGGCCCAGCCGGTCGCACATCAACGCCACCTCGTTCACCAAGCCGATGTTGACCGCGCGGAAGGTGTTCTCCAGGAGCTTGGCCATCTCGGCCGCCTCAGCCGAAGAGACCGGCACCAGCGTCTGGATGGCCTGCCCGTAGTAGGCTTTGGCCACCTCCAAGCAGGCGGGGGTCATGCCGCCGATCACCTTGGGAGTGTTGATGGTCGTCCAATCCTTCCGCCCAGGGTCGACCCGCTCCGGCGAGAAGGCCAGGAAGAAGTCCTTGCCCACCTTGAGCCCCCGGCTCTCGAACTTGGGCAGAAGGATCTCGCGCGTCGTGCCGGGATAGGAAGTCGATTCGAGAACGATGGCCATGCCCGGATGCAGAAAGCGGGCGATGGCCTCGGTCACGTTGACGATGAACGAAAGGTCCGGGTCGCCCGTCTTGCGCAGCGGCGTGGGTACGCAGATCGATAGCGCATCCAGCGTGCTGACCGCAGCAAAGTCGGTGGTCGCTTCCAGGCGTCCCTGGTCGATGAGTTCCTTGATGCGTGCCGCGGGCACGTCTTCGATATAGGACTGGCCCTTCTTCAGCGCCTGGACCTTGCGTTCGTCCACGTCGATGCCTACGACCGTATAGCCGGCATGGCCGAAGGCCTCCACTAGCGGCAAGCCGACGTATCCGAGCCCCACCACGCCCACTCGCGCGGTGCGCGCGTTGAGCTTGGCAATCAGTTGCCGGGCCGCAGGGGGGAGAGCGGCGCTGTTCTCGGTGCGTTTCACGGTTGATCTCCTTGCGGCAGAGGTTCGGCCACTCGATAACTCAGGACGACGATCGCGCCGGCCAAGAGACCCAGCACGGCGGCGGTGACAACTTTCGGTACGCAACGCGTACCCACGCGGCTCGCCCCTTCCGGCAGGCTGACCACGCGCGGAGTGTTTTCCCCGCCGCCGCCCGTCCGGTCGGGATAGGTTTCGGCGATGAGCGCCACGAGTTCCGTGGCCCAGGCGCGGGTCAGGCTCACCGTCTGGGGCGCGCTCGCCGTGATCATTTCCATTCGAGTCAGCCCGCCGTCCAGCGCCTCGAGCGTGCCCGCGCCCAGCACCGCGGGGATATCCACCGTTGTGATATCCCCAAGCCCGCCCACCAGCCGGCGCTCCATCTCGGTGCTCGCCGCGAGGGCGGCTACGGCTTCGCGCGGCACTTGCGCGCCGCCAGCCACCAGCGCATGCGCCGAGTAGCGTGCCGGCTGCAACGCCAGCACCAGCGCCGTCAGCCCGGCCGCAATCAGCGGCGCGAGGCCCAGCAGCCAGCTTCGGCGAATCAAGAGCCGGGCTGCCTCGCGTACGTCAGCCTTCCAATCCGTTGCTGCAGATTCTGTCATGGGCAATCCGGAACGGGAAAGCAGGGGAAATCGGAGGCTCGGCGATTAAACCATGAGTGCCACGGAGTGTCAACGCGAGCGCGAAAGCTGCGGGCGTCGATCGGTCACGTCCCTTGGAAGCGCACCACCGTACCCAGTGTGCGCAACAAGATGCGTAGGTCGAGCCACAATGAACGATGGCGGATGTAGTACAGGTCGTACTCGAGTTTTGTGGCAGCGTCCTCCACCGACCAGCCGTAGCGATAGTTGACCTGAGCCCAGCCGGTGGCGCCGGGGCGCGCCAGCATACGCGCACGGTAGAAGGGCACCTCGCTCTCGAGGCGAGATACCAGCGCCGGGCGTTCAGCCCGCGGGCCGACCAGGCTCATCTCGCCGAGCAAGATGTTCCAGAACTGCGGGATCTCATCGAGCCGCGTGCGGCGCATGATGCGTCCGATACGCGTAACCCGCGGATCGCCCGGTTCTGCCCAGCGTGCCTCACCGTCCGGTTCGGCATCCGCCACCATCGTACGGAACTTGACCATACGAAACGGCTTGCCCCCGCGGCCGGAGCGTTCCTGACCGTAGAGTACCGGCCCGCGCGAGTCCAGACGCACCAGCAGTGCCAGCAGCGGGAAGAGCGCGGCCACCACGATCAGCCCTGCCAGCGCGCCCAGAATGTCGCCCAGGCGCTTGGCCCGCGAATACAGATCGTGCACCCGCGCGCTGTCGACAAACGAGGTGAGAATCCATTCGGAATTGAGGTAGGCAATCGGCACCCGCCCCAGCAGCTCCTCGTACAGCGTGGGCATGCGGATCACTTCCACCCCGCGCTCCTGGCACTCGAGCAGCGCCTCGAATAGATCGCTCTGCAGGTCGCCGGTGATCGCCAGGATGAGCGCGGTGACGCCCTCCTCGGCGGCCAGGGCGCGCAGTTGCGCTGTCCCGCCGCGCACGACCACGCCCTCGATGGCCTGTCCGTGCTTGGCCGGATCATCGTCAATGATCCCCAGCACGCGGAAGTGGCCGGGCACCTCTCGCACCAGCACGCGCAGGATGGCACTGCCGGCGCGGCCGGCACCCACGACCAGCGCCGGTTGCTGTAATGAGGGCAGCGAGAGCAGGCGGGTGTAGGCCATGCGCCACACGAGCTCGATCGCCACCACGCCCACCAGGAACACCAGCACCACCAGGCGCGGCAGGGTGCCGCGTGGCGCGTAGAAGTACAAGGCCAGGTACAGCACGAGCAAGATGCCCGCTGCGAGGAGCAGGCCGTACAGCGTCCGCCCGCGCGAGCTGGCCACGTGCGGGTCGTACAGGTTGGCGATGAGGAAGAACCACAGCGGGATGAGCCACAAGAGGCGCGGCGCGCCCTTCTGCATCAGCGTGGCCACCGGCGAGGCCCATGCGTTGTCGGTCCAAACCCAGATTGTCAGCGCCACGGCCATGGCCGCCAGCACCGCCAGCGCGTCGCCCAAAAGGAGCAACGCACGTCGCTCCGACAGGCTCAGCCCCGAACGCGAGGCGCTCGCGGTCGAGATCATGCGGCGCGCCATCCTGTCCCGGGTGAGGGGCGAAGGCTCATGAGGTCCATTGTGCGCTACCCTTCGTCGACCTCGGCCGCTGGCGAGGCCCGGTAAAAGGCGATCACCTCGCGGAGGGTTTCATCGAGCGCAATGCGCGGCACCCAGCCGATGGCCGCGCGGATCTTGGCGATATTCGGCACGCGCCGCTGCATATCCTCAAAGCCCTGGGCGTAGGCCTGGTCGTAGGGCACGTACACAATCGACGACGCCGACCCGGCCAAGCTGCGCACGCGCTCGGCCAGCTCACCGATGCTGATCTCTTCCTGCGACCCGATGTTGTAAACCTGGCCTACGGCTTGCGGTGCATCCACCAGGCCGAGCACGGCTGTCACCACGTCGCGCACATTGCAGAAGCAACGTGTCTGCTTTCCATCGCCGTAGACCGTGATCGGCTCGCCGCTCAAGGCCTGGCGTACAAAACGCGGGATGACCATGCCGTAGCGCGAGCGCTGGCGCGGCCCGACCGTGTTGAAGAAGCGCGCCACGACCACCGGCAGGCCGTGCGAACGGTTGTAGGCTAGCGCCAGAAACTCATCGAGCGCTTTGGAGGTGGCGTAGGCCCAGCGACTGCGCGTCGTCGAGCCGAAGACCGAGTCATCCTCCTCCGCAAACGGCACCTTCTCGTTCTTGCCGTAGACCTCCGAGGTGGAAGCAATGACCACATGCCGCCGGTAGCGCCGCGCCACGCGCAGCACTTCCTCGGTGCCCATGACGTTGGTCTCGATCGTGCGCACCGGGTCGGTCACGATCAGCTTCACGCCCACCGCCGCCGCCAGGTGCACGATCACGTCGCACTCGCTCACCAGGCGGTCCATCACCGTCTCGTTGGTGATGGTCTCAATGGCGAAGCGAAAGCGCGGGTTGCCCTTGAGGGCCAGAATGTTCTCGAGCCGTCCGGTCGAGAGGTCGTCGATCACGGTCACCGCGTCGCCGCGTGCCAGCAGCGCTTCGGCCAGATGGCTGCCGATGAAACCGGCACCGCCTGTAATCAGGAAATGAGTCATCGCGGGCTGTCCTTTCGCCGGTGACCGCTGAGCGTGTCGTCGAAGAGATCGGCCAGATCCGCCTCCGCGAGGCGGGCTCTGCCCAGCGAGATCACGCGCCCACCCATCGTCGCGAGAAGCGCACGGACGGCCTCTCCCGGGTCGGCCTCCGCGGCCAGCACTACGAGCGAGGCGGCTTCTATATGTGCGAGCGCCGCCGCCGCACCGCCAGAGTCTTTTCCATCGAAGAGGACTCGCCCAGCCACCTTGAGGCTCTTCTCCCATTCGCCCACGCCGGCCAGGTCGAGCACAGGATGGGCGCGTTCGATCCACGATCGCATCGCGTGCGGGTCGAGGGCCAGGCTCACCAGCAAATCTGCCAGCCCCTCGGCCGGGAAGCCCTGGCTGAGGATGACGGTGAGGTCCGTAGAGAAATGTTTCGCAGCACCGATCAGGAGCGGCACATCCCGCGGCGTGGTGATGACCACGAGCGGCGGGTTCGCCGGCGGCTGGGGGCGTGCCCGCTCGAGCAGCAGCACGCCCACCATGCCCACCACGAGCAGCCCGCCGAAGAGCATTTCCGCCACGCGCGGGGTCGATCGGGTCAGGAGGACCGCCAGACCGCCCAATGCCACCGACACGATGTACAGCGTGAGCACCGCGCGCGTGGCGCCCAGCCCGAGGCGGGCCAGGCGGTGCGAGGTGTGGTCACCCCCGCCGCGGAAAATCGGCCGGCGGGCGCGCCAGCGTGCGTACGTCACCAGGGTCGTATCGAAGATCGGCAGCCCCAGGACGACAATCGGCACCATCCATGTGGAACCCAGCGGCAGCTCCGTCGGCGTGTACTTGATCCCCACCACGGCCAGAGTGAAGCCCAGCAGCAACGAACCCGCGTCGCCCATGAAGACCATGGCCGGGCTGATGTTGTAGTACAGGAAGCCAAGCGAGGCACCGGCCACCGCGGCCGCGAGCGCCGCCACTAGCCCTTGCCCCGTCGAGGAGGAAAGTGTCAAAAAGAACAGGCCCGCCACGGACGCCACGCCCGCCGCCAGCCCATCCATGTTGTCCATCAGGTTGAGCGCATTGGTGATGCCCACGATCCAGAAGAGCGTGATCAGGACATTGAGTGCGGGCCACGGGAAGAGATCCACTTGAATTCCTACCGCGGCCACGATGGCCCCGGCCACAACTTGTGCGGCCAGGCGCACCCAGGGCGAGAGGCTGCGCCGGTCATCCAGCAGGCCGACAATTGCAAGCAGCGTGGCACCCACACCCACGCCGATCATTTCGGGAAGTGCCGGGCCCACGTCCACCAGCAGCAGGACCACCAGCAGTGCAATATAGATCGCCAGACCGCCCATCAGGGGAATGGGCTTGACGTGGATCTTGTGCGGCTTGGGATGGTCCACGAAACCCACCCGACGCGCGAGCGCGCCGATGATAGGCGTGGCCACGAAGGCCGAAAGGCCGGCGAGCAGGATGAGAGGAAAATAGGTGATCATCACATAGAGGGTGCCGGGTGGGCTGCACCCGATCGCCCGCGGAACTTACACCATAGTGCCCCGCTGCGCCGCGCGCTTGGCCGCGAGCAGCGATTCGTATAGGCTGGCCGTCTCCGCCAGCATGCGATCTTTGCCGAAGCGGGCCACAACCTCGGACCGCGCACGCTCGGCCATCGTGCGGCTGTGAGCCGCATTGCGCAGCGCATCGGTCATCGCCTGGGCAAAGGCCTGCGCCTCTTGCGAGGCCACAAGGGTGCCCGTCTGCCCGGCGCGGATCACATCCGGCACGCCACCCACCGAGGTCGCCACGACCGGCACGCCTGCCGCCATCGCCTCCAGCACGGCCACCGGTGTGCCCTCATTCTCGGAGGTCAGCGCCAAGAGGTCGAGGTCCGAATAGATGGGCGCGAGATTCTCGCGCCAGCCCAGAAAATGAACTCGCGTCTCAAGACCGAGTTGGGCGGAGAGATGCTCCAGTTGTGGGCGCAACTCACCGTCGCCGACAATGACGAATTGCGCCGGAGTTCCCAAGTCTACCATGCGCCGTGCGGCTTGAAGGAGGAGGGCATGGTTCTTGATCGGCACCAGCCGGCCGACGCTCCCCACCAGCGGCACATCCTCCGAGAGGGCGAGTTCGCGCCGCAGCACACCCAGGTGGTGCGGCGCGGCGAGCAGCGCGTCGAACTCCATGCCCAGCGGAATGATCTGGATCTTCTCGCGCGGCGCGACGCCCAACGCCACCAGGTCGTCGCGCAGGCTGGTGCTGAGGGTGATGAGCCGGTCGCTATGCCGCGCCAGGCTGCGCTCGATCGCACGGAAGAGGGCCTCCGCTGGCGGCGAGAAATATCCGCGCAGCACATGCCCATGGAAGGTGTGCACCACAACCGGCACACCGGCTAGGTGCGCGGCGGTGCGGCCCAGCGCACCCGCCATGGCGGTGTGCGTGTGCACAACGTCCGGCCGCCAATTCCGGATCAGGCGGGACAACTTGTAGAAGGCAACCAGGTTGCTCGGGGCAAGCGCGGGCGAGAGCTCCGGAATCCACATTGGGGTGATCCCGGCCTTCTCGGCGAGATAGCGCATGCTGCCCTCGCCGCGGCCTTCGCGCCCGGCGATCAGGCGCACTTCGAAGCGCTCGGCGGGCAGCCCCGCGGCCAATTGCACGACATGCGTCGCCGGCCCGCCGATATTCAGGCGGGCGATGACCAAGGCTACTCGAATGCGCGATGCAGGCACGCCACCATCCAGCAGCCGCCGACGTTACGGCGGCCGGGCTGCGAGGTATGTACGCAACTCAGTTGGGATTATAGCGGCGCTGGCGTTTGGGGAGTGGTTGGTCAGTTGGCCTCACCCCCTACCCCCCATTCCGCCGAGGCACCTCCCTTGTCCGGGTCGGTCTCTTGGCGGAGAGGGGGAGGAACAAGAAGGAGACGGGGGCCTTCGGCCCCTGTCTCCTTGACCACCTCGACCCCAGCGAACAGCGACAACCGCGCGACGTTTTCAGGAGGCAGGCGCGTGAGAGATAGTCAGCGAGGCGAGGGCCGATGGCCCCCGCTGACTACATGACCTCGACCCACCTGAGCGGACGACTTCCTAGCCATCGCGAGGAGCGCTTCTCCGCGAAGTGCGAGGCGCAAAGAGGCGGCCTTCGAGCCGCATCAAAAGAAGCACGCACCAGACTCAGCGAGTCAGTAGACCGCCATGCCGCACTGTCGGAGGTGTCGCCATGGAAGGTGGAGGTCCTCAAGGAGGCGGGGGGCTCTTGCCCCCGCCTCCTTGAGATTCATTCCCCCCTCTCCGCCCGGCTGCCCTGCGCCCTACAATTGCGTGCGTGGCGGAGAGGGGGTTAGGGGGTATGGCCAGCGGAGGACTCCCGCACGCGGCTATGCGCGCGGGTGAGCGCACACCTCCCGATAGACCTGGGCGGTGTGGGAGGCCATTCGTTCGAGGGTGAATTCGCGTTCCAGGCGGCTGCGCCCGGCGCGGCCCAGCGCCGCGCCACGGTCCGCCGATTGCAGGATTTCGGTCAACGCGCGCGCCAGCGAAGCGGGATCGTCCGGCGGCACGAGTGTCCCGGTTTGACCAGGCTCAACGATCTCGGGGAGAGCGGTGACGCGCGAAGCAACCACCGGCCGCGCGAGCGCCATAGCCTGCAGGACTACCAGGCCAAACCCTTCCGAGCGCGAGGGAACGGCCAGCACGTCCACATCTGCCATGAGGCTGGCGATATCGCCGCGCCAGCCGAGGAAGTGGGCCCTCGCCAGGCCCAGCGAGCCGGCCAGCGCGCGCATCTCTCCCATCAACCGCCCGTCACCGGCCAGCGCAAGATGGGCGCGAGGCATGTCCCTCACCACCTCGGCGAAGGCGCGCAGCAACACATCCACTCCCTTTTCCGTCACCAAGCGCCCGACAAACCCAATCAGCGGCTCGTCGATGAGGCCCAATTCCGCGCGAAGGCTGCCGCGCCTGGCTGTGCCGGCGAAGGCCTCGCCTGCCAACCCGTAGTGAACTACCTCGATCTTCGCAGGAGGCACGCCTTCGAGCGCCATGATCGACCGGGCAACGGCATGCGAGATAGCGATGATTCGCTCGGCGAGCTGCAGCGGTGGCGCAAACACCGGGCGTAGCAGTCGCGAACGGCGGAAGTGGTCGTCGGAGTGGCGCGTGATCAGGAAGTGCATGCGCGGGTAGGCTCGCGCCACGTGCGCGCCGTACACCTCGCCGTGCGGCAGGTGCGCATGCAAGAGGTCGAACGGCGCACCGCCCGGCCCGCGCTGCTCCAACCCACCCATCGCCCGGCGCAGCCGCCGCACGACGAACGGGTCGATGTGGGCCGAGATCGGCACGCGCGCGGTTGGCACACCGGCGGCTTCAGCCCGCGCGGCGAACTCGCCTTGCGGGAGCCGGGGATCCTCCATGATGAGCAGCGCGCTTGTCACCTCGAAATCGCGCAGCGCGGGCAGGAGGGCCAGCAAATGCGTCTCGGCGCCGGCGATACCGGTCGCCTTGAGGAGGTGGAGGGCGCGCAATGAGATCATTAGTCGCAATACCTTGGGCGGGGAGCCTTAGCCATCGTTCACCGACTTACCGCCCTTCAGGCGGTCCGCGTGCAATAGAGCATACCCTTGCGCGGCGAATGCTCACCCACATCGATGAGCCGGTGGCCGGCCTCATCCACGAAAGACACCGCGAATCCCAGAGCACGCAACGCCCCGATCAACGCGCTGTCGCTATGGCCGGCTTCGGCCTGCACTCCAGGATTGACCTCGACCAGGATAACGGCTCGCGGCACACGGCCCAGCAATGCTGTCATGCCGCGCAAGGCCTCGATCTCGGCACCCTCCACATCGAGCTTCACGACGATCGGCGCGGAGGCAAGGTCGCGCGTGACGACATCGAGAGAAACAGTGCGCGAGTGGATGGCCTTGGCTTTTCCGACCTCCGGCCGCACCGCCAGCGAACTGCCGATTGTCCCACGGCTCACGAAGAACACTCGCTCGCCTTCCGTGTCCCAGATCGCCGCACAATGCGTATGTGCATTTCTGCATTCATTGCGGTGTAGATTGATTTCGAGAGCGCGGAAGTTGTACGGATCGGCCTCGATGGAAATCAGGGTCCCCGCGCCATCCATGCGAAGACACGCCGTCACGCTGAATAGGCCGATGTGCGCCCCGCCGTCCACCACCAGGGCTCCGGGCTCAATCGCCGCCCGGAAGAGTTCGAGCGTGTACGGTTCATAGGTCCCACTTGCGAGATGCTCCAGGAAGCTGCGATGGCGGGCAAACCCCCACAGCCTGGCAGGGCCGGCGGCGGCTAAGAGGAGAGGCAGCCCGAGGCGGGTGCAAATCGAGTCGACGGCATCGACCATCGCTTGCAGGAGAAATCCAAGGTGCGCGGATCGCATTGTATGCGCCAGCTGCCCGAGAACGCCCAACCCTTTTGAGGTCATCCCTGAATCCGATATCCCTGTCTGGAGGCTCGTGCCCCGCTCGGCCGCAAGGGGTCGAGGCGGCTTGGATCGGGGCCTATCCTGCAACGCTCGACAGCAGTCTCCCGTACTCCGCGGCCACATGCTCCCAACTGCGTTCCGCGGCGAAGGCCCGCCCGCGTTCGCCCAAGGCCACGCGCAACGGGTCTTCACGGCACAGTCGTTTGATCCACAGCGCGAAGTCTTCCCAATCGTCGGCGCGGATGCCCGCCTTGGCCTCCAGCACCACGTCCATCTCGCTCACTCGCGTGCCCACCACCGGTACGCCGCAGGCCATGTACTCGAGCAGCTTGATCGAGGCATAGCCACCTGCATCCACCTCTCGCGGGAACAGGCCGATATCGAAGGCCGAAACGAAGTTGAGCACATCCGTGTGCGGCACATATCCTGTCAGGCGCAGCCAGGGGTGAGCCTTGGCGAACTCGAGCACGCCCGGGCTCGGGCGGCCCACCAGGCACAATGTGGCGTGCGGCTCCTCGGCCACCACTTTGGCGAAAGCCTCCAGCAGCCGATCGACCGCGTACATGCGCGCCAGACCCTGCTCGTGCAGCTCACGCCCGAGTTCGAAGTGCGGCTGATGCAACCCCGCGATGATCTCGCCGCCCGCCTCTCGCCAGCCGTCGCGGATCTCACGTACCCGGTCCGCCCGAATGCGGTCGGTGGCCACGCCTTGCGGGATGATCTCGATGGGTGTGCGCACGCCCGCTTCGCGCAGGCGGCCGCGAACGCGGTCGGTCGTCACCACGATGCAGGCTACGTTGCGGCCTTGCAGGGCCGCCTGCTCGCGCGCCGTGAACCGCGGGTCGTCGAGATCGATAATCACACGCCCGCGGAAGAGGTGCGCCTGCCACCACGCGGTGCACAGGAAGAGAGCGTAGCGCCGGCTGAGCATCCGCACCAAGAAAGGCTGCCACAAGCGCCGCTGCACGCCGCGCACCGGCCACCAGCGATTGAGATGGACGTAGTATTTGTCGACACTCGGGAGCCGCGGCAGCAGTTCGCTGTAGCGAATGTTGTTGTGTTCTCGGCTCCACACACCACACCAGGCCACTTTGTTGGAGCTCATGGGTTGCTCCTCGCTCCATCGGCGCCCGGCCAGCGCGGCGCGTTCCCACCCATCATCTCCACGAACATCTCGGCCACGCGCTCTTCGTCAAAAGCCTGCACCCGCTCCAGCCCGGCCGCGGCCAGGAGCTGGCGCAAGTTGTGATTCTTCATGAGGTCAACACAGCGCCGCGTGAATTCATCCACGGCCCCCGCGCGGACGAGTTCTGCGGCCTGCTCGCGGGTGAGGATGTCGCTCACCCCGCCGATATCGAAGGCGACGAACGGACAGGCACTCGCCATGGCCTCCAGCAACACACGCGGGAACCCTTCCTCGAGAGACGGCATGAGGTACAGGTCGGCCGCGTGGAAGTAGGCGGGCGCATCTCGGTTCGGCACCCA
>DATEAT010000015.1:0-3680 GCA_035288225.1 Anaerolineales bacterium | reverse complement strand
CGGCCTGTTGCCCAAATGGCCTTTTGCGCGCGATCTCAGCAAACCGAATCGGGGACGAGAACCGGATGAGGTAACAAGTTACTGATCACGCGTCCCATCGTTTTCATCGAGGCCACTGGTTGTCTGATCTCTCTCATCAGCACCCCGGGCCGTCTTCGTGGATCGCCACCGTAGCGCATCAGCACCTCGATGTTTTGGATCGTCGCGGTGAGGTATTCCTGAATGCGCACGCGCCACAGCCCCCGCCAGCGGGCGTGATCGAAGCCGAAGCGGCTGGCGCGGGCAAAGGAGCGCTCCATCAGGTGCTGGCGGGTGCGCAGATCGCGTCGGGCCTGGGCGGAGCGGGTGTTCGCGCGCATCTGATCGAGCGGCTGCTGGCGCAGGTGCCGGCTGATCGTGCGACCCATTTTGTTGCGCGTACAGCGGGCGCGCAGGCTACACGCCGCGCACGCCTTCTTCGGTGCCGCGTAGTCGGTGCTGTTTCGGCTGGCATGGAAGGACTTGGGTTTTAATAGTTGTCCGGCCGGGCAGCGATAGGTGTCGCCTTCTTCATCGTAGGCGAACAAGGTGTCGGGGAAGATCCCACGATTTTCGGCGCGCTCGGTGGCGTGGCGCCTGAGATCCGGGATGTGGGCGGCAATCCCGCGGTCGTGGGCGGCGAGGAAGTTCTCGGCCGTGCCGTACTTGCTGTCGGCCACCACCGTCTCCGCCCGCTCTTCCGTGTGGGTCTGATGGGCTTCCCAAAGCGGAATCAACAGATGCGCCTCGTTCACATCGCCGCGCGTGACCTGGGTCGCGGTAATGATCTCGGCGCGTGGGTCGACGGCGCGATGGGTCTGATACAGGAGTTTCGGCTTGCCGCGCGTGACAATCGCCGCCTCGGGATCGGTGGTGGAGACGTAGCGGCGATTGACCTCCCCGCGCGGCTCGCACTCGGTCAACCGTCGTTCGAGCTCCCGATACCGCTCATGGCGCTGACCCTTGAGCGAGTGCGTGTCGATGACCGAGCTATGGCAGGCATTGGCTTGAACGAGGCTACTGTCGAGAAAAATCTTGGCGCCGTCCACCAAGCCCGCCTGCACGCATTGCCAGACGATGCGCTCGAAGAAGCGCTCAAATACCGCTACACCCCAGCGTTGGCGCGCCTTGGACAGCACGCTGTGATCGGGAATCGGGCTATCGAGATCGAGCCCCAGGAACCACAACCAGTCGAGCCGCTCGGGGAGCGTTTCCATCAACTCGCGCTCGGAGCGCACGTTGTAGAGCACCAGGAGGAGCATCAGCTTCAGGATCACCGGCGGTGGGAGGGAAACATTACCGTTGGCGCCATAGGTATCGGCCACGTCCTGATAGGCGAAGTCGAAATCGATCAGGTGGGCGATATTACGAAGGGGGTGGTCGGCTCGGACGCGCCGATCGAGGTTAAAGTCCGTGTAGAAGAGCTTGCTTTGAATCGCACCTTCACGTCCCATCATGCGCGTGCCTCTCTTGTGGTGACTGACACGCGTGCATTTTAACACCGTTTATCATGAACGGGATTGATTTGGGCAACAGGCCGTTGCATTGACACATTTTGCGATCGAGTCAGCGATCGAGTTGTTATCAGTACTTCCCTGCCTGTGCGTCGCACGCAGACAGGCGAAACTGCCCGACCACCAGCCAAGGGCCACCGCCCTCACCCTGGCCCTCTCCCGCCGCCCTCACCCTCATTCCCTCTCCCAGAAGGAGAGGGAGGCGAGCCGAGGCTCGCTTGCGCTCGCACCTCTTCAACTTTGGGAGAGGGGATATGGGAGGTGTCGGGCGGATGACCGGACCCGCCTGCGCGCGGCGCGCGGGCAGGTAGGCCTTGTTCTCCGTCTTCAACATCTGCCTGTGCGTGTCCGCACGCAGACAGGCGACCCGGCCGCGTTCGCGGTCCCGCCGCTTCAGCGTGAATTCGTTGTCCACGATGGCGACGACGATGTCACCCACATTCGCGGAGGTCCGTTTCTCTACAACGACTACATCATCGGCGTGAATGCCCGCATCGATCATCGAATCGCCCTTCACGCGGATCAGAACCGTCTTTGACGGGTGCGGCCACCGGGCTTACTTCAAGTTTCGGGTAAGGCCGGCAACGCGGTGACCGCAACCCGGACTGTTTCCGCAGCCTCGATGAGATTCCGCAGCATCGTCGCATCGGCGTCGAAATGCCCTTCGTACTCCGCGACGTTGCGCACCTCGTGCGCCTTGGCCAGCACCCGCCATGTCGCCGCGGGCAACCCGAGGGTGTGCGGCAGCGCTTGAAATACGAGATAGCGGCTGTCCGAACGGTAACCGTGCCAGCGCAGCGCCGCGAGCGAGAAGGCATGTGCCGCGTTGTACGCCAGGTCGAACCGGCTGGACAGCGCGAGGCCCTCGTTGCGGGCATCCGTCAGACGTTCGTTCCCGGAGGTCAGCAGCCCCTTGATCTCGCCCGGCGTGCCGGGCTCGATTGCCAGCTTGCCGATGCGGGCGAGATTCGCGAGTTCCCTGGATTTCTCAGGCAAGGTCTTCCTCCGTGCCGACGAGGAACAGCTTGGATTGTGCGCCCACTTTCACGACGAAGGCATTGCCCTCCTTCCGTTTCTTGCGCCAGTTCGCCGGGGTATAGACCGTCGGATTCACCGTGCGCCCGAGCTTCGCCTCCGCCGATTGCAACGCCGCGAACACGTCCGCATAGTCAATGCTGTCCGAGAGCACGAGCACGTCAATGTCGCTAGCGGCGGTGTCGCTGCGCTTGGCCACCGAGCCGAACACGAAGGCCGCGGTGATGCGCTTCGCCAGCGGCGCGAGCGCCTCCCGCAACGGTTCCGCCAGCCCTACGGTCTTCTGTGCAATGGCGCAGAGTTCGGCATAGATCGGCGATCTCGGGTTGGCTTGGTAATGTTTTTGTGTCCCCACGCGCGTGACCGTCACCAGCCCGCTGTCCGCCAGCCGCGCCAGCTCGCGCTGCACCGCGCCGGAGCCCCCGCCGGCGAGCCTGATCAGCTCGGTGGCGAAGAAACTGCGTTCCGGCTGGCCGAACAAATACGCCAGCACCCGCTGCTGGATGGTCGAAAACAGCGCGTCGGCCAGGCTGGTGCGCTTTTGAGTCTTGGAAACCCGGGGTTTTATTTTCGTGCCCATATTGGGCATATTAATGCCCATTCTGGGTATGTGCAAGAGGATGGTGGGCCCGCCAGGACTCGAACCTGGGACCAAAGGATTATGAGTCCTCCGCTCTGACCAACTGAGCTACAGGCCCAAATATTATAAAAACGCGCGAAGCGCGAACGACTCGCCTCCCTCTCCCACAAGGGGAGAGGGAATGAGGGTGAGGGGTGTGCCTCAACCTGGCGCATAAGTGCCCCCTCTCCCCTGCCCTCTCCCGCAGGGGGAGAGGGAGTTAATTGAGGGCCCAAAAAGACAACGGGCCGGATTATACCGGCCCGTGATGCTGTTGACACTTCACCCTCACCCCTTGCCCTCTCCCTTCGAGGGAGAGGGGGAGTAGGTGAGAATCCTTTTTAATCCAGGAAGCTGCGCAGATGCTCGGAGCGGCTCGGATGCCGCAGCTTGCGCAGCGCCTTGGCCTCGATCTGGCGGATGCGCTCGCGCGTAACGTCGAACTGCTTGCCGACCTCTTCCAGCGTGTGGTCGGTGTTCATGCCGATGCCGAA
>DATEAT010000014.1:0-3957 GCA_035288225.1 Anaerolineales bacterium | reverse complement strand
GTCGAGCATCATCACCGCCGGGATGTGATTCCCGGCCAGCTTGAGCATCTCGACGATTTGGGAGGCGTTCCTTTCCTCCTCCACCTGCTCGTCGATGAACCACTTGAGCATCGACATCGTCGCGTAGTCGTTCTCTTTGGCGGCTGCGGCATACAGACCGTTGATCATGCCGGTCACCTTCTGCTCGTGGGCATACGCCTGCTCGAAGATGTCGAGCAGCCCCTTGAACTCCGCCGGCGGCTGGGGAATGGCCTGCAGCGTCACGCGTCCGCCGCGGTCGAACACGTAGTCGTAGAACTTCATCGCGTGTTCTTGCTCTTCCCCGGCTTGCATGCGCATCCACTTAGCCGCGCCCGGGAAGTTGCTCGCCTCGCAGTAGGCCGCCATGGCCAGGTACATGTAGCCCGAGTACAGCTCGTTCTTGACCTGTTCATTAATCGCCTCTTGCGCCGGTTTGCCAATGACCATCGTGCCTCCTATCTCAACTTGTAAGAAATTCGGATGAAGAGCCTGGTCGCGTCACACGCCAAGCCGCGCTGGATATCGCGAGCAGCAATATTACCGCGGCCGCCGTCTCGCGCCAAGGGTGACGCACAAGGCTTTTCAAATCCAATTCTGAGCGCGGGCTCTTGATTGGGCTGCAGCGATGAGCACTCGCTTTTGCCCGCCAGCCATCATGCCTCCAGGCTGGGCGGCGGACCACCCTGCAATGGCCCCACACCGATAATGAAGGAGACCCGAGAACCCTCCGTGTTCCCCCCGGCCTGCGGCCCAAGGCAGGCTGTGTGCTATGTGGTGAAAAGCGTCACAACTGCCGCTCGTACGAGCGGTGCATCTTGTAGAAGTCAATGCCTAGTTCAGCCAGCTCGCGCTGCATCTTGTCGTTCTCGACCCCGACCTGCACTAAGTCGGCGTGTGCGAAACCACCCTCGTGAACGCTTTTCTCTAGCTCGCTGAACAGGAGCGCCGTCCCGCCCAGCCCGCGATACTTCTCGATAATGCCCGCGCCATTGATGTTGATCCACTTCGTCCGGCGCAGTTCGAGCAGCAGGTCCAGCCAGCCCAGCGGCCACAGCCGGCCGCGTGTCCGCTGCACGGCTGCCGACACATCCGGGTAGGCGAAGAGGAATCCCACCGGCCGCTCGTCCTTCATCACGATCTTGATCAGTCGCGGGTCGGCGAACCACAGCAGTTGTTCGGCCAGCGCCCCAACCTCCTCGTCGTTGAGCGGCACCCCGCCCGGCGTGCCGCCCAGGGCATCGTTATAAAGTTGCTGCAGCTGCGGCACGAGTGTGCGCAGGTCCCGCCGCGAACGATAGCGCACCACGCGCAGCCCGCGGCGCTGCTGCACGGCCCGGGCCACCTGGTGCACCCTTTCGGGCAGCTGATACGTGCCGCCCAGGTAACCGGAGACGATTTCGCCGCTGGTGTGGAAGCCCGCCGCCTCGACCAGAGCTGGATAGTACGGCAAGTTGTACGGGATGCCGAAGGCCGGGCGGTGTTCGAACCCACGTACCAGCATCCCCAGCCCATCAAATGGCGTCATCCCCTTGGGGCCGTTCATCTTGTTCAGCCCGCGCCGGCGCGCCCAGGCGAATCCGGCTTCGAATAGAGCCAGAGCCGCCTCGCGATTGTCCTCGCATTCAAAGAGGAAGAAGAACGCCGTGCGCTCCTTGTTGAACTCGTTGTAGTTGCGGTTGTCGAGGACAGCCAGGCGCCCGATGGCCTGCCCGGCGCGCTCCTCCGCCAGCAGAAAGGCCGCTTGCGAATGGTGGAAGAAGGGATGCCGCTTGCGGTTGAGCATCAGCCGCGCTTCGTGGCGCAAGGGCGGAACCCATTGCGGCACATCGCGATAGAGACGGAAGGGCAGATCGAGAAACGCTTCCACTTGGCGGCGGTTGTCGGTATCGACTTCGATGATGCGCATGAGGCTCCTTATTTACCGCCGAGCACGCAGCCTGCCTTAGGCCGCAGGCCGGGGGGAACGCCGAGATAATCTCTGAGAGACAACTTGATGAAGGCGGCAACCCGCGTCCGCACGAAAACCGGACTCTTCTCCCTCAAGACCGGACACAGAAGGAATTGGCTTGCGGGGCAGTTCAAGAACTTCTCCGCGATCTCGGCGAACTCCCTGGTCTAGCCCGCCAGCCTGCCCTGGAGCGGTTGCCCAGGGGGCAGGCTGCGGTGAGTATGGTTCGCCCACATCATCGGCGCGGCGTCGGCATGGGCAGGATGACGATCGCGCTGAGGATGAAGAAAGCCAGCGCCAGCCCGAACACGGTCAGATAGCCCACGTTGAGCGTGCCCGTCGCACGGTTGAGCGAATCGATCAGTGCGCCGCCGAGGAACCGGGCAATTGCCGAGCCGCCGGCGGTGGCGATGTTGGCGACGCCCAAGTAGCGCGCCGCCTCCTCGCGCGGGACGATGTCGGTCACCAGCGCCCAGTTGGCGGCCAAGAAGGTGCCCACGGCCGCACCGATGATCAGCCCGGCCACAGTAAGCAACGCCTCGCTGCGCACCGAGAGCAAAACGCCGGTGCCGATGGCCGCCAACAGTCCGGCGAAAACCACCAGCGGCTTGCGCCCGATGCGGTCCGAGAGCCAGCCCGAGGGTAGCGAAACCAGGACCAGGGCGACGCCGAGGATCGTCGAGAGCGTGCCGATGAACTTCTGCGCGCCGCCTTCGCTCATGCCCACAACATCAATGAGATAGAAGAGCAGGAAGGTGTTGAGCGCGAGGAACCCGGCCCAGAACAGGGTGCGGTTGGCAAACCACCAGCCGAACGCTGGGTGTGCGCGAAAATCCACCGAAAAGGTCGCGCGCAACGCCTCGCCTACCGTGCGCTGCGGCGCGCTCTCGGCCGTCTCTGCCCCCTCGCGTGCCGACCATGCGGTGACCGCCAGGGCGATGATGTACACCACCGAGGGGACGGCCACCGCCGCATAAACTGCCGCCTGCCCCCACTCCACGAACCGACCGACCAACTGGCCGGCAACGATTCGCCCGGCGACGAAGGCCAGGATGTCGAGCATGGCCTTGAGCCCGGAGGCCTGGCCGCGCTGGCTGTCGGGCACTTTATCCGGGATGAGCGCCTGCCACGGCCCCTGGACGATGTTGGAGGAAAGCTGGATGAGCAAGAGGCCCACCACAACCACGGCAAAGACCGGTGCGCCGGCGATCAGGAACAGGCAGGCAATGACCATTGCCGTGCCGGCCGCCATGTAGGGCAACCGCCGCCCCCAGCGCGATCGAGTGCGGTCGGAGAAGACACCCACGATCGGCTGGACCAGGATGGCAACGATGAGGCCGGCGAAGGTCGTCAGGCCCAGCGCCGTGTTGCGCCCCTCGGGTACGAGCTCGATCACCTTGCGCCCCAGCACGGCCGGCTCGAGTGTGTTCGAAACCAGAGTCAGCGCGAAACCGAGAATGGTGACCCCCAGCAAGCGTAGGAACGAGATGCGTTTCATGGGGTGCCCCTTTCAACGGATGCGTTCGAGGGCTGGATCGTCCACCACACGGCACACGGAGAACAGACAGGGAACTTGATGTTGCCTTGCGCTTCTTGCAGAAAATGTCGAATGCATCTACTCCTGCCCGGCTGAGTGTGAAACAACGGGTCAGCTGTCTCTGCGGTCTCCCCGGCCTAGCCGGCCAGCCTGCCCTGGAGTGGTTGCCCAGGGGGCAGGCTCAGCGGTGAAGATCTTTCATCCCTCGGCCGAGAGCAACGGCGTGGGGCCGTTTTTGGACTCGCGCCGCAATGCGAGGACTACCGCCGCTGCAGCCACGCTGATGAGAGCGTTCGCTTGCAGCACTTGTGCCAGCCCAAGCCGGTCGGCGCCCAGCCCCGAAAGGTAGGCACCCAGAGAGCCCGCGGCGAACATGACCCCAAGGGTCAGCCCGGCCGCGAAACCCGCCCGTCCAGGTAGGGCGCGCTGCGCCATGGTGACCAATACGGGG
>DATEAT010000013.1:0-9847 GCA_035288225.1 Anaerolineales bacterium | reverse complement strand
GCCTGCCGCGCGGCCTCGCCTGGCGCCTCGCCCTCCTGGGCGGCGGCCAGGAAGCGCTCGAGGTCATCGCGGCTGGCAATGGCGCTCGCGACCCCGCGGCCGACAAAATCCCAATCGTCCAGCGGGCGCGACAAGCTAAGGATGCCGACCGAGCGGCGGAGAAGCGCTGCCTCCAACCCGGCCGTGGTGCTGAACATGAGCACGCATCGCGAGGCAGCCACCAATGGATACAACCCGATCTCGACCACCTCGGCGAAGCCTTCCGCGCCCCATTCGTGCAGTTTTATGCGGAATCGTTCCGCACTCTCCCCGCGATGCAGCTTGAAGCGCAAGCGCACAGCTTTCCAACGCTCGGTGGAGCGCAGAGTGGCCACCCATTCGAGCAGCCGGCGCAACGCGGTGTCCTTCTCCTCGGCCGAAATGATGAGCATCTTTTCGATCGGGCTGGAAAGGAACGTGAGCGGGAACTCGCCCTCGGCCATGGCCAACTTGCGGCGCGCCTCTTGTGCGGCGTGCGACCAATCGCTCGTCACCAATTGGTCGAAGCGAGGGTTGCCGGTAATGCGAATGCGCGCGGCCGGCACGCCCACGTGTTCGAAGTAGGCGCGCGACATCTCGCCCCACGCAGCGTACCAGTCGCAGCCACCCTGGCCGTACATGCGCAGGCCGCCTTCGATGCCGAACATGAGCCGCCGCCGCCAGCGAAAGGCCAGCTTGCGCCAGGTCGGGCGCTGAAAGAGGTCCTTGCGCATGCTCTCCTGCAAGAGAATGGAGGGCACTCCCAGCCGGCGCGCCGTCTTGACGAAGGTGTTGGAGGGGAAGTTGCGGTCGTTGAGCACGACCACCGCCGCGGGGCGCACGCGCCTCACTTGGCGCTCGATCTCGCGGCGCAGCGGGGCGGCGCGTATCTCCCAATCCAGGTCGGGGCTGGGCAGCGGCGCCTCGGCCAGGCGCACGTAAGGCACACCCAGCGCTTCGAGAGCGGGCACGTTGGAGGGCTTGCGCAGTATCTCGCAGTCGGAGTACACGACGACCGGCAAGCCGCGGCGCCGCAGCTCGTGGACGACCGGCGTGAGCATCGCCATGTGCGAATCGCTGGCGGTCAGTTCAAGCAGAATGGGGGCGGAAAGGGTCATGCCTCTTCTCGATCGGCGTTTTGCAGACGCTGAATGCTGATAGCCCAGAGGTCGATGGGCTGCCGGAGGCAGCGATTCGACTCGTGCTACTCGCCCAACTGGTGCTTCAGCCTGGCGCGCGTCTCATGATGGGCGGCGAGCTTCTCGCGTTCCTTGCCCACGATCGCAGCCGGCGCGCGCGCCGCAAAATCACCCGCCAAGAGCTTCTCAAGTCGCTCGATGTGCGCTTCAACATCGCGCAGTTCAGCCTCCAGGCGCGGTCGCTCGGAGGCTTGGCCGCCCGCGGCTTCGAGCATAACATGGACTTCGACCGGACCCACGGTAAGTGGCACGCCGTGCGGTGTGTCCTGCCCGCTCGCGGCAATCTCCAGACGTTGGCCGTCGAGGTGCGCCAGCGTAATGAGCGCCGGGCGCATGGCCTCGAAGACCGGCAGCGCCCGCCCAGCGACGATCCGCGCCGCCAGGCGTGAGCCGGTCGGCACCTTGCGCTCGGTGCGCAAGTTGCGGATTGCGCGGACCACGTCGGCAAACAACGCGAAATCCGCCAAGGCATTGTCGTCGACCGAATGCTGCGGCGTCGGCCAGGGCGCAATGATGAGGGCCTCCGGCCAGCCCTCGCGCGGGCCGAATTCGTCCCCGGCCGCGATCGCGGCGCGACGCAGGTTGCCCCACAGCTCCTCGGTGACGAATGGCGTGAACGGATGCAGCAAGCGCAGGCACGCGTCCAACGTCGTCACCAGTACGCGCGCCGTGTGCCGCGCGCGGTCGGCCGACTCGGCCATCTGCACCTTGGAAACCTCCAGGTACCAATCGGCGAACTCGCCCCAGAAGAACTCGTACACCTGGCGCCCGGCCTCGCCGAACTGGTAGGCTTCCATCAGGCGCGTGGCTTCGGCCACCACCTGCGCGAGGCGCGAGAGGATCCAGCGATCGGCCGGGGTGGGGGGCAGCGCAGATGACGAGCCGGCCGGTGGTAACCCCGCCAGGTTGCCAACCACGAACCGCCCCGCATTCCACAGCTTATTGGCGAAATTCCGATTGGCCTCCACTCGGTCCAGGCTCAAGTTGAGGTCATTGCCCGGGCTGGCGCTGGTCAGCAATGTGAAGCGCAACGCATCCGTGCCCATCGCGGGCAGACCCTTGGGGTAGGCCTCTTCGACCTCCTGGCTCGTTCCGGCCTCGCGAATTTGCTCGATTGTTGCGCCGTCCATCACCCAGCGTGGGTCAAGAACATTGCCAAGCGATTTCGACATCTTCCGGCCGCGTCCGTCGCGCACCAGCCCGTGCAAGTACACGGTGTGGAAGGGCGGCCGGCCGGTGAATTCGAGCCCCATCATGATCATGCGCGCGACCCAGAAGAACAAGATGTCGTAGCCCGTTTCCAGCACCGAGGTCGGGTAGAAGTAGGCCAGGTCGGCCGTCTGGTCGGGCCAGCCTAAGGTTGAGAACGGCCACAGGCCCGAGGAGAACCAGGTATCCAGTACGTCCGGGTCCTGCTCGAGATGGTCCGCGCCGCAGGTCGAGCAGCGTTCAGGATCCTGACGCGTGACGGTCTGGTGCCCTTGCGGGCAATACCACACCGGGATGCGGTGGCCCCACCATAACTGCCGTGAAATGCACCAATCCTGGATGTTTTCGAGCCAGTTGGCATACACCTTCTCGAAGCGTTCGGGGATGATGCGGATGCGCTCGTCACGCACCGCCGCCAGTGCCACCTCGGCCAACGGCTGAATGCGAACAAACCACTGGGTGGAGATCATCGGCTCGATGATCTCACCTCCGCGTTGCGAGCGAGGGATGTTGAGCGTGTACGGCTCCTCTTTGATCACCAATCCGGCGTGGCGCATATCCTCCCACAGCCGGCCACGCGCCTCGAAGCGGTCAAGCCCCTGATACGGCCCGCCGTGAGCGTTGACGCGTGCGGCTTCATCGAGGACAGACAGTACCTGCAACCCGTGGCGTTGCCCCACCGCATAGTCGGTGGCATCATGCCCGGGAGTAATCTTCAGTGCACCGGTCGCGAACTCTCGCACCACGCTCTCGTCGGCGATGACCGGGATCTCGCGGTCGAGGATGGGCACCAGTGCGGTTGCACCCACAAAGCGTTTGTAGCGATCATCCTCCGGGTGGACGGCCACAGCCGTGTCGCCGAGAATGGTCTCCGGGCGCGTGGTCGCCACCGGGATGAAGTCGGTGGACCCCTTGATTCGGTACTTGAAATGGTAGAGCGTGCCCGGCTCCTCGCTGTACTCCACCTCCAGATCCGAGACCGCGGTGCGCAGCCCGGGCGACCAATTGATCAGGCGTGGGCCGCGGTAGATCAGCCCTTTCTCGTACAGTCGCACGAAGGCCTCGCGCACGGCGCGCGAGAGGCCCTCATCCAGCGTGAAGCGCTCACGCTCCCAATCGCAGCTTGCGCCCAGCCGGCGCAGTTGGTCGAAGATGATGCCGCCGTATTTGCGCTTCCACTCCCACACGCGCTCGACGAATTTCTCGCGGCCGACTGCCTCGCGCCGCGTCCCTTCGCGCTCGAGCAATCGCTCCACCTGCAGCTGGGTGGCGATGCCGGCGTGATCGGCGCCCGGCACCCACAAGGTGGGCACTCCGCGCATGCGGTGATAGCGCACGAGCAGGTCTTCGATGGAGACGAACATGGCATGCCCGAGGTGCAGTTCGCCGGTCACGTTGGGCGGGGGGATGGCGATCACGAACGGTTTGCGCGCGGGGTCGAACCCGGGGCGGGCCGGGTCGTTCGTCGGGCGGAAGTAACCATTCTTCTCCCACCAACGATACAGGCGGCGTTCGACCGATTGAAAGTCGAAGGTCTTCGGCAACGACTCGCGGCTCATGAAGTCTCTCCTCGGGATCCGGCCTGCTCCACAAACAAATAGCCCTTCGTCCTCGAGGACGAAGGGCTTGGGCTTCGCGGTACCACCTCGCTTCGCCGCATTCGGCGTGCGGCGCACTCGTGAGCGCTATCGGGCTCTCCCGCGCTGCTCTACTCCGCATGGCGTTTCTGCAGCGGACAGCCGCGCGACGTTCGGCATACTCGCTGAGGGGGCTCGCAGCCGGTGGCCGTCCTTCTCTGACAGCGGGCGATGCCTACTCTTCGCGGCTCTGGTCGGTATCGATTGCCGGCATTCTAGCACGCGCCCGCAAGCCCGTCAATCGGCGGAGGGCGGACGATCCAACTTCTTGGAGAGGTCGATGGGGCATTCTCTCAGCATGCAACATTCATGGACAGTCGGCACTCATACGCAACGCAGAATGCTTTCCTTGACTTGCCTTCGACGGATGTGCTATTCTCCCGCGTGGAGCCGGTCACAAGGGGCCAAATGCTCCGAATTGCAGGACGCGAAGGCTCAGCCTGATGATGCGCGAACGAATTGCGGAAGACATCTACTGCTTCTCGAGCGACGTCTACGCCCAGGTCAACGCCGGGGCAGTGGTGACGCCCGAGGGGACGGTGCTCATCGACACGCTGGCCACGCCGGGCGAGACGCGCGAGATTCGCGATTTTCTCGAGAACCGGCTGGGCAGCCGCGTGCGGTATCTGGTCAACACCCACTACCACGCCGACCACTCGAGCGGGTCATTCCTGTTTCCGGGGGCCACCCTCATCACCCACGCCCTCTCGCGCGGCTTGCTCGACACGCGCGGGCGGCGAGGGCTGGGAATGGCCAAATCCGAGAACCGC
Source organism: Anaerolineales bacterium (assembly GCA_035288225.1). GTDB lineage: Bacteria > Chloroflexota > Anaerolineae > Anaerolineales > RBG-16-64-43 > RBG-16-64-43. The sequence goes on along the minus strand of DATEAT010000013.1, from coordinate 5,014 downwards.
GAATTCGCGCAAGTCCAGGTGGTGTTGCCGGAGGTCACCTTTGCCCGCGGAACGCTCGCGCTGCAGATGGGTAAACGCACGCTGCGAATGCTGGTGCTGCCCGGTCACAGCCCGGACGGCATCGGCGTGCTCATCGAGGAAGATCGGATTCTGTTTTCGGGCGACGCAGTGATGCCCTTACCGCACATTCGTGACGGCGATGTGGCGACGCAAGTGCGCACCCTGCGCACCATTGCAGCCATGGGGCTGGAGAATGTCGTCCAGGGCCACGGCGACGTGATCCTGCGCGGCGAGATCGATGAGATGATCGGCTCGCACATTACCTACCTCGAGCGCATCGAGCGCGAAGTGTTGGCGGCGGTGCGGCGCGGTTGGACCGAAATGGATTTGCAGCAAATCACCATCGAAAAATGCGGTAAGAGCCGCATCGTGCTGAATGGCCTCGCGCCCGAGCTGCATTGGCAGAACCTGCTGGCGTTGTATCGGCGTTTCGCAGGCGGCGAGCTGCCGGCGAAGGCGGCTGAGGCGCCGCGGGCTGCGGCACGCCGCCCCGCGCCGCGGCGCGCCGGGCGAGCACAGAATGCGACGCACCGCCGGTCCCTCACTCCTCGCGCCAAGACCTCGGCGCGCACGAAGCGCTCCAAACCCGCCCGGCGCACGACGCCCGCCAGGGCCACGCCCGCCCGCACGCGCGCCGCGCGGCCCAAGCCGCGCACGGCCCGGCGGGCGCGCTGACCCTTCGCGGCCGAGGCCGCGGTCGGATGTTCCCGCCTGAGATCGAACGCGAACGGGAGGCCATGTATCAAGCGCGCGCGGCCGGCAATGAGGGCCGGGCGCGTGTTTGTGCCCGCCGGGCCGCAGGCCAGGCGCTGCGCCTGCGTTACAGGGCAATGGGCGTGCCGGGCAATGCCTACGATTGGCTGGTGTGGGCCTCGCGCGAGCCCGAGGTGCCCGAGGCGGTGCGCGCCACGGCGCAGCGCCTGGTGGCGCGCGTGCTGCCCGGGGGCCGTCCCGCCTTCGACGACGATCCCCTCAGCGATGCCGAGCTCATCCTGCGTCACTGCCTGGGTGACGCCGGCCCCCTCATCCGCGGGTGAGCCCGCGGCCTCTGCTATACTCGCCCTATTCACGCAACGGAGGCGCGCGGCAGGTGTTACTTTGAGTAGCGGCTGCGCGAAGCAACCAGGTTGAGCGTTACGTCCGAAGAAGTCCGGCTCATCCGGCGCGCCAAGCGCGACCCGCAGGCCTTTGGCGAACTGTACGAACGCTACGTGCGGAAGATCTACACCTACGTCTACTACCGCATGGGCAACGAGCACGATGCCGAGGACCTGACGGCGCGCGTCTTCCAGCGAGCGCTGACGCATATCGACGGCTATCAGGACCAGGGCTTGCCTTTTTCGGCCTGGCTGTATCGCATCGCCCACAACCTGGTGGCCAACTGGCATCGCGACCACAGCCGGCAGCAGGTGGTCGGGCTCGACGAGGCGCTCGGACGTGAAGCGGGCGACCAGCCGCACGAACTGGCCGAAGACGAAGAGGAACGGCGCGTACTGTTGCGTGCGCTGCGGCACTTGCCGGAGGAACGCCAACAGCTGTTGATCCTGAAGTACGCCGAGGATCTTTCCAACGCTGAGATCGGCGAGATCATGGGGCGAACCGAGGGGGCGATCAAGAGCCTCTACCATCGCACGCTGCTCACTTTGCGCGATGACCTGGTTGAACACGTGGAAAAGGGACACCCGCAGGATGGAGAGCATGGCCGCCGGGTAGAGCCCCGAGGCCGGCGCTCCTCCTGAGTGATTCTGTACGTGGGGAAAAGCGGTCGGATGAAGCAGATCAGGTACCAAGAAGCACGTCTCGCGCGTTTGCTGCAGAACAGCCTGGCGCCCCGCCATCCTCGCCCGGAGTTCGTCCATTCGCTGCGCGAGAAACTGGCCCACCTAACATCGATGCCGGTACTGATCGAACAGCCGCGCCACTTGGCGCGCTCCGTCGGCCTGGGCATTCTCGGGTTGATCGGGGTTATCGCCTCGGCCTTTGCCGCGGCCCTGGTCGCGCTGCGGTTTCTGGGATGGGTGCTCAAGTCGCTCAAATTGGCTCCTCAAGATCGGCCTTCGCCCAACGTCCCTCAGAAACCATCCTAGGGCCGACATTGGCTCAGCCTGGAGTCCCTTCCGGCCGAGCGATTCAAGCCCCCATCCAGCTTTCCGAGTGATGTTCCGAAAACGCCCGACGATGCGGCAAGGCGCTTGCCTGTCTACATCATCCTGACAGGTTGCTGCCCAGTCATCGATTTCCCTCGTTCGTACTCCGCTGAATACGCCATCCGACTGTATTGTGTGATGTCGGCACGGTGTAGAATCGGCCAAACGGCCCGCAACACGCAGGCATTGCAGGTATCTCGGATTGCCTCTCAGGCGTAAGCCGGGTGATGGCGTCAGCTAGTCCACCCGGTTGAGCCCATGTCGGGCCCACCCTGGAATCATCCAGTAGCCACGAGCGCCGTGCCGTCAGCGGGCACCCCGTCAGCTTCGACCCTGGACCATCGATGATGCCTCCCACCCCGGATCAGGATGCGGTCGAGGCGCGCCGAGCGCTTGTCGAAGGGGATCGTGGGCTTGCCCGTCGGCTTGCCCAGCGGTCCTTGAGCCTGGATGCCTCCAACGAGATGGCCTGGCTCGTCTTGGCGGCACTCGCCACTGGCGACAGGCGACGGGCTTACCTCGAGCGCCTCCTGGAAATCCATCCGGAAAGCACGGCTGCCCGAAAAGGGCTGCAGACACTCGCAGCCGAGGTTGGCCGGCCTCGAGCGCCGGGAGTGCTCCCTTCCGCCACGACTGCCTCAAGCACGCAGCCCATCCGTCGCCTGGCCTCGAACACCACCTCGGTCGTCGCTCCACCCTCGCGGGGTCCGCTCGGCGGGAAGCGGTCCGGGCTTGCTAGATCCGACCTATCGGCGCTGGGGGACAGTTCTCAGCGGGCTCGTGCGACAGCGGAAGCGTCCGCGGAGCCTCGCGCACGATCGTCCGCTATGCAAATCCTTGTTGCGCTTGCGCGTTGGGCAGCCACCGCCTCCCTGACTCTTGGCACCATTGCTTACCTGACTCTCTTAGGCCTGACATTGGCGCAGCGCGCACGGGAGGGGCTCCCCGCCGATCCCGCGGGTGCAGCTCTGAATTCGCTGGCCGAACTCGCAAGCTATTTGTTTTCCCACCCTGCCTCCTACCTCTGGCATCGCGCCGAGACCCCTGCTTTCGATGTCGTGAGCGGAGTGTTTGCCAACAGCGCCGGGCTGCTGCTTGTCTCCCTCGCGTTGGCGGCACTTGTGGGCATTCCGCTGGGCATCGCTGCGGCCAACGCCCGCGGCCGGTTTGGCTCGTCGCTGTTTGTATTGATCTCGGTCTTAGGGATATCCACCCCCAGTTTTCTGCTCGCTATGTTCCTATGGATCGTCGACATTGCTATCTTCCGCCGGACGGAGGTGCTGGCCTTTCCTCCGACGGGGTTCGGGTGGGATCTTCATATGGTCATGCCGGCGATGGTGTTGGCCGGGCGGCCCATCGCCCAGCTGGCTCGGGTGACCCACGTTTCGTTTAGCGAGATCCTTGGGCAGGACTACATCCGCACCGCCAGGGGGAAGGGACTCCCGTGGCGTGCGGTGCTCAGTCGCCATGTGTTTCGAAATGCCATCATCCCGATCCTCACCACGCTCGGAATCTCGTTGCGTTTCTCTTTGGCCAGCCTGCCTGTGGTGGAGACCTTCTTTCTCTGGCCAGGTGTCGGTGCGACATTGCTCCAGATGCTCGATTCGGGAATGGACACGCTGGTAACCGATCTCATCGTGTCGCTGGGGCTCTTCTTCCTTTTGGTCAACCTCTTGATCGATTTGACCTTCCCGCTTCTCGACGCACGCCTGCGGGAGATCTCCCTGCAGGAAAGCCGGGAAGGGCGTCGGTCGATCGCCGAGGTGCTCTCGAGCGGACTGGATGCCATTGCGGGCGTCTTTCGATTGGTGTTCACGCGGATTGCCAGCTTGAACGTTCGAAGGTCCAGGCCGGCGAAGCGATCGCGCGACGCAGCAGCCGGCACGTCGCTGGGCGAATTGCCCGCTGTCGCAAGCGCGCGGTCAAAGGGCGTGTACGTCGTGCTGGGCAATCCGGCTCTTGTCGTCGGCGCCGTGCTCGTCGGTGGGCTCGTTCTCTTGGCCTTTCTTGGGGATCAATTCACGGATGTCAGTCCATACGAGACGCATGGCGTTCGCATGATCGAAGGTGTTATCCAGGCGCCTCCCTTCGAGCCATCCTCCTCGTTTCCGTGGGGCAGCGATCTTGTCGGACGCGACGTGCGCGCCCTCATGCTTGTGGGTGCGCGACAGACAATGATTCTCGCCTTCCTTGCGATGGTTGCTCGCACTGCGGTGGGCGCAGTCATCGGCACCCTCGCCGGCTGGTGGAAAGACGGTTGGTTCGATCGGCTCCTCAGCGGGGTGATCGGTGTGTGGGCTGCGTTCCCGGTCACTCTCTTCGCCATGGTCCTGATCTATGCCCTCGGAATCCAGCAGGGCATGGGTGTCTTCATCCTTGGCCTGTGCATCGTGGGCTGGGGGGAACTGGCTCAATCGGTCCGAGGCAAGGTGGCCGCCATACGCGCCGAGCCCTACATCGAGAGCGCCCGATCACTCGGGGCAGGGACGATGCACATCCTAATGCGTTCGGTCCTGCCAAACTTGGCGCCATCCCTTATCGTGCTGTCCGTGCTCGAGATGAGCGCGGTGCTCATGCTCCTGGCGGAGTTAGGGTTCATCAACGTTTTCATGGGTGGCGGGTTCCAAGCGATGATCGGGGAAGCCGGGCGAATGGAGCCGGTGATCTGGCACTACTCGGATGTGCCGGAATGGGGCGCCATGCTCGCCTCGGTGCGCGCGTTCTGGCGCTCCAACCCTTGGCTGGGCTGGTATCCGGGGATGGCCTTCTTCATCGCGATCCTGAGCTTCAATCTGCTGGGCGAGGGC
>DATEAT010000012.1:0-16092 GCA_035288225.1 Anaerolineales bacterium | reverse complement strand
TTCTCGTCGGAGGCAGCCCTCCGCCATTCACTCTAGCACAACTCGACCCGCCTCACACGAGGCCTTGCCGGATGCGATCTACGTTTGGGTGAGGCCGACTCTGCTCGCGGGCTCAGCGCGATGCAGGTGGGGACCATAATTACCCTCCGGAAGTCGATCCTCGTTCTGCCTTTGCTCCGGAACGGAAAGTGCTATTGCCAAGGGGTCAGATCGGGCCGGTTTGCCCAATCGACCGGCCCTACGGCAAATCGGTAGCGCAGGCGGGGCAGGACCACCTCGCGCCAGGCCGATTCGAAGTAGCGAAACGCCTCATCCCATTCTCCGCCCTCGCCCCAGCCGTCGTGATGGAGACTGACCAGCGTCTCGCGGGGAACCACGGCCCGCAAGCGCACCGTGACATGAGTCAATTGCGGCCGCACGCTGGGCAGCTCGGGCGGTGCGTTCCAGGTGAAGGAGAGCATGCTCGGTTCCTGGATGGCCAGCAGAATCATCCCCTCGCCCCCGCGTCGCCCCTCGCGAGCCGCCAGATCAAAATACATCTCATACGCGCCCCGCAGTCGCAGTTCAACCCGGCAGGCCGGTGCGAAGAAGGACCGGACTCCCGCCTCGGTGGTCCATGCCTGCCACACGTCGCTCTGCGGGGCGTCGATGGTGGCCTCGGCAATCACAGCGCGTTCGGGTTTCCCCAACATGCAACTCCTCCTTGATTCGCAGCCCCGTGGCGCAGATGGGCGGCCGCTTCTCAGCCGCGCAAGGGGCTGTGCGGGAATCGGTCACCTCAGCCTTTGACGTAGGAAAGCTTCTCGGCAATGCGCTCTCCCCGCACACGATAGACATCGATTCCTCGCACGTGACCGGGGGTGCCGTCGAGCCCACGCCATTCATAACGCCACCGCATCACGCACCGATCGCGATACGCGAACACCTCCTCCGGTTCGATATGCGCTCCGGTCGAGGTGTCGAAGAACTCCTGCCAGAAGGCCGACACAGCTTCCCGGCCGACGTAGCGCGAACCGTCCGGGGCGGGGGAGGTATTCTCGAAAACCGTGTCCTCGGTCAGGTGGTCCAGCATTGAGGCAAGATCGTGACGGTTGAGGGCTTCGTTGAACGCGCGGACGACCTCGCCCGCGGTTTGCCTCCGGCGTAAGGTGCGAAGCGCTCTCATAGGACCCTCCAGCGATATCAAACCAGCTCATCCGAGCCGAGATCGGAACCACCGGCGATGGCGGGGGGCGGCAGGTGCACCCCCATGCGGCCCGGCGGCGCAAAGTACCGCGGGCCACTTGGCGCATCGCAGATGCTTCGGGGTGGCAGTCGGGACGGTGCGATTCGGACTCGGCGAAAAGACCCGCATGCTGCGAGAGACCCTGGCGCTGCTGCACCCTCGGTAGGCTCGCGCGGTGGTCTGGGGAATGAGCCAGCCGCGCTTGATCGGACAGCGCGGCTGGCTTTGGTGGCAATGGTAACCTGTGACGCCCGTCGCGCGCTGGGTGCCCGTGTCGCCTCCCCCGGGTTGACCCGCCCGCGGTGCTAGCTCTTCATTTGGCCGACGAAAGTCTGCACGGCGGCCTGCAGCGCGCCCATCGAGCGAGTGAACACTCCCTTGAAATGGTCCGGGGAGGCAACGAACAGCTCGATCGTCCCCCAGGTGTTGTTATCGACAGGGAAGATCTTGGCCACTTTGGTTGCACCTGTGGAGTGGCTGGATGCCGCAACGACCTTGACGCGCTCTTTGTCGTTGTCGATCGACCAGAAATTCGGGAACACCAAGCGGAAGAACTGCTCGTCGCTCTCGTCTACCATAATGACATATGTCTTGCCTTCCGCTTTGAAGACGACCCCCTCTTTTATCGTCTCCGGGGCGTATCCCTCGGCCTTCAGAAAATCGGAATACATCTTCAGGCGCTCGTCCTTCGTCATCGTCAATTCTCCTTTGAGGGGTGGGCCGGGGCCATTATTGTGGCCTCGAACCTGCAGGATTGTATGCGCGCGGTCCAGGGGGGCCGCGCGGCTGTTGCCGGGCTGGGTTGTTCGACGAGCCAAGCCCCTATTATAGGAAGAGTTCGGAAATCGGCAAGTGCCCGCGGGAAAACCGGATATGCGAGGTGTCGTTTCAATGTTCTATCGCTGGGCAAGATTCTTTTCTTGCGCCTCGATAGGTACACCCGGCGGATCGACCGGCCCTCGCCTATGAGGGATTCACAGCTTCGTGCGATGCACGATGCGGGCCGTCTGCGCCGACGCTTCGGCCGATGATGAGCAGGTCGCGCCGGATCCCATCGAGCACTGCCACTCGCGGCAGTGCGCCCCAGCGTGCGAAGGCGCAGCGGGAAAAGAGGACCAGGCTTGGCGAATTGTGGGCGAAGATGAACGCCAGCAGTGTCTCGATCGCGAGGCGGGGAGCCTGCGCCACGGCGTGCATCAACAGTGCCGAGCCGAGTCCCCGGCGCTGCTGATCGGGATGCACATAGAGGCTGACCTCCGCCGTGTGCGCGTAGGCCGGCCGACCGTAGAAAGCTGCCAGGCCAAGCCACCCGGCGACGGTCCCGTCCACCTCGGCCACCCACAATGGATGGCGCTCTGGCGAGTGTTCCGTGAACCAAGTTGTGCGAGACTCGACCGATACCGGCTGTGTGTCGGCCGTCGCCATGCGTGCCGGGATCGAGGCGTTGTAAATCTCGACAATCGGGCCTAGGTCATCCATTGTTGCCGGGCGAATACTCACGGGTGACTCTCCTTGTTGCTTGAGGCGTGCGCCCCGGTTGTCGAGCTGGCAGCGCGGCGAAGTGCGCGCTGTCGCACCCGATATCGGATGCCGCGCCGGATCCTAAGCAGCGGGAAGTGTCGCAGAGCCGGAGGCTGGGCGAAGGACCCCAGGCCGGCCCGCCACGCCTAGGCCGCCGGTTTTGCAGTCAGCCAGCGTACGGCGACCTGGCGAAGGCGCTTCTCTCGGGTGGTTGCGCGCTTGGCGCTGGCCAGCCAGTACAAGACCTGCTTCTTGCGCGAGGGAGCGAGCCCACGCCAGGCGGCCAATTGCCCGCGCCGCTTGCGCAATTCGGCCAGGAGATCGGCCGGCGGGCGATCGGTATGTTCGCGGCGCTCTGCCTCGCGCCATTGCCCGCTGCGCTTGGCTTCTCGCACTTTGGCCATGCCCCATGCGGTCATCCGCTTCTGTCGAATGAGCCGGGCGACACGCAGCTTGTTGCTGCGCGACCAGATAGCCCCCGCCCGGCGCGGTGTGAAGCGCAGAAGATAGCGCGTTTCGTCCAGCCTGTGCAGCAACCCGTCAATCCATCCGTAGCACAATGCTTCCTCGACGGCCTGCTCGTAGCCGACCAGCCGGCCCTGATGTCCGCGCTTGGGAAGCGCTAACCAGGCCTGGTCGGCACACAGATGATTGGCGCGCAGCCAGGCCCTCCATTGGCGTCGATCGGCGAAGGCGAGGACATTACTATGCCGGAGGGGTTTCATAGACCTGCTCCGTGACGCTATGTAACGAACGAGAACGACTGTCGGTCAGCCAACCGCCTTCAGCGTCCGCAACGCGCGGAGCGTGACCCACTTATTGGGTTCCTTCTTGCGCCCGAAATCGACCCAAGTCTTCCCGCTGTAGTCGTATTCGAGTGACCACTGTCCATGTTCATCCTGCTTTTCGCAGATGAGATCAATGGCGTGTGACAGGCGCGGGTCCCGTGCGTACCCGGCAGCCGCTAGCGCCTCGACGTTCTGCACGAGATCAGTCACATAGAAGACCGGGAACCCGAACTTCCACCAGTTGCGGCTCGGCGGGCCGCCGCTCCACGTGGGATAGCGCGCCGTGGCAGGGTCGGTTCCGAGAAGGAATTGGGCGCCGTGGGCAAGCGCGCGCTTGAACATGGGAGTGCGGGGGGCGGGCCAGCGTCCCAAGGCAAGCATCACCTTGACGCCGCCCCAGGCGCACGGAAGCTTGTTGTTCGCGCTGCAAGCGAAAGTGGGCCCGCATTTGCCGGCGGCGTAATAACGCACCGACGCCGTGCGCTCGTGCGCCGTGGCGATGCCTTCGCCTGTGACGCTGCGTGCGGCCCACTCGGCCGCCGCTATCAGACGATCGTCGTTGCATCCCATCACAACCAGCGCCCACAGCAGGTTGCCTTGCAGGCAGTCGGCCGTGCCCGAGGGAGCGGCGCTCGCGGTGAACTGGCCTCCCGGGGTGAGCGCATGATTGAGGATGTACTCAGCCGCGCTTGCAAGACGCCGGTCCTCCTCCAGGCGAGCTCCAAGCTGGGCCAAGAGCACAAGCGACCATACACTGGAGCGGTACTTCGGGCTGTAGCCGGGACCGGGCTTCTCCCAGTATCCGTCCGGGTCCATCGCCGCCAGGATGGCGGCGATCGGACCGCGGGCGTGGGCGGCCCTTCGCGCGCGGCGCAGTTCGGGGTCATCTTCGGGAAGCCCAACCACGTCGCGCATCGCCATATAGCGCGGGCCCGGGTCGTCTTTCTTGAGCAACCACGGCAGCGCATCCGCCTTCAAGCGATCGTTCCACGCCATCCCGACCTCCGCAGCCAGCCTCCACGTCGATGTCGGGGTGCGACCCGGTCACGCATCGCCCCCCGCTCGGTGGAAGCAATCTCGACTAGACCCAGCCTCGCTTCTTGTACATCGCAAAGCCCACCGCCAAGGCTGAGCGGATCTGAGATGTCAGCTCTCGGTCGAGGACCTTGAGGTGGAAGCACGACTTCCCCTTGAGCCGCTGGAGAAGTTCGGGTTTGAACACGGACTTGAGCCGGATGTCGGCGTAGACCGGCATGAAATAGAAGCCCACGAAATCCTTCTGGATGATCACGGAGGCGAAGAAGATTTCGCTGCGCGTGCGGCCCTCGATGACCACGTCGCGCCGTGACCAGAGTTCGTAGCGTGCCGCCCGGTTGACAGTCGCCTCCAGAGGCGGCTGGTAGCGCTTGAGAAGGGAGCGAACCGTCGAGAAGGTCGCCTTGAGATCAGCCGTTGTAGCCATCTCACACCTCTCTACCAACCCTTTGGAGTGCCCGAACCGCATAGCGCGGACGGGCTACGTTTCGGAAATGTCCTTCACAACTATACCAAGCAGACCCGTCACTTGCCTCGCCTGGGCCGGGTCGAGGATGGCGCCCATGAGATCGCGCGCGCCGATCTTCATCCCGTTGATGTTGCAGCCGCGCAGGTCGGCCTGCGCGAGTACGGCACCCCGCAAATCGGCCTCGGATAGATCGCACTCGCGGAACTGCGCACCGGTCAGGTCCGCTCCTTCGAAGGACGCTCGCCGTAGCCCACAGCGCTCGAGGCGTGCGCCCGGCATCCGGGCGGAGACGAAAAACTCCCCTTCACACGAACAGTCTGCAAAAAGCACATCCCGCGCCTCGAGGGTCACCCACTGCATTCCCAACATTCGGCAGCTGGCGAAGTCGACCCGCAACAGGTGCGCCTCGGTCCATTCGGCGGCCGTGAAATCGCACTTCTCGAACCGGCAGTCGCTCGCTCGCAGCTTGGCCAACCGGCCGGAGGCGAACGAGGCGTGATGCACGCGTGCCTGTTCGAAGATCACTCCCTGGACACTGTGCGTTGGCACAGTGATATCCGCCGCCTCGACCGAGTGTATTTCAACGTAGTCCATCAGGCGGAGGGAGCCCGCGTGCGGCAAATGGCGCGGCAGATGGGGATCTTCGCGAGCACCGATCGTTTTCGATTTCATTGAAGAACTTGACCTCTGGGTCAACGGCTTGCCTGAAAGCTTCGCGGGCAGCGGGAGGCAATTGCCGGATGACGGCACGGCACTCACCGACCGCGGCCCTGTGCCTTTGAAGCTGCGCTCGGAGGACGTTTGGGAACAAAGCGCTGCAGGATGCCCGACTGCCACGGCGACTCCGGCCACCCGCTCGTCCCGCGCGCCTTGTGCACCAGGTCGAGGTGCGCGACCACTTCGGCGGGTGCAAACCCCAAGCTGACAAGAGTCGCACCGAGAACGGTTCCCGTTCGCCCGCGGCCCCCAGCGCAGTGGACCACCACGCCCTCCCCATGCGCAAGCGCCTCGCGGACCACGCCCACGGCCTCACGTATGAGCTGCAACTCCTGCCGGGGGCTGCGGGGTGAGCTGCCATGGACGAGGTCTTCGAGCTGGGCGGAGTATGCAACCTGCAGGGGTCGTGGGTCGTACGACGTGCCATCGGAGGTGAGTCGCACCACGCGAGAGATTCCGGACCGGGCGAGCGCCGCCCACGGGAAACCGGGGCGCGGGTAGCGCATTCCTGCCAGCGGGGCCGGATTGCTAAGTACCCAATACAACTCCTGGGGTATGGTCACGCCCTCGACCGGGGGCAGGCCGGAGGGCGGGACCAGGTTCATCGAGTTCAAGTCTTGCATCCCCAATGTGATCCTCCTTCCACGCCACGCGTCCGCGCACGGGCGCTGACCTGATGGGCCGCCGTGATGGCGAGCGTCTCACGCCTTGGCGTATTCTATGCCCATCGTGGTTCATTCGGGAGGGTCTCTCGGAAAGGCACGCTGGGTGTTCATCAATGCCCCCTCGACGAAACGCGTCCGGGCGGCCATCGAGGCCGCCCGGTGCCGTGAAGCGTTGGTTGGGGGCTGGCGGCGGTTTGGTCCGCACCACCCCATTGCCGGCCAAAGAGGATGGACATGCCCGCGGTGAGGGCTCGGATCTCCAGCGCCACGCCACTCGCAGGGAAGCTGATGCCCCGCAAGAGCAAGTTGCCCTACATGACGAGCCCAATGCCCATTAGAAGCACACCCAGAACGCCAATCGGTTGGGTTGCTGAGCCGCCCTCCTCGAATGACGCTGCCTCGTCGCACGAGTCACGCGACAGGGAAGATTCTGCGAACCCGGATCACGATTCGGATGAATCCGAATGGATTCGCTCCGGCCAGGGCATCTCTCCTCCAGGGCACCGGTCGACACCTTGAGCCTATGCTCAGCCCAGGATGCCGCGGGCCGGGTCGTGACGAATGCTGCAGGGAGCCGAGCTTCTCAGTGCAGACGGATGCGCGCCTTGGGTTCGTCATGCAAGCGGATGCGGGAAAGTTGGGCGGCAGGTGCCGGTCCGGCATGTTGAACCAGGCGCGGCACGAATTGACGCCCGCGAGCTATGAGGCCGGGGATTGCCAGCAGCGCGAGCAGCCCGGCCAGCAAGCCCAAGAACAAGCCCCAAGCACTCTGCGTTCCAACTTCGGGAACAACCCCGCCCGGGTTGTAGCGCGTGCTCGCTTCGCCGCCCTGGCCGAGGGTTGCGGTCAGGGTTCGGGTGACCCCGTCGCGCCATGGGGAGTGGCTGAGGTAGGTGATGAGGTACTCGCTCTGCAACGCCCGCCCGTGCCGCTCGAAAAGCCGTTGCAGCGCGTCCGGGTCGTTGGCGTAGGCATACGATCCGCCGGCGCGCTGGGCCAACTGGGTCAGCGCGGGTTCATCCAGCCCGGCCAGGGAGGCGCCACCTTGAGATGGCTCCCCCAGCCCGAGCGTGGATATTGAGAGCCCGGCCGGCCCGATAGCCGCGATGACCTGATCCGCCGTGTGCTGGCTGCGGTTGTCCATTCCATCGGTCAACACCAGGACAGATTTGCGCCCGCTTTCGGCATTGAGCGTCCCGATCGCCCTCTGCAGTGCGTCGTACATCGCCGTGTCGTCCAGGGTCTCGAGGCCGTCGATCGCCGCCAGCAGCGACTGATGGTCGGCGGTGATCGACTGCACCGTGCGCGTCTCGCTGGCAAAGGCAATGACGCCCGCGCGGTCTCCGGGGCGCATCTGGTTGACGTAGGAGCTGGCGGCCGCCTTGGCCGCTGCCAGCTTTCCGGCGCGGCGCATGCTGCCCGACACGTCAATGACCAGCAGGGTGGTCAATGGATCACTGGTGCCCAACCCGCGAACTTCGAGAGACTCCACCGGGGTGCCGTCCTCCTGCAAGATGATGTCGGCCGGACTGACGGCCACGGGTTCACCGCGCGAATCGACCGCCGAGACATAGACCGCGACTTGTGGGAACCTTGAGGTATCCACCTGGGTCACGTTCAGACGGACATCCGCCGCGCCCTGTGCCGGCACCCAGGCCACGGAAGTGGCCACGGCCAAGGCGATGAGCAGTGCGATGGGGGTGCGGATCCTTCGTTCCATGGCGTCACCTCTTTTCGTGGTAGACCATTTCGGTATTGCCCAAGCGCAGCACGCTTCGGTCGTAGAGCTCCGCCCGCTCGACGCGGCGGGCGTTGAGGTAAGTGCCGCTGGTGCTCATGTCTTTGATGATGAAGCGCATCCCGTCGCCGCTCAGCAGCGCATGCTGCGGCGCGATGTCCGGGTCGGGCAAGACGATGTCCGCCTTGAGCGCGTCGCTGCCCACGATGGCCGAAGGGCCGCTGCGTTTGCCGAACTTGTCGAGGATGAATTCGGCACCCTTGAGTTTGCCGCTGGTCACCTCCAGCCAGGCGCGTGAGAGCAGCACCACAATGAGCGCAATGAGAGCCCCGACCGATGCGCCCAGCAGGATCATTCCGGCCGCCTTGCCGAAGAGCGCCTGGTCGAAGCGTTGCCGGGCGACCTCGAGCAATAGGCCTCCCAACACGCCGCCCAGGGCACCCCCCAAGGCTCCCTTCCAGGCCTGGCTGCCTCCGCTGAAACCTTCAGCCAGCCCGATCAGCACTCCAAAGACGCCCCAGCCGAGGGCCCGCCCGAGCAGGCCGGCTCCGAACAACTGAAACGACATTTCTCCCAGCGGCAATCCAATGCCACCCGCAACCAACCCGAGCCCGGCCGCGAGCGTGCCGGTGCGCAGGGCGCGAGCCGGTGTGCGGTTGACCAGGGCTTCGCCTCCGCCGATCAAGAATCCGACGCACACCCCGATCAGCGCGCCGACGATCATTTCGCTCACATAAAGGTTTCCGGTGAACGATAGGCCCAGCAGATTACTGATCTGCCAACCCAGCAGGCCGCCGATGGCGCCCAGGACTGCGTAGTAGTAGGTCCGCATTCTGCGACTCATGCTGATCCTCCATCCTCCGCCGCGGCGAGTGCCGACGGAGCAAGGTTGCGCCATTCCACCTCGCTCCGCCCGCCCACCGCCAGAATCTCGCGGAACCCGTAGTAGCGCTGCGGGTCGAGCGTGCCATCGGCCGTGCGGATGAAGAACCCGCAGGTGGTCGAATGCGGCTCGATGACCAGCGCCACCTGCCAGGACTCCGGGAAGAAGTGCTGATGCAGCCAGGTGTCGTAGCCCGAGAGGAACACGCCCATGCGCGGGTGGGTGTGGTACCAGCCCACCATGAGGCGCCGCGGGTGATTGGCGTCGAGCTCGTCGTTGAGCGCCACCAGGCTGTCCTGGGTGAAGGTGATGAACGTGCTGCCCTGGCGCACATGACGTGCGCGCAGGATCGATTCGACGAGCACCACTTCCTCGCCCTTCTCGCTCTCCACCATCCACTTGCCCACCAGCACGCCGCCCACCTCGTTGTCGAGGTCGCTGGCCGCGTGTTCGGCCAGCTGGGCCAGCGCGCGTGGGGTCATCATCACCGCCACGGAGGGCGGCTCGGCACCGCCTTCGTAGGGCGAGACCCAGCGGCGAAGGCGGTTCCGCAGCAGGCGCGCCTGGCGCGGGCTGCGTTCCATCCTGGGGACGAGACGGATGCGCGGTTCGCTCATCGGACCTTCAACTCGAGATCGATCTTCAATCGCAGGAGTCCAGCGGGCTGGCCTCATCGGCCGCCGGCGGTGACGTCGGCGGTCATGATCAGGCGGTCGCCCTCGGGCACCTTGGCCTGGGCCAGGGTCTCTTCTTCCTGCAGCTCGCGGCCCAGCGCTTTGCTGTCGATGCGGTAACTCATCGGGCGCCCATCCGGGCCCGTCACCGGAAGCTGCAAGGAGGTGGTCAGCTCAGGGATGAGGTCCTTGACCGCCACGTCGTTGGGTACTTCGGCCGAGCGCGTGCCACCCGAGGGAAGAACAACTGTTACGGGAACATCGGACATTTCAGCCTCCTGCTTTTCCATCAACGCGTGCTCACCGTGCGCTGCGGCCGGGGGCCGCGCGCCCTCACTTGAGATGAATGCGCACCCGCGCCTTCTGCTCGGGTTTGAGACGAATGCGCTCCGGCCGCAGGAGTTCCTGCGTATCCACCGGAAAGGCTGCCGGGTTGCGCATGCGGTACTCGCGGCACCAGCGTGCGGCTTCCGGGTCCCACGGAAAGGGCGGCTGGGTTGGGTCGTCGTGATAATTCTTGTACTGAACCATTTCGCCCAGCATGATCACCAGGCGATCGAGCGAGCGGCTGGCCGTCCACCAGGCTGCGTCGATGCACACGCTGCCGTTGAGGTGGTTGATGTTGGGGTGCCAGATGGGCGTGAGCCACTTGAGCCCCGGCCAGCGTTGCGGGTACTGGTTGTGCAGATAGATCTCCACCTGGTGGTCGGTCGAGTACTTGGGCCGACCGCGGCGGTCAACGGAGGCGATGCCGCGGCACAGGAAGGTGACCACGTAGCGCTCGGGCGGCAGGCCGGGGTGCACGGGCTGGGCCTCGAAGCGGATCAGCGAGGTGCGTCCTGCCAATTCGCGCATCAGTTCGTAGTCGGCACGCAAGCGGCGCATGCGCGGCGAATCGTCGAGAGCCATGGCGCCGGCGGTGATATCGGCGGTGAGAATCAGCCGGTCGTTGTTCGGCACGCCGGCCGCGGCCAAGCTCTCTTCCTCGCGCAGCTCGCGGCCGAGGGCCTTGCTGTCGATGCGGTAGCCCATCGGCCGGCCGTCGGGGCCGATGGTGGGCAGCTTGAGCAGGGAGGTCAACTCGCCGAGCAGTTCGCGAATCGCGACGTCGTCGGGGACTTCGGCGTTGCGCGCCCCGCCGTTCGGCAGCACAAGCGTCACAGACAATTCGGGCATGGAGGACCTCCCCAGAACGCGGTGAACGATGCAACGGCGTTAGCCATGGTGATGCGGCACCTGGCACATTCCGGTCACAGCCCAGCAGTCGGCATGATGGGGCGTGCGGCAGATTGGACAGACCACCACCCCGCGCGGATCGCGGCGGGTGATCGGGTCGAGACAATACGGGCAGCGGTGCTCGGCGGCCCCGCGCAGGCGAACGTGTGATCGTCGCGGGCGGCTGCCGCTCAGCTTGCGCCAGGCAGCGCCCAGCGGAGCAAGTGCCCCGGTCTTTGCCCGTGGAGTTTCCCCAACGCCAGCCGAAGCGGGTGCGGCGCTTGCCGTGCCAGAGGCATGGGCATGGCGGAGCAATTCATCGGCCGAGGCCGGGCGGCTTGTCTGGCTCGGGCGGCGCCGGTCCCGCCACGCCTCCTGCGCCAGGGCCACGCCCAACGTGCCCAGTGCGAGCTGGCTCAATCCGTACCAATCGGGCAGCTCTTCGCGCGGCCGGCCAAGCGCGAGGCCGCCCAGTCCCCACGTCATCCATCCCAGGAACACCAACGCGGCGACCAGGCTGATCACCCCAACCAGAAACCGCAAGACGGCGGACTGCAAGCGCAAGCTGACCCGCGCGTACAGACCCGAGAGCAGGCCGAGCCCGACGGCCGTGGCCAGACTGAGGGCCCACGACTGAATCGAGAAGTTCACCATGCGCACCAAGGCGAACAGCAAGGCGCCCAGGGCCGCGGCGGCCATCGTCATCGCCAGGCGCAGGATCAGCCTTCGACCGGAGGGGGAGGTGGGCGGCAGAGAAGAGTCCATCGCGTTCGCCAAGAGAGTCATCCCGCGGCTCAATCGCGCAGCACCACCCGTCCTCGGGCGGCGTTGGATTCGTCGACCTCGGGTTCAACCCCGGCGCCCAGGCGGATGCGCTCGCGGAGAGGCTGGATCGTGGCGACCTCGGGCCCCTCGAAGTGACGGAAGTGCAGCGCCTCCGGCAGATCTCCGGTCAGTTCGTAAAAGCGGAACTCGCGCGCGTTGTGCGCGCGCACGACGTGCAGTGGAGGCACGCCGACACTGGCGAGCGTTCGATGGAGAAAGGCCTCCTGTCCGGAGATCTGATGTGTGAGTTGCGTCTCACGCAGGAGTCCGCACACCGGGCAATGCCCCGCTTCGAAGGTCACCTCGGAGATGGGGCGCAGCACGGTTTCGGTGGTGTGACAGCTGGGGCAGGTGAGGGCCAGCACAAGTTCCTGGTCCAGATCGAGCACCGCCTCCGGGCCCAGGTCGGCGCGAGCGATGCGCAACAGTTCCTCGAGCGTGGTGCGATCGGCGCGCGCGGGAAGCTCCTGGATGGCGCCATAGGTCCAGTGGCTTTCGCAGTCCTCGCGCGGCAGGTAGGCGCTGGTGTGCATCTCGTTGGTCATCCCGTTGAAGTGGATCACTTTGCCCGCCTCCACCGGCATGCCGTGGATGAGTTTGAGCGCCTCCTGCGCCTGCATGCCCCCGATAATCGAGGCGATGGTGGGGGTGGTGGGCACCTTGCCGAGCAAGATGTTCTGACGTGCCAGCAGCGGGCACGAATAGCGCAAGGAAAGATCGCGGCGTGCGGCCTCGGTCAGGCTGCATTCGTAGCAGCCGCCGCGCCCGGGCACGAAGACGCGCACCAGGCCCAGCAGCTCCTGGATGGCGCCATCCACCCACGGTTTGCCGCTCCAGTAGCAGAAGCGATTGATGGCCAGGCGCGCCTCGCGGTTGTCGAGGCAGCCGACGACAGCATCCATGCGGCGGATGACCCCCAACCCGAGCTGGCTGGTCACGTCGCCGTGCAAGTATTGCACATGCACTTCGGGGTTGAGGGTTCGCACGCGGGCCGCGGCCACCTCGGCCTTGCTGCGCCGCGCATCGCTCTCGCGGAAGAGAACCGAGCGGCTGAGGTTGGCGGCCTCGATCGTATCGAAGTCGATGACGAACAGGTGCCCCACGCCCATCAGGGCCAGGTTCTTGAGCACCTCGTTGCCCAGGGCGCCGGCGCCAACCACGAGCACCCGCGCCGCGCGCACCTTCTCACGCTCCCACCACGAGATGAGTTCAAAGGTCCCCAGCCGGTCGGTCTTGAGGTTGGGCACGTGCAGCGGCTTCTCGGGGCCGGCGGGCAAGCGGCGCGGCCCTTCGGGCTCGGCGTTGGCCGTCAGGCCGCGCACGGGGGCGACCGGGCCCCTCGCGCGTTGGGCCAACTCACGTGCTTGGGCGAGATTCTCCTGCCCGATCGCGCGCGCGAACCACCCCACGCCGGGGCGCGCCTCGATCAGCTCGCTCTCGGCGAGTGATTTGAGGGCTTCGCGCAGCGTGGCCCGGCTCACATCCAATTGAGCCATCAGGTCGCGTTCGGCGGGCAGTTGGTCGCCGGGCTTCCAGGTCCCGTCGAGCAGCGAGGCGGCCAGCCTGCCGGCGACGGTTTCCGCCAGAGTCTGATGGGCGACCGGTTGGATCTTCATGCGAAGGCAGCTCCGGGTGTGTTGGCGTAGGTGGGGCGAGGACAATGCTTCTCACGCAGGCGAGGCTGCCCACGCAAGGAGTTGTTCGATGAAGTCGAGAGCGGGTCGACGAGCATTGGGCTTTGCTCCACCGACGACGGTTCTGGCTGCACTGCCGAACAAGAGTGGATCGGTAGGATTACAGGTATGCCGGTCAGACCAGCATACCTGATTATACGGACATCACGCTCAGAGTCAATACTCGCGCCCTGAATCGCCGACGGTTGCCTGGTTCCAAGACGAATCCAGCCTTTTTCGCAAGTGCGGTGAGATATGTTGGCAGGCAGAGGGCCGCGAGGCCGACCGATGAGACTGCGCACAATGGCCAGTTCGGCCGCGACCGGCAAGTGCTGATCGTGCGCTTCGCCCCCAAGTTGACCCAGGTGCCCTCGCGCTCTGCCGCAGGGTTGAACCGACGACTCCATTGGCCGCAAAGGAGCCGCGCCTCAAACCGCTCGGCGCAGCATTCCCACGCGCGCGGCGCTCAAGAGGGGGTGCCCGGAAACCTACATACTTTCTTCATCATTCCCATATCCGCGCCAAACAGGCGAGGGTTACCCTGACGGAGGTTAGACCCTCGCCATTCCTTCGTGGAGGAAACATGCTGCAATTCCTGCGCAAACAACGTTTGTGGGTCATCCTCTCGCTGGTCGTGGTGGCAGGCCTAGTAGCTGGGGGCTTTTACCTCCGCCAGACTAAGGCTGCGGCCGCCTCGGCCGACGCGACACAGTTCCAGACCGCGGCCGCCCGCCTGGGAAGTCTGGTGCTTTCGGCGTCGGGGTCGGGGGTGGTCATTGCGTCGTCGCAAACCGAACTGGCCTTCAGCTCGAGCGGGACGCTGCTCGAGCTGCTGGTTGGCGTGGGCGACCGTGTCGAGGCCGGCCAGCTCCTGGCGCGGGTGGATGCCACGAATGCGCAGGCACAGTTCGAGCAGGCCGATATCACGCTTCGCGAACTCACCTCCGCAACCGCGGTGGCCACGGCACGCCAGGCGGTGGGCGATGCCCAGATAGCCGTCGATGACGCGCATGATCATCTGGCCTACCTGATCAGCCCGACGGTCCTCAAGTGGGAGGAACGCGTTGCCGCCGCGCAGGCGGCCGTGGACACAGCCGAGGCGGCGGCTCAGAGCAACCCGTCGGCCGCGAGCGCCGCGGCGCTTGAGACGGCGCAGGCGACGCTCGCGCATAACCAGGGCAGCCTGCTGTACGCTCAATCCGACCAGAGCGATTATCTGCAAGATCAGTTCACTTTCAGAATGCAGCGGAATCGCGTCTGGGTCGACGTCTACTCACCGCCCACGTCGGCCGAGGTTGAAGCGGGGCGCGCCGCGCTCCAACTGTCCCAGGCCACCTTGCAGGAAGCGCAGTGGCTTTACACCGAACTCACTGGCGCGGAGGTGCCCGAGCACGCGACGGGCCCCAAGCTGGCGCAGGTGCAGCAAGCCCGGATCATGTACGACGAGGCACAGCGCAACCTCGAAGGCTGCCGATTGGTGGCGCCGGCGGCCGGGACCGTGACCTCGATCGTGGCCGGCGTGGGCGAGAGCGTGGGCACCGGCACCTTCATCACCCTGGTCGACATGCAGCACGTCTCGCTGGATGTCTACCTCGATGAGACGGACATGGACAAGGCCCAGGTGGGCAACAAGATCGAAGCGACCTTTGATGCCCTGCCCGACCAGGTTTTCAATGGACACATCGTCTCGGTCGACCCCACGTTGAACTCTGCGATGGGGGTCTCGACGATCCACGCCCTGGCTCAATTCGATACGCTTGCTGAAGGCACCTCATCGCTGCTGCTGGGCATGAATGCCTCGGTGGACGTTATTGCCGGCAGCGCGGAGAACGCAGTGCTGGTGCCGGTCGAAGCGCTTCGCGAGCTCGCACCCGGATCGTACGCCGTCTTCGTCGTCGAAAACGGCACGCCCAAGCTGCGCCCGGTCACGGTCGGGCTCAAGGACGTGACCTTTGCCCAGATCACCTCCGGCCTGGAGGCCGGCGAGGTGGTAAGCACAGGCATCGTGGAGACCCAATGAACAGCGCTGAGCCGATCATCCACACCTCCGAGTTGAGCCGGGTGTACGGCCGGGGCGTCCTGACGGTGACGGCCTTGGACGCGGTGAGCATCGATATTCAGCCGGGCGAATTCGTGGCCGTGATGGGGCCCTCGGGCTCAGGCAAGAGCACGCTGATGAACCTGCTCGGCTGCCTCGACCGCCCGACATCGGGCAGCTACCTGCTCAACGGTGAAGACGTGAGCCATCTGGACCGCGACGAGCTGGCTGCCATCCGCGGCCGCCGAATCGGCTTCGTGTTCCAGTCGTACAACCTCTTGGCGCGGGCCACCGCCGAAGAGAACGTGATTCTGCCGCTGCTTTACGACCGGGAGCACAAGTACTCACCCAAAGAGCGGCGTGAGTCGGCGCATCAGGCACTCGAATCCGTGGGGCTCGCCGGGCGCACCAGCCACCTCCCGTCGGAGATGTCGGGCGGCGAACAGCAACGGGTGGCCATCGCCCGTGCGCTGGTCAATGACCCGCTCCTCGTTCTTGCCGATGAACCCACCGGCAATCTCGATTCGCACTCCGGCGAGGAAATCATGGAGCTCTTGCACCGGCTTCACCGAGACGGACGGACGATCGTCATGGTGACGCATGACCGCGAGATTGCCGGGCATACC
>DATEAT010000011.1:0-20049 GCA_035288225.1 Anaerolineales bacterium | reverse complement strand
CACCCTGGCGCGCAGCCGGTGGCGCGGGTCGCCCTGCAGGCGGTCGGCGATGCGTCGTGCGATTATATGGCTGTCCTCATCGATGCCGAAGAACACTCCCTCTTCCCCCGCGACGGCGCGCAACGGTGGGA
This sequence comes from Anaerolineales bacterium, assembly GCA_035288225.1. Lineage (GTDB taxonomy): Bacteria > Chloroflexota > Anaerolineae > Anaerolineales > RBG-16-64-43 > RBG-16-64-43. Next base: position 19,918 of record DATEAT010000011.1, on the reverse strand, counting down.
TATCGCTCAGGAAGACGGGCAGCCCATGGATCCCCGCTTCCAGCACCGGGATGCCGAACCCCTCCTCGTGGCTGGTGAGGAGTAGACCATCGGCGACGCGGTAGATATCGAAGAGCACCCGGGCGGGAAGCCCCTCGGGATGGATCTCGAAGGCGAACACCGCGGCTTCTTCGAGGCCGAGCCCGTGGCGCAGCCTTCGAAGCTCGTCGGCATACGCTCGATTGGCGGATGAATGCGGCCCAGGCGGCCCGGTGATGAGAAGCCTCGCTGTGGGCATCTGCTTCCGAATGTCATGAAGGATATGCAATGCCAGCTCGAGGTTCTTGCGAGGCGTGATCCGCGCCGGGAGCAGGAGCAGGGGGCTCGCATCTCGCAGCCTCGCGCGCATCATGAAGTCGCGCGCTTCCGGCGAGAGACCCAGCACCTCGTCGGCATCGATGCCTGGCGGAATGACCCGCAGTCGTTCATCTGGTACCGACATCAAGCTGAGCAGATCGTCCCGGCGCGAGGAGGAGACGACCACATGGGTGCATCCGCCCCAATCGAGGCGCAGGAGGTCCCACGGGTAGCCGTCATGCATCCGTGACCGGTGCTGCGGGGAGGTCCAGGCAAAGTCGTGGTGCCACAGTATCAAGCGCGGCAAGGCGTGTCGCTGCCACAGCCTGTGCAGCGCGGCCGTGAGGACAAGATTCTTGTGGAGGGAGGCAATGTTGTGCGCGATGACCAGGCCGCTCTCGTGCAGGAGAGGTCCGAGCCTGGCTTCGAGGCGAGTGGCAAGGCCGTCGAAATTCCTCGGCACCCGCCCCGCCTCGAGGCTGGCGCGAGCTACCTCTGCCTCGGGCGAGCGCGAATCCGCGAGCCGGACGCGGCGCACCTCTATGGAAGAGTCCCATGCCTGGCCGCGCCCGCAGACGACACGCACGCGATATCCATCGGCGGCAAGCAGGCGCGCGTGGTGGGCGAGAGTCGTCTCCACGCCGCCCACGACCGGCGGAGCAGCATAGTGCAGAATCGCGATGTGCTTGCGCCGTCGCAAACCCATTCGCCCCTCCCGGGTGCAAGGGTAGCGCATGACGCCGGCCGGGTCAATGCTCCCCGAGTCGCTGGGAGCGGTTGGCACCTTGTGCGCGAACCGGCTGGCCGCTCCTGTATAATCGATCAGGGGCCCTGCTGCTTGCCAGGGAGGCCGACGTGCCGGTTGCCTGCGCGATCGTTGCTGCGCTTGCCCATGACTATCCGGACCATCCCGAATGCCCGCAGCGCTTCGCGCATCTTGGCGGGCTGCGGACGCTGCCCATTGCCGAGGACCTCACCTGGATTGAACCGCGGCCCGCCACACAGGCTGAGCTGACGCGGATCCACACCCCGGCCATGGTGGCCGGAGTTCGCGAGGCGGCGCGGCAAGGACCAGGCATCATCGATTTCGCACCGACCTACGTTGCCCACGGCTCCTTTGAAGCGGCAGTTGAAGCAGCCGGCGCGACGATTGAATGTGCCCGCGCGGTTCTCTCGGGCGCGGCCACCACGGCTTTTGCCATCGTCCGCCCGCCCGGGCATCATGCGGAGCCCGGCCATGCCATGGGCTTCTGCCTGTTCAACAACTTGGCCCTCGCCGTTCAGGATGTCCTTGCGCATGGGATACAGCGCGTGATGATCGTTGATTTCGATGCGCATCACGGCAACGGCACGCAGGCCGCCTTCCTGGACGAGCCGCGCGTAGCCTATCTGTCGACCCACCAGCGCGGCATCTACCCCGGCAGCGGATACGAGCATGAGGCGCCTCAGGCGCGCGGCCGGGTCGTCAACCTGCCTCTGCCGGCCTACGCCGGCGATGCCTGCTATGCCAGAATCATGGAAGTCATGATCCGCCCGTTGGCGCGCTCTTTTCGGCCCGAGATCGTTTTCGTTTCGGCAGGTTATGATGCGCATTGGCGCGACCCGATAACATCGCTGGGTCTCTCGAGCCGCGGCTTCTACGAGATGGCCGCGGGATTGCACGACCTGGCACGCGAGGCTACCCAAGGCCGCATGGTGCTCGCCCTCGAGGGGGGGTATGACCCCCAGGACCTCTTCGTGAATATTCATGCCACGCTGGCGGCTCTGGTCGGCCGGCCGTGTCCGGTCGATGCTCACGGCCCCTCTCCACATGCGGAACCCGACATCGCCGCCTGGCTGGACCAGCTGCGGGCGTGGCATGGGTTCTAGGGTGCCGGTCGGCATGTGCGTGTGGGTTGCGGTTTCGCGTGAGTTGGTGCATACTGGCTGTGGACGAATAAATGGCTGAAATTGCCCTTCGCACCTACAATCAGGAAGTCCAGGACCTGATTGATCACGGTCACCTCGACGAGGCGATCGCGCACTCTCAGCACATCCTCGCGCGCTATCCTAAGCACGTCGAGACCTACCGCCTACTCGGCAAGGCATACCTCGAGCAGAATCGGCACGCGGATGCGGCCGACATCTTCCAGCGCGTCTTGTCCGCCATCCCAGACGATTTTCTCTCGCATGTGGCCATGGCCATCATGCGCGAAGATTCGGGCAATCTCGACGCGGCCATCTGGCATATGGAGCGCGCGCACGAAGTCAACCCGTCCAACCCTACGGTGCAGCAGGAAGTCCGCCGGTTGCGCGGACGGCGCGACGGGGTCGAGCCGGCGCGGCTTCGTTTGACGCGCGCCGCCCTGGCGCGCATGTACATCAAAGGCGGCTTCTTCGCTCAGGCGGTGGCCGAGATCCGCGCTGCGCTCGAAGAAGACGCGGACCGTCCGGACCTGCAGGTGATGCTCGCTTCGGCTCTGGCACAGAGCGGACAGGCAGCGGAAGCCGGCGAGATCTGCAATGCAGTCCTCGGCAAGCTCCCTTATTGTGTTGAGGCCAACCAGATCCAGGCGCAAATCCTTTGGCGGGTGGGCCGCAAACCGGAAGCGCAGGAAGTCTTCCGCCGCCTCTCGCTGCTCGATCCGTATCGCGGCGTGCGCCCACCGACAGACGACGGACGCATGCCGGAGGTTGCCGCCGGCGCCGTGACGCTGGCCCGCCTCACCTGGGAGCCGGGTCTGCCCAGCGGTTCTCAGCCGCCGCCAGGGTGGAAGGAAGGCCTCGGACTTGGCCCTGCAGACGGCAGCGGCGAAGAAACCAAGATCCCCGATTGGCTCGAGAGCGCCGCGCCCGGCAGCCACCAGTCACCATTCGTCCAGGATGCGGAGCCGGGCTTGGTGCCGGCACCCGACTGGATGTCTGAAGCTGGGTCGGGGATGGGTGTCAGCGGCGCAGGCGCCGAAGCACTCCTCGGCCCGGATGAACCGGAGACCTCCCTTGCCGCCGCGGAGGAAGACATCCCGGATTGGCTGCGTCAGGCGCCAGCCGAAAAGAAGAGCGAGTCTGCCCCGGGTGCATACCCGGATTGGCTCAAGCCGGAAGGAATGGCCGCGGCTGAAGCCAAGGACGTTGTCGATGCGCCCGAATGGCTGAAGGCCGCCGAACAAGACGCGGGTCTCAGCGTTCCCGGTGAGGGATTGCCCGGTTGGGTTGGCTCTGAGGCACCCGAGGCGGAGCCTCTTCCGCAGGCCCATCCGGCGGGTCGCCTGCCCGGCTGGTTGCAGGCGGAAGCCCCCGAGCCCTCGAGCAGTCCGCACACACAGGAATTCCCCGAACTCTCAGCCACCCCCGGCGCCGCGCCCTTACCTGAAGGCGGCGGGTCACACGACCTGGATTGGCTCAGGTCAGAGGCGCAGAAGGCTCCCGAATCGCCTCCATTTGAAGGTGGCGGAGCGGTTGTCGATGATGGGTCACCTGCGGGTGGTGTCGCTCTGCCGGACTGGCTGAAGCCGGTCGGTGCAAGCGAGCGCGAAGATGAAGGCGGAATCGCTCCGCTCATCCCATTTGCCGACGGGGAGAAGCGCACGGCTGAGCCCGAAGCGGCACCCCCTTCACCCGAACGACCCTCGTGGCTTGCTGCGGATGAGGGCGCCAGGCTGTGGCGCGACGAAAAGGCGGAGCCGCCCGCGACCACGAAGGACGATGCGGACAAGGCCGCCGGGACGGCCCCGCTTTCCGCGCGACTTCCTCAGGGGTCGGCGTTGCCGGAGGAGGAAACTTCGCCGGAGGCCGAGCCTGCGGAAACTCCTCAAGGCGATGGCTCCGAGTGGCTCAAGCGGTTGCCCTCCCAACCTTCGAGCCCGGCCGATATGGAGGCGCCCGCCTGGTTAAAGTCGGAAGCCTTTGAATCGGCCCAACCCGATGAGAGCGAGAAGCCGGAGTGGTTGCGCCCAGCCACCGAGGAGACAACCGCTGAGATCGGTGAGATTCCGGATTGGCTGAAGGCCGCTGGGCGGGTTATCCCCACTCCTGCGCCGGAACCTGAAGCGCAGTTTCCACCTGCGGCGGAAGCCCCCGCGCGCGCCGACATGCCGGATTGGCTGAAGCCGGTGGGTGCGGACGACCAGCCTCCGCCATCGGTCCCGAAGATGGGCCCTGCTCTCCCGGCAGAGGGCGAGAAGCCGCGGGGTGGAGAAGCACCCGGCTGGCTGCTTGAACTGGCCTCGCAGACTGCGGCCGAACCGATCGCCGAACCCGAGCCGGCGTCGGAGTTGCCGGCCTGGCTCGACGAACGTCAACCGGGGGCGAGCGATACGATTTCGCGATGGCTTGGCCAGAATACCCCGGGCGGTGAAGAGGAAGAGGCACCCTCTGCTGAACCTGCGGAGGGGGATGTGCCCTCATGGATGCGGTCGATGGCGGGAGAACCCGGAGCGCCCGGCCAACCGACGGACGAGACGGCGGATGAGGCGGGACGCCCCGAAGGTGCGGGCGCGCCCGCGCCGATGGGCGAAACCGCAACGGGTGACATGCCGGCTCCGGATTGGATCAAGGCTGCGATGGGAGAGGTGGAAAGCGAAGTCAGCAGCGTCTTCCCAGTGGCGGGCGAGCCGTCATTGCGTGAGGCGGAACCTCCGCGCGTGGCGACACCTCCGCAGGCCGCGGTTCCTGTGCCGCCGGCCCAACCCGTGCCGGCGATTCCAGCGCCTCGCCCGATTGAGAAAGTGCCAACGAAGATCGAGGCCCATGCGCCTCCCCTGCGTGCCACGCCTGTCAAGCCGCCGACACCCTCCGCGCCCCCCTCGGCTCAGCCGCCCCGCGTTGTGCCGTTGCCTGCGCCCGAGGCGGGCGAAGAGCCGCTGCCCGCCGCCGCACCCGAGCCCGGGACGTGGGTACCGCTTGAGCCAGCGATCGCCAAGCTGCCGACTCCTGGGCCGATGCCTATGCCGGCGCCACCTGAAGTTGCCGCGGCCGAATTGCCGGCGACCGCGCCCGCGGCCAAGCCCAAACCCAGGCGTGCGCCCAAACGCAAACCGTCGCGCCTGACTCACGCGGAGAGCGAGGCGCTGCTTGCCGAGGCGCGTTCGCAGATGAGCACCGGTCGGGTTGAGGATGCCGTTCGTTCGTATCAGCGTGTGCTCGAAGGAGGAGACGACGCCGCACAGATCGCCTCCGATCTCGAGCGCGCCGTCGAGAGCAAACCCCTGGTTGCGGAATTGTGGCAGGCCCTCGGCGACGCATGCCAACGGGCGGGCAAACTCGATCGAGCGTACGAAGCGTACGAAAAAGCGCTGCACTTCTTGTAGGGCATTCGAAGCGCCTTCCTTGCACGCCATCGACATCTTTCGGCCCAGGACCTGACGCCGCGGGATTCCCCCTTTGACCACACGCAGGCTGGTCACTCTGCTCGCCGTGCTCGCCATCTTCGCCATGGCGCTGCGCGTGTCATTGGATTCCGACACGTGGTGGCACCTGGCGGCCGGGCGTTGGATGATCGAGCACGGGTCGTTGCTGCGCGAAGATCCGTTCTCATTCACGCGGTCAGGCAGCCCCTGGCACTACCCCGGGTGGCTGGCTCAGCTGCTGTTGTACGTCGTCTACCGGGCCGCGGGTGCGGGCGGGTTGAACGTGCTCACCGCGGCCGTCGTGACCTCGGCCTTCATCTTCGTCTACCGAGCGACGCGCGGGGACGCCTTCGTCCGCAGCTTCATCGTTCTCTTGGCCGCGATTGCCTCCGCCGTGTATTGGAGCGCCAGGCCGCAGATCCTCTCGCTGCTCCTGGCCGCGATATTTGCATGGGTCCTCGAAGAGTATCGCAGCCATGGCCGCAACCGCCTGTGGCTGCTGCCTCCCCTCACTGCACTGTGGGTCAATTTGCACGGAGGTTTCGCCATCGGGTTCATCTTCATTGTGCTCACCATGGTTGGAGTGGGCGTGGAGGGGTTGCTGACGGCGGGCGCTGAACGGCGTCGCGCGTGGCGCTCGACCGCCATTCTGGCCGGGGTCGGGTTAGCCTGCGCCGCGGCCGTCGGGCTGAACCCGTTCGGGTACGAAATGCTGGCCTACCCGTTCAAGACGGTCGGCATCGGTGCGCTGCAGGCGTATATCCAAGAATGGCAATCGCCCGACTTCCACACACGTGAGGCCCAACCCTTCCTATGGCTGTTGTTCCTGAGCCTGGCCGCGATCGGGTTCTCGCGCCGGCGCCTGGCGGCGGCGGACTTCATTCTCTTCACCGGCGTGGCCTACATCGGCTTCTTGGCCGGTCGCAACATGCCACTGCTCGCCATCGTCGCGCCGCCGATCATCGCGCGCCATGCGCAGGAGATCCTCGAGCGCCTAGCGCCTTCGTGGGGCAAAGGTGATCCGAACCGTGCGGGCCTCGCCCGTATGCGTTGGCTCAACGTCGTGGTCCTGATGCTGGGGTTTGTTGCGGTAGCCGCCAAGGCGGCGCCGGTGCTCGACCCGCAGCTCAACCAGCAGCAAGTGGCGCGAACGGAGCCGGTTGGAGCGATGGACTACTTACGCACGCATCCGGCGCTCGGCCGGATGCTCAATTCGTACAACTGGGGCGGCTATCTCATCTGGGCTTTGCCCGAGTATCCGGTTTTCGTCGACGGGCGCACGGACTTGTACGACGACGATCTGCTCGCCCAGTATCTGGCCGCGGTGCGAGCCGAGCCCACCTGGCGCGATGTTCTGGAGCAGTGGCAAATTGGTGTAGTGCTGCTAGAACCGGATGCGCCGCTGGTGACGCTGCTGCGGCAGCAGGGCTGGCAGACGGCCGCCGCGGACGAGCTCTCGGTGATCCTCATTCCACCCGCCGCTTAGACCGACGACCAAAGACGATCCCTGCGATGAGCTGCGCGATCCAGGCCCAAGGGGTACCGTGACGAACAGGATGCGGTGGTGGCTCGTTGTTCTTGGCGCGGTCGGGTTGCTGACCGCGCTTGCACAATCGCGCTTCATCACTCAGCCCGGCTACATGGATGCCTGCTATGCCTACAACGGCGGATACTCATTGGCCAGCGGCCCAGGCTGGAGCGACCCGTACTTGTGGAACTACCTCGACGACCCTGCGGGCCTGCCGCATCCCAGTCACGTCTACTGGATGCCGCTGCCCTCACTTATCGCGGCAGCGGGGATGCGCCTGGCCGGCCTCAACTTCCGTGGAGCGCAAGTCCCCTTCATCATTCTCGCGGCGCTTCTGCCGGCGGTGACGGGGTGGGCGGCTTGGCGTCTCTTAGCCAATGCCCGCCAGGCGGTGCTGGCGGGCATGCTCGCGGCGTTTACCGGGTTCTATGCCGCCTATTCCACGACAACCGATGGGTTCATCCTTTATGCGCTGATCGGCACGGGGGTTTTCATGATCGCCGGCGAGGCGCTGGCCCGGCCGCGGAGTTGGCTGTGGCTCGCACTCGGGGCGTTGCTTGGGTTGGCCCACCTCACACGCGCGGACGGCCTTCTGTTTTCAGCCGTGGTGCTTGGTTTCATGTGGATTCGCTGGCCGCGACGCACCGCGTCCGATGCGAGTCCAGAGGTGCGCGCAGGCTCCTCGAGCCGCGCGCTTGCCCTTGCGCTGATCGTGATCGGCTACCTGGCGGTGACGGGCGCGTGGTACCTGCGCAATCAACTGACCTTGGGCACTTGGCTGCCGGGGGGCGGGCTGCGCACGTTGTGGCTCACCCAGTATGACGAATTCTTCCATTACCCTGCGGCGGATCTCAGCCTTCAGCATTTGCTCTCGAGCGGGTGGCGCGCGATCGTGCTCGCGCGCGGCGCGGCACTACTGCAGAACGTGCAAACGCTGTTCGTCGTACAGGGCTGGGTTGTGTTGGCCCCGTTTGTTGTGGCCGGGCTGTGGCACATGCGCACCCGGCACGAAGTACAGCTCGCCGTGGGGTATCTGCTGGCGTTGTTCGTTGTCATGACGATCGCCTTCCCGTGGCCGGGTGCACGCGGCGGATACTTCCATTCCTCGGCGGCCTTCATCCCGCTTCTGGCGGCCGGCGGCGCGCACGGGCTCGATCGGGGCGTGGCGTGGCTGGCCGGGCGGCGCGGCTGGGTGGCCGCCCAGGCGCAAGTGGTTTTTGGAATCGCCGCCGTGGTGTTGGCCTTCGGCCTCACGCTGTTCCTCTTTGCGAGCCGCGCGCTCGGCCTCGGAGGAGGCGGGACGACCTGGGCGCGGCAGGACGAGGCCTATCGCCAGGCGGGTGAAGCGATTCGTGCCGATGGTGGAGTGTCACCGGTCGTTGCGGTCAACAACCCGCCATGCTTCTATTATCAAGCGCAGCTCCCCTCGGTGGTCATCCCGCAAGGAGGGCCACAGGCGCTGCAAGAGGTTGCGGGGCGCTACGCAGTGACTTACCTCATTGTGGATCGCAATCTGCCGAGCGACCTCATGAGTCTCCTTGGCGATGGTAAGTACCCTGACTGGCTGACTCCGATCGGCCGAACGAGCGAGGAGCCGGGCAGCGCCTTGGACATCTACCGGGTGACCCGGCCGTGACGCGCGCCCAGTGGGCAATCGGTTTCGGGCTGCTCGCGCTGGGAGTGGCCGCGCCGCTCGCCTACGTGGCCGCCTCCCGCGCGGCCGGGTTCAGCGGCTTCCCGCTCGACGACGCATTCATCCATCAGACATATGCTCGCAGCCTCGCCTTGCGCGGCACATGGTCATACTCCGCGGGTGAGGTTTCTGCGGGCTCCACCTCGCCCTTGTGGACGGTGCTGATGGCTGCGGGCCAGGCGCTGCGGCTCGGGCTTCCCGGGTGGCCGATCGGGCTGGGCATTGCGCTGAGTCTCCTTTCGGCCTGGCTGGGCGGGGCGTGGGGAGAACGCGCACTCGGCGTCCCGCGCCTGCTCGGCACGGCGGTTCTCCTGGGTGAGTGGCATCTGGTTTGGGCCGCAGTCTCGGGCATGGAGATTCCGCTGTTCGTCACCTGGCTCATGGCGTGCTGGTGGTTGCTCGCGCGCCTCGAGGGGAAAGCCGGCGCCGGTTGGAAAGAAGCGATTGGGCTGGGGCTGGTCGCCGCCGCCGGCGTGTGGATCCGCCCGGAGGCGATACTTGCGCTACCCTTTCTCGGCTTGGGCGCAGCGCTGGCGCGAGGCAGCCCAAGGCAGCGCGTGTGGCGGGGCGTGGCCGTTCTCTGTCCACCACTGATCTCGCTTCTCCTCTACTTCGCATTCAATCGAATTCTCGGTGGAGGCATTTGGCCGAACACCTTCTACGCCAAGCAGGTGGAGTACGGCGTGTTGCGCGGCGAGGGATGGGTGCAGCGCGCTGGAGGGCAGGCGGCGGCCATATTGGCCGGACCGCTCGTTGTGCTCGCGCCGTTCATATTGGCGGCCGTCTACGCGGCACTCAAGCAGCGGCGCTGGGAGTGGCTGGCACCCCTGGCGTGGATGATTGCTCACGTGTCGGCGTACACCGCGCGCCTGCCGGTTTCGTATCAGCACGGGCGCTATCTCATTCCGGTCATCCCGGTGGCGCTCATCTACGGCGCGGCCGGGCTGCGCACCGTGTGGATCCGCATGCGGGGAGGCCTGGCCGGCAGGGTGTTGGTGCGCGGCGCGTGGCTCTCGTGGGGGGCGGTGGGGCTCGCCTTCCTGGTGTTGGGTGGGCGCGCGTACGTGCGCGATGTGGGGCTCATTGATGAAGAGATGGTGGCGACGGCGCGCTGGGTCGAGGCCCACACGCCCGAGGGTGCGGTCATTGCCGCACACGACATCGGCGCGCTCGGGTACTACGGTCGGCGCCGGCTGGTGGACCTGGGCGGGCTGACAAGCACGGCCGGGCTGGCTGTGTTGCGTGACCCGCGCGAGCTGGCGCCGTTCCTCACGCACGCAGGCAGCGATTACCTGGTCACCTTCCCCGCTTTGTATCCCCAGGTCGGAGCGCGATGCCGGGCGGTATTCTCGAGCGGCGGTTCGATCAGCCCGGCGCTGGGCGGCGAGAACATGCAGGTCTACCGCTGGGCAGGCGATTGCGCCGAGCGCATCGGGCCTTAACCAGCGCGTTGCCCGGCCGATTCCGCAGTGCTATACTTTGCCACGAGGGTTGATCGTTGCGCATCCCTGCTGGCGGCGCGTGCCGCGCGGGGAGGGCGCTTACTCTAGCATGGCGAGGCGTGCACGATGACCGAAAAAGCAGCTCCGCCCCCGGAAGGCTCGCTCGAGGCCTTGGTCGAACAGCTCACGGCCGAATTGGAGAAGGTGCGCAGCGAGGCCCAGGAGATCGGCCTGCTGGTCGAGCAGAACCGCGGCGAGGTGGAGAAGCTGCGCCAGCGCCAGGCGGCGGTCTCCACGCGCCTCAAGCAAATCCAGCCTGCGTTCGACACCGTGCCGCGTGAAGATATCCGCGCGGCGTACGAGACCGCGCTCGACGCGCAACAGCGGCTGTTCAACACCGGCGGCGAGCTGGAGCGGCTGCAGACCAAGCAGGAGGTGTTGGTGCGCTTCGGCAAGACCGTGCAGGCGGTGCTCGACACGCTGCAGCTCAACAAGCCGGAAGCCGTGGCAACGACCGCTGCGCCCAAATCCTTCCTGGTGCGGCTGGTCGAAGCGCAGGAGGCCGAACGCCAGCGCCTTTCACGCCTGATGCACGACGGCCCGGCGCAGGTGCTGGCCAATTTCATCCTGCAGGTGGAGATCGCCGGGCGTCTGTTCGAGATCGACCCAGCCCAGGCCAAGTCGGAGCTGGTCACGCTCAAGGGCAATGCGGCCACCTCCTTCCAACGCATCCGCGATTTCATCTTCGACCTGCGGCCGATGATGCTGGACGACCTGGGCCTCGCGCCGACCACGCGCCGCTACCTGGACGCGGTGAAGGAAAAGGGCGGCCAGGATCTGAGCTTCATCTTCACCGGGACGGAGAAGCGCCTGCCGAGCCACTATGAGGTGATCCTCTTCCGCGCCATCCAGCAGCTGGTGGCCGTGGCCCGCGACGTGTGCCAGGCCAGCAAGGTCAAGACCATGCTCGACCTGGACGAGAACCGGGTGCGCATCATCATCGAGCACGACGGCAAGGTTCTTGATGGCAAGGTGATGGGGGAGGACGACCCGTACGAGCTGCGCAACTTGAAGGAGCGGGTGGAGATGCTGGGCGGCACGTTCCAGTACGAAGGCCAGGAAGGGCTCGGCACGCGGGCCATCATCGAGGCACCAATCCTGCACGATTAGGGCGGAACGCGGCGCACTTGGCCAGAAAATTGCACGCAATCTGTTAATTGCTGCGCCGCGTCAAGGTCTATGCTAAAGGTGTCTCTCTCGCCGCCCCGGCGCGGGGCAGGCGAAATCTTGGACGGAAGGGGGGTGGTTGCGTTGCCGAGGCAGCACCACCTTCGAGCTCAAGGCTTGTTGGAGTACGCATTGATACTCGTCCTCGTCGCCATTGTGGTTTTGGTGATCTTGGCCGTCTTTGGGCCCGCCGTCGGCAACATGTACAGCAATGTCATTGCGGGGTTCTAAGGAGGGGCCGCGGGCTGGCCGCGCGGCACGCTCCTTGCCCCCCCGCTGGCGGGTTCGCACCCCTTCGGTAAGCTTTTCGCAAGGCGAATCCGCGGGGGGCCGGTCTATAATGTGGGCAACCTGAACGAGAGAGCCCAGAATGAAAGGAGGTCAAACAATGTTCAAGAGGTTCCAGAAGAAGGGTCAGGGTCTTGTTGAATATGCGTTGATTCTAGTCTTGGTTGCTGTTGTCGTAATTGTGATCCTGTCCCTGCTCGGCCCGGCCATTGGAAACGTCTTCAGCAACATCGTCACCAACATCTAGCCGGTTCACACCCGCATCACCATATAGTCGACAGGACTTTCCCCCTGAGAGGTCCTGTTGAGGGAGAAAAAGACAATGAAGCGCTTCATGAAGAAAGGCCAAGGTCTTGTTGAGTACGCGCTGATCCTGGTGCTGGTAGCGGTGGTTGTGATCGTGATCCTCTCGCTGCTCGGCCCGGCCATCGGCAACGTGTTTAGCAACATCATCACGAACATCTAAGCACATTGCAGTCGCGTCGAACGTCAGCAAAGGGCCTCCCATGCGGCGAGGCCCTTTGCAGTTTTGAAGGGGGGTGCGCTTGACAACCCGGGCGTTCCAGGTATCATAACCACCGCACTTGTCCACGGATTTCCCATTTGTCTGCGCCCTAGCCCAACCCCTGCCGGCCGCGTCGGAGAGCCTATCGGCAGGGAGGATATGACCCACGCCCTAGGAGGTCTTCATGCGCCGCCGCCTCTTCCTCATCATCGGCCTGATCCTACTCATTGTTGCCGGGTTGGTCTTTGCGTGGACGAAGTTTAGGCCGACCACGACGCGCAATGCGACGCCCACGCCCCAGCTTCCGACCGACGTCTTCTCGGTGGTCTTCGCCGCCCAGGACATCCCTGCCGGAACGTTTGTGTCGCAGGAGAACATCACCCTTGGGCCGTGGCCCACCCTGTACCGGCTGGAAGGCCTGGTGACGGACCCCACCACCATTGTGGGTTTGCGCGCGCGCCTCGACATCAAACGCGGTGAGCCGGTCTTCTCGACCCAGGTGGCGGAAAGCCTGGCCGGGCAGACGGTGGCCGGGTCGGAGATGGCCCTCGACATGGCGCCCGGCAAGCTGGCGATCGCCATGCCGATGAGCCGGCTGGCGGGCGTGGCATTTGCGCCGCAACGCGGCGATCACGTCGCGGTGATCGGCACACTGCTCTTCCTCGATCTCGATCCAGATTTCCAATCCTCGATGCCCAACAAGATTCAGGTGTTCTCGATAACCGCGGAAGGCAAGATCGAAGTGGTGACGGTGGAGGGCGGGCGCAACTTCTCGGAGGCGCCACTCTCGAATGCCGTGTTGGCGACTTACGACGTGCCCAGCGAAGCCCAGCGCGCGCGCCCCGTCAGCGCGATCGTCATCTCGGATGCACGCGTGTTGGCGGTGGGCACGGTCCAAAGCAAGAGCGCCGCACAGGTGGTCGCGGCCGAGGGCGTGGGTGCGCCGCAGGCTCAGCCCACGCCGGTGGGCGGCGTATCGGCCGCTCCGGACATCATCGTGCTGGAGGTTACGCCGAGTGAAGCCCTGGCGCTCAACCTGATCATGAAGACGGGCGGCGATCTCTCCTTTGCCTTGCGTGCCACGGGCGATACCTCCGTCCTCGACCTGCCGAGCTGGGATCTGCAGCGCCTGATCACAGAGCGCAATATCTCGCTGCCGCCCAAGCTGCCTTACGGCCAAGCCAATTTCACCAACCAACTCTTCATTCCGGAACTTCCCGGGGACAGAATAACGGCTAAGTGATAGCGCTGTGGCCACCAAGATCCGCGTCCTGATCGTCGACGACTTCGCGGAGACGCGCGAGAGCATCCGCAAGTTGCTGCAATTCGAGTCCGATCTCGAAGTCTGTGGTGCCGCCCGCACCGGGAAAGAGGGCATCACCCTCTCCAAGCAGACCCAGCCGCACGTCGTCCTGATGGACATCAACATGCCCGACATGGACGGCATTGCGGCCACCGAGAAGGTGCTGGACGAAGTGCCCTTCGCCCAGATCATCATGCTCTCGGTGCAGAGCGACACCGATTACATGCAGAAGGCCATGCTCGCCGGTGCGCGCGGTTACCTCGCCAAGCCGCCTTCGGCCGACCAGCTGATCGCCACCATTCGCAAGGTCGGCGACATTGCCATCAAGCTCGAGCAGAAGAAGACGATCGCGGTGGAGTCGGTTGCCGCGCCGATGCACGTCCAGCGCTCGGGCAAGATCATCACCATCTACTCGCCCAAGGGCGGGGTAGGGCGCACGACGGTGGCCGTCAACCTGGCCCTGGCGCTGCACACGGCCGACACGCCGACGGTGCTGGTGGATGCATCGGTGCAGTACGGCGATGCCACCGTCTTCCTCAACCTGCAAGCCAAGAACAGCATCGCCGACCTGGCCGACAAGTCGGTGGAGCTCGACCCGGAAGTGATCGACAGCGTGCTCGTGGCGCACGGCACGGGGCTGCGCGTGCTCTCGGCCCCGCCCAGCCCGGAGCACAGCGAGACGGTGCAGCAAGGTCACAGTCAGGTCAAGCGGCTGCTGCGCTTTCTGGCGGAGACCTATCAGTACACGGTTATCGACACCGCGGCCACGCTGGACGACGTAACCCTGAGTATTTTCGACGAGAGCGACGTGATCGTGCTCCTGGCGGCGCCCGACATCCCCACCATCAAGAACGTGCGTTTGTTCTACGATGTGGCCGAGCGGCTGGAGTACCTGGGCAAGGTGATGCTCGTGATGAACCGGGTCGACAAACGCTTCGGGATCACGGCCGAGGCGGTGGCCGACAACCTCAAGCAGCCGGTGGCCGCGCAGCTCCCTTTCGATGAGCGCACGGCGATCCAAGCCACCAACCAGGGTGTGCCGTTCATGATGGGCGATCGCACGCGGCCGCTGGTGCGCGCCGTGCTGGAGCTCGCGCAGACACTGCGCGTTCGCCTGACCGAGGTGCGCGAGGCCGCGCCCGAAGAAGAAAAGAAGCCAATCCGCACGGGGATCTTGCGCCCGCGCTGAGGGTGCTGGGTAGAAAGTGAGAGTCGACCGTGTCTCTTCTTAAGCGATACGAGCAGGCGCAGACGGCGCCGCCTCAACCGGAGGACCTCGCGCCCTCGCGGCTGCAGGCCATCCGCGCCAGCGACCGGCTGAAACCGGGCGGGGGCCAGGGTGAGAGCGGCCTGCTCGACCTCAAGACGCGCGTGCAGAACAAGCTTCTCACCGAACTCGACCCGTCGATGGACGTCAACCGCACCGCCGAAGTGCGTCAGACGATTGAAGAGCTCTTCGAAGGCATCCTGGCCGAGGAGAACATCGTCCTCTCGCGGGCGGAGAAGCGCCGCCTGTTCGAAGCCATCGTGGCTGAGATCCTCGGTTTCGGGCCGCTGGAGACTTTGCTGGCCGATGACGGCGTAACCGAGATCATGGTCAACGGCCACAAGGATGTCTACGTCGAGCGCAAGGGCAAGATCGAGCGGGTCAACGTAGTGTTCGAGAGCGACGAGCACGTCTTGCGCATCATGGACCGCATCGTCTCGCCTCTCGGCCGGCGCATCGACGAATCCAGCCCGTACGTCGATGCCCGCCTGCCCGACGGCTCGCGCGTCAATGCGGTCATCCCGCCCATCTCGCTGGTCGGGCCGGTGCTGACCATCCGTAAATTTGCCCGCATCCCGATCACGGTCGAGGACATGGTGCGCTTTGGGTCGATCACCAGCGAGGCCATGGAATTCCTCAAGGCGTGCGTCATTTCGCGCATGAACATGGTGATCTCGGGCGGCACCGGGTCGGGCAAGACCACGCTGCTCAACATTCTCTCGCAATTCATCCCGGGCGACGAGCGCATCCTGACCATCGAAAACGCGGCCGAGTTGCAGTTGCGGCAGGAGCACGTCGTCTCGCTCGAATCGCGCCCGGCCAACATTGAGGGCCGCGGCGAGATCACCATCCGCGACCTGGTGGTCAACGCGTTGCGCATGCGCCCAGACCGGATCATCGTGGGCGAGGTGCGCGACGACGCCGCGCTCGACATGCTGCAGGCGATGAACACCGGCCACGACGGCTCGATGACCACCCTGCACTCGAACAGCCCGCGCGATACTCTCTCGCGTCTGGAGACGATGGTGCTGATGGCCGGGATGGAGCTTCCTTCCCGCGCCATCCGCGAGCAGGTGGCCTCGGCCATCAACGTCATTGTCCACCAGGAGCGCCTGCGCGACGGCACACGGCGCATTGTCAACATCACCGAAATCGCCGGCATGGAAGGCGAGGTGATCACCATGACCGATCTGTTCCAGTTTGAACATACCGGCTTCGAGGGCGGCCGCATTATCGGCCGCCTGCGCCCGACCGGGCTGCGGCCAAAATTCATGGACCGCATCGAGGCCTCCAACATTCGCCTGTCGCCCTCGATCTTCGGCATCGGCGAAAAGTTACGCTACTAACCTCGCGCGCAAGGGGAACCGCATGAACGCCGGAGTGCTGGCCGGAATACTCGCTGCCGCTGCCGTGGTGATGATGGCGGTCGGAATGCTGGCAGGTGGCCGCAAGACGGTGGTCGAGGAGCGCCTGGGCGACGTCACCTCCGCCCAGGCGGTGGTCGTGACGGGCGACGAGATGATGGCCGGCCAGCGGGCCAGCCCGATCGCCGACATCCTCGAAGCGCGCTTCTCGGGTTCGCGCTTGTTCGGCAATATGGCGCGCGACCTGGCCCGCGCCGACCTCAAGCTGCGCCCGGCCGAGTACATCGCGGCCATCATCATCTCCGGCGTCGGCGTGGGGATTGTGGGCGGGATTCTTGCCCGGGCGCTGGCCTTCTCCTTCGTGGCGGGAATCGGCGGCTTGTTCATCCCCATCTTCTACGTGCGCAGCCGCCAATCGGCCCGCTTGCACTCCTTCGAAGCTCAACTGCCGGACATGGTCAACCTGACGGTCAACAGCCTGCGCGCCGGCTATTCGATCATGCAGGCGCTGGAGGCCGTCTCCAAAGAGATGCCCGCGCCCATCTCGCTGGAGATGCGGCGGGTGGTGCAGGAGATACAACTGGGCATCTCGCTCGAGGTGGCGCTGGACAACCTGCTGCGCCGTGTGGCGTCGGCCGACCTCAAGCTGATGGTGACCGCCATGAACATCCAGCGCGAGGTCGGCGGCAACCTGGCCGAAATCCTGGACACCATCTCCTTCACCATTCGCGAGCGCATCCGCATCAAGGGCGAGATTCGCGTTCTCACCGCACAGCAGCGCATCACCGGCTACATGATCGGGATGGTGCCTTTCGTGCTGGCGCTGTTCCTGTATTTCGTCAACCGCACCTACATCATGCAGTTCTTCAACCCGGCCACGCGCATTTGCGGCATCCCGATGGTGATCACCGGGCTGTTGATGATCTTCCTGGGCTTCTTCGCCGTGCAGAAGATCGCTTCGATCGAGGTGTAACTTATGCTGACCGCCATCGTGCTCGGTTCGCTGGTGTTGATTGCAGGCGCGCTGGTGTACGCCGGCATGCGCCTGCCAGCCTCGGGGGATCCACTCGAGACGCGCCTGGCGGAATACGCCGGGCGCGATAAGCCGATCTCGTTGGAAGAGATCGAGCTGGAGCAACCCTTCCAGGAGCGGGTGATGCTTCCGGCGCTGCGCGGCATCGGCCAGCTCGTCATGAAGTTCACCCCCAAGGCCAACCTGGTTCTCATCCACACGCGGTTGGAGATGGCCGGCAACCCAGCCGGGCTGGACCCGACGGTCTTCTGGGCACTGCAGATCGTGGCCTCGGCGCTCTTCGGCGGGCTCACCTTGCTGCTGTTCGTGGTCGGGCCGGGCGCGCCCAAATGGTTCTTGGCGCTGCTCTTGGTAGGCGTGTTCACGGTGCTGGGCTACTACTTCCCACGCCTATGGCTTGAGAGCCGAATCCGCCGCCGCCAGGATAACGTGCGCAAGGCCATGCCCGATGCGCTGGACCTGCTGACTATTTGCGTGGAAGCCGGGCTGGGCTTCGATGCGGCGATGGGCAAGGTCAACGAGGAGTGGGAGAACCAGCTGGCGCTGGCCTTCGGGCGCGTGCTGCAGGAAATCCGCCTGGGCAAGCTGCGGCGCGAGGCGCTGCGCGACATGGCGGAGCGCCTCGGCATTGCCGAGATGACCAGCTTTGTGGCGGCGGTGATCCAATCGGAGCAGCTGGGCGTGAGCATGGGCCGCGTGCTGCGCATCCAGGCCGATCAGATGCGCGTCCGGCGCCGCCAGTCCGCTGAAGAACAGGCGCGCAAAGCGCCGGTCAAGATGATGCTGCCGCTGGTGTTTCTGATCTTCCCGGCCATTATGATCGTGTTGCTCGGGCCGGCCGCGATGATTCTCATGCAGTCGCAACTGGGGGCGATCCTCGGGGGGGGATGAAGGGGAACGCCGGAGGCCGCCGTGCCTCCAACAATCGAAAGCCAGCACCGTTCCAGCTCCGCCGATGGCTCTGGGTGGGGCTGGATTTTGTTTTCCCCCCGCGTTGCGTCTCGTGCGGGCGATGGGGGGCCCGTATCTGCGCGGCCTGCGAGGAGCGCATCGCCTGGCTGAGTAATCCGCTGTGCGCGCGCTGCGGCACCCCGCTGCGGGGCGCTGCGGCCGGGGGCGGCCACACTTGCATTCACGAAGCCGGCCTGAAGGCGGTGCGCTCAGCGGCCCTGTTCGACGGGCCCATTCGCGATGCGCTGCATGCGCTCAAATACCGACGCGACCTGGGGCTGGCGCAAGCCATGGCCGAGGTGCTGCTCCGATTGTGGGGCGGGTTGGAATGGCGGGTGGACGTGCTCGTTCCGGTGCCGCTCAGTGCGAAGAGGCTGGGTGAGCGTGGATATAATCAGGCGGCACTCGTTGCGCATGCCTTCGGCGAACGGATCGGGCTGCCCGTTCGCGAGAACCTGTTGAAACGGTCCCGGGAGACCGCCTCGCAGGTCGGTCTCTCGCTCACCGAACGCCATGTGAATGTGGCCGGCGCATTTCGCGCCCAGGAGGTGAGCCGCCAGAGGATTCTGCTGCTGGATGATGTGTGCACCACGGGGGCGACGCTGGAGGCCGGCGCACGCGCGCTGCACGAAGCCGGCGCCCGGGCGGTGTTCGCGATCACGGTTGCCCGAGCCGCATCGCCCTGCGCGCCGTGACCGGGCTGCGCGTTGCCGACCGGCCGAGCGCTGCCGGCCATCGCCCACAACCGGAGGTGAGCATGACGCTGCAGGTTGAAATCCAAGGCCACGACATGGAGGTGACGGCAAGCCTCGACGAGTACGTGCGCAAGAAGGTGGCGCGGCTCGAGCGCTACCTGGACGCGCTGGATGAAGCGCGGGTGGAGCTGCTGCACGAGAAGAGTGCGCGCAGTGCGGCCGACCGCCAGGTGGCGCAAATTACCGTGCGCGGGCCAAACGTTCTGCTGCGCGCGGAAGAACGCTCGGACGACATGTTTGCCGCCGTGGATGCGGCGCTCGACAAATTGCAGCGGCGCCTGGAACGGTACAAGGGCAAACGCCACCGCGGGCGCGGCGACGGCACCAGCGCCGCGCGCGTCGCCGAGCCCGAACGGGCCGAGCGAGGTGCCGCGAGCGGAACGCGTATTGCGCGCCGCAAAGCCTTCGAGCTCGTGCCCATGTCGGAGGAAGACGCCATCGAGCAGATGGAACTGCTTGGGCACGACAGCTTCTTTGTCTTCCTCAACCTGCACACCAACCAGGTCAATGTCCTGTATCGGCGCCGCGAGGGGACTTTCGGGTTGATCGAGACCAGTTCCCGCTAGGGCGGCCGCGCATGGCACGCACGAGCCCGCCGGCACCACGCCGGCGGGCTCTTCTGTTATTTCCCATGGGAGATCACGGAAGAAGCGCGGCCGGTCCTCACCCCCACCCTCGTGACGAGGGCAGGCCCCCAACCCCTCCCCAGGCGAGAATGAGCGTCGATGTGAATGAGTCAATTCGGGGGAGGGGCGAGGTTTTCTTCAAGGAGACGGGGGGCCTTCGGTCCCCCCGTCTCCTTTATTTCCTCACCCCATCTCCGCCACACCCCGGCCTGTCAAAGTGGGCCTCGCGGCGGAGAGGCCCACAGGGCTTTTGCACAAGGGGCAGGGGGTGAG
>DATEAT010000010.1:0-13484 GCA_035288225.1 Anaerolineales bacterium | reverse complement strand
AAGTCCGTTGAGGCCCCGGTCAATCCAAATATCCCCGAGCTGAACTCGGGTGATTCGGTGACGGTCTCAGTGCGCATCAAGGAAGGCGACAAGCAACGCGTGCAGGAGTTCCGCGGCACAATCATCCGCGTGCGCCGCGGGGGCAACCAGGCCTCCTTTACCGTGCGCCGCCTGGCCTCGCACGGCATCGGCGTCGAACGCACTTTCCCGCTGCGCTCGCCCAACATTGAGAAGGTCACGGTGCAGCGTCAGGCGCGCGTGCGCCGCGCCCAGCTCTACTTCCTGCGCGACCTGCGCGGCAAGCGCGCCCGCCTGCGCAGCAAGTCCGAAGGCGCCTAGACCCTTACGGGATGCAATCTCCCAGTCGAGCGATTCCTTTTGGCGTAGCCGCAGGCTACGCCACTTTCTTTATATGAAGCGACCGGTCATCGGCCTCACCTCGCGCTCCACCAACGGCCCCACCCGCCTGACGGGCGTCTCGCGCGCCTATCTCGCGGCGCTCGAGGGCGCCGGGGCTGCCCCGCTCATCGTGCCCCTCGGCCTCGGCCAGGCCTCGTGGCGCGCCCTCTTCGAGCGCCTGGACGGCGTGCTCATCCCGGGCGGCGGCGATATCGGCCTGCAAAGGTTGGGGGTCGAGGGCCCCCTGCCCTCGCTCAAGGAGACAAGTGAGGAGCGCGACGTGCTCGAGTTCACCCTGGTGCGCTGGGCCGTGGACGAAGGCCGGCCGATCCTGGGCATCTGTCGCGGCGCGCAGGTGATGAACGTGGTTCTGGGCGGCACGCTGTACCTCGACCTGCGGACGCAGTTCCCCGGCGCGCTCACCCACGACCTGCCGCAGGAGACTCCCCGCAACCTGCCTGCCCATGGCCTGCGGGTTGAACCGGGGTCGCGCCTCGAGCAGGCCCTCGGGGCGCGCGAAGTGGCCGTTAACAGCTTTCACCATCAGGCGCCGCGTGAGGTTCCCCCCGCAGCACGCATCACCGCCCGCGCGCCCGACGGCGTGATCGAGGGCCTCGAGCTTCCCGGGCACCCGTTTGCCCTGGGCGTGCAGTGGCACCCGGAAGAGATGCAGAACGAGCCAGCCATGCGCGCCCTGTTCGAGGCGTTCGTCGCCTCCTGCCGCGGCCGGTGAAGGCTCGGCTATAATCCGCGCATGTCCCACGCCCCCATAGGCCTCTTCGATTCCGGCGTGGGCGGGCTCTCGGTCTACCGCGAGATCCGCCGCCGGCTGCCGCACGAAAACCTGGTGGTCCTGGCCGACCAGGGGCACGTGCCCTACGGCGCGCGCCCTCTCGAAGAAGTGCGAGGCTTTGCGGTCGGCCTCACCCGCTTTCTTCTCGGGCGCGGCGCCAAGGCCATTGTCGTCGCCTGCAACACCGCCTCGGCCGCCGCCCTCCAAGAATTGCGCGCCGGCTTCCCCCAGGTGCCTTTCATCGGCATGGAACCCGCGGTCAAACCGGCCGCCGAGCACAGCCGCACGCGGGTGATCGGCGTCATTGCCACCCCGGCGACCTTCCAGGGTGAACTCTTCGCTTCGGTCGTGGATCGCTTCGCGCAGGGCGTGCGCGTCATCACCCAAACCTGTCCGGGCTTGGTGGACGAGATCGAGCAGGGCCACCTTGACGGCCCGCGCGTGACGCGCATCCTCGAGACGGCTCTCGCCCCGCTGCGCGAGGCGGGCATCGACCGGCTGGTCATCGCCTGCACTCACTACCCATTTGTCGTCCCCGCCATGCGACGTATCCTGGGCGAGGCGGTCGAAATCGTCGACCCGGCGCCCGCCGTAGCTCGCCAAGTTGAACGTGTGCTCAGCGAGCGCGGCCTCTCCAATCCTGAGAGCGCCCCCGGCACTGACTGGTTCGCCACAAGCGGCGAGCGCGCCCGATTCGAGCGCGCTCTGGCTTCCCTGATTGAGGTTGAGTCGCCAGTTCACAGCCTAAAATGGCTGGAAGAGGGGTTGGCAGAGGCAGGCTAGATATCCCAAGTTATCCCAAACTTACATTTGGGATAATCGCCCGAGCGCCGCCGGCCGTGCGGACATAGCTTCTGCGGCCAGCCGTTCACCGCGTGACACCACGTCTGCCTCATATGCGCGCGTGGTCAGCCCCGACGCGAGTCGCCCGGTCGGCGCAACATTCCGCTCGACCTCCGGCGCCAGTACACCCAACGAGCCCAGCCCTCCCTCTCGTCTGCGTCGCCTCACATCCCGCGGCCCTAGGACCAGGTAAGCGTCAAGGGTCCATCGCCACAGTCCTGACGCCTGATCTTGGCAGGCGCCTCCACTGCCTGGATGATGACCACCTGAGTGGTTCCGGGCGGAGGATAGAACGTACCTCCGCGATTGGCGAGTATGCCCTCGGGGGACACAACGACCGGGGCGCGCTTGCGCAGCTGGGCGGCGTTCTGTTCGTCGGTGGCCAGGTTGCCCAGCCGCGTGATGTCCCTCCTGGCGAAGCCGTGCGCGTGAATCAAGAGATCGATCAGGGTGCCCGCCGTGCGCGCGCTTCCCACCAACACGATCTTGAAGGACTTCGCGTCCTCAGCGGCCACCAGCCGGGCCACGTCCGTAATCAGATCCGCTTCCGCCGAAACCATGGCATGCTCCTGCGATCCGCCGCGGCGATCACCTCCGGCCTGCACTGTCAGGCCGGCCCGGCATCGCCGCGATCAAGTCCACGGGCCTTCACTTAAGGATGTAGTGCGTCCCCTTCTTGTCGCCCACTTTGAGCAAGAGGCCGTGGCGCACCAGGTCCACCAGATCCAGGCGCAGGGTCTCCGCGCTGACCTCCGGACACAGCTCGCGGTACTCGCGGTTGGCAATGCGCCCGTGTTCGCGCGCATAGTTGAGGGCGCGCGCCTGGCGCTGGTTGAGGTCACGCTCCCAGGCCGGCACGGGCGGTCGCTCGCGCGCCGCGGCCAGCGTCACCTTGAAGGAGTAGGGCGTGGCCTGGAAGGCCGGAGGCGGCCGCCCATCCGCCACCATCTCCTCGATCATGCGGTCGATGCCCAGGCCCAGCTCCTCGACGAAGCCCCATTGGAAGAGGCCGGCCACGAGAAGCGGGTTGCGCGAGTAGTGCTCCTCCACCAGGTTGTCGAGGGTGATGAAACCCGGCAGCCCGCCGGGGCTCACGACTTCCAACCGGTCGGGGTGCAAGCGCACCTCGATGCGCCGCCCGCGCACGCGGTAGTCGCGATGACACACGGCGTTGACCAGCGCTTCGCGCACAGCAAAGAACGGATACTGGCTGCGCTCCTCGCGCACTAGGCCGCGCATCACCGCGCGTGACTGCATTTCGTCGTTGAGCAGCTGCCACGTTTCTTCAATGAGGTGCGCCAGCGGGCCGCCGATCTCCTCCCGCCGGCCATAGCCCGCCTCGCCGGCCGCCGCGTGGACCTGCGGCGCATCGAAGCGCACGAAGATCAGCGAGGCCTGGGGGAAGTGCGTTTGCGGCACTCGGCCAAAGAGCAATAGCCCCGCGACCGTCGGCACCCCGCCGCGGGTGTAGCCCATCTCCTCCAGGACCTCGTGCGCCTCGCCGCGCGCCAGGGCCCGGCGCCTCTTCTGACGGCTCTCGAGAAAGCCCTCGATCACTTGCGGTTCGAAGTCCTCCCACGCCGCACCGGCCACGACCTCGGCCTCGAAATCGCCCGCCGACTTAGTCGCGGCCAGGAGGCGGATTTCCTCTCCGCCCAGCGCCCGGTTGTGCGCGCCCGAGCGTACCAACACCCGCCCGTCCTCGAGCGCGTGCAGCTCGCTCGAGCGCGGAACCCGAACAACGACCGCCGTCCGGCCGTGCAGCTCGCGCTCCTCCCACTGCGTTGCGACCGGCGGGCGGCACATCGCCTCGGCGCGGCGCAACAAGTCTTCCGCCTCCTGTGCACCAAGCGATCGGCCCGGGGCGCCGTGCTCATTCATGCCGAGCGCAAGGCCTCCGCCGTCGGTGTTGGCCAGAGCCACAAGATGCTCACTGATGGAAGTGGGGTCGGGTTCCGGCAGGTAGGCCAGGTTGGTTTCGGTGACAACCATGAGCACAGCTCCCGGGGCGCGGTTTTGCGCGTGGGGTGATTGTAGCGCGGACGGTGCATGCCGCAACACGCGGAATGGAGAACGGCGGCCTCGCGGGCTCCACCTCAGCCGAACCGCGAGCGCCCTCAGGGCGCCAGTCTCTGCGCTCCCTGGCTGTTGGCCCGGGCTCGATTCACCATTTGCGCCACGGCCTGGCTCAGGTTGACCGGAGTGAGATGTACGTGGGGATGCTCGTGGGCAAAGACCCTGAAGATCTCATCGGCAAACGCTTGGCCGACCGTCGCGACGCCCTTGAAATCCAGGACGATCTCCTGGAAGCGATCGAACCGAGCCAGCAGCCTCTTGGCCTGGGAGCGCGAGACCAGGTTCTCATCGCCGTAGCGAGCGAGGACAACCGGAACGTGTGTCTTTGAGAAACCGTAGTCCCCATCCTGCGAGGCGAACCGGTCGAATACGTCCTTGGGGGTTCGATCGGAGGACGGGCCAATGATCATGGAAACAAGCGTCCCCTCCGCGGGCGCTTGCTCCTCAAGAAGCCAGTCATCCTCCTGCTCCAGGTGAGCAAAATACAACCGACCCGAAAGTATCGAGAAGCGGTCGAACATGCGCGAGGCGAAAAAGATCCCCTCCCCGGTGTGACGCTGCGGGTCGGTGGTGAGTTTGCCCTTGGCCAGCTCCAGGATCGCATCCTGCGGATCGGGCAGGTCGAACGCCTTCTGGATCTTGGCGAAGATGCCGACACCATTGTCGCCCACCTGCATGCGAATTCGATGCGGGGAATAGTCCAAAGACACCACGCAGTGCGTGGCCTGGGAGTGGTCAACCACGTTGCGCAGCATCTCCGTCAAGCCGTATTGACACACAGCCAGGACGTTGCTTCGCACACCCTCAAGCGCCGGGCGAAGGTCTTGACGCCAGACGAGGTCTTCCTGGAGGTCAGCCGAGACGCCTAATGGAATGCGGACTTCCGCCGTGGGAATAACTCGATAGCGCCTATCGCGGGTCTTGCCCTGGACCGCAATGCGGCCCTCCGCCACAAGCTGGCGAACATGGCGCAGCACACCCTGACGGGTGATGCCGAACTCCGCCGCGGTCTCGGTCACGATGCCACTCGGGTTGTCGTCGATTCCTTCCAACAAATAGGCGCGGATATCCTCCGGCCTTCTTCGAGTGTTTGGCAACATGTCCTCCGGATTTGTAAACTATCCCGTTAGACATTGTAAACTTGGCCCCGGCGTTTGTCAACTAGGTTGAGGTGGCTCGCTCAAGATCCTAGGAGGATCGGGGAATCGCCCAGCGCTGTCGGGGCCAGTGTTCACTTGTCTCCCGGCAGGCGATTCACACTTCTTGGGTTTGGGCGTTGGACCTTGAGATCTTGTGCGAGACAACGGGCGGGGTTAACCCAACCCGGTCGAGTGAGGATCTGTCGCGATCGGTGGTTCGGTCAGGACGCACGGCAAACGGGGGACTTGCGGGTGACTGTCTGGGCCGAGGTTGAGAGGTGCGTACGGGAGAGACCGGCGCGCTTGGTTATCGGAGTCCATTATGGAAACAGGGCGCGCCGGGACAGGGCCAGACGCTACTTCCGCTGGCGGTACGCGTGGACGCGGTGCCGAACGTGGTGCATGACCACAAGCTTTCTGTCGCGGTCAATGCGCTAGATGGTCTTGTGGTCACCGGCGTGCACCGGGTACAGGCTCTCGCCGTCCGTCAGCTTGATGGATTGGCGGGGAATGGGATGTGCCGACAGACTTCCGATGCGAGCCCACATCCGGCGGAGTTGTGCTGCGGGGATGGGACGGAGGTCTTTCTCGACAGACGGCTTGAGGAGAACAGCGTAGCTAGCCACCTGGCTTGAGGAGACGGATCTCGGCTTCAGCGATCACCGCGTGCCTCCCAGGCCGGACATATTGACACGCACGCTCCAGCGACTGACGATGGCCCCTCGGCGCGGTCCGCGCGGGTCGAGCAGCGCCACCCCCTGTGAGCACCGGCGCCGCCAGGCCTCTTGGCGACGCGAGGCCTGGGGTATATCCATCGCCAGCATCTCACTCAGGTATCCGATGCGCTTGTACACCGCCCCGGAATCGAACCGCATCAGGTACCGGTCGAGGCGATCCCAGTCGAGATCGGCCAGACGGGTCAGCGCGTCGACGACAAGCGGCATGCCCCCGCATAGATCTGGGCGATCGAGCGCATCGATCACCGTCTTCTCGGAGTCGGTGATGCGAAATGCGGCGCCGCCGCTCCATTGGCGGATGACCCCGAAGAACTTGCGCTGCGCCACCAGGACGAAGCGATAGTCAACACCCAGCCGCGTCGCCCGTGAGGCATGGCGCCGGGTGCGGGATTGAACAATGAGCAGGCGTGGGATCTGCTCGGTCATTCCCCAATGATGCAGCGCAGTCCAGTAGGCCACCGCGCCGTGCGGCGCGAGATGCGCGGCGATGATCTTGGGATCCTCGCTCCAGCGACCCTCCGGACCGGCCTCCAGTGGGATAACCATATACAGCCCTCGCTCAACCCTCTCCAGCCAGCCCGCTCGCGCCAGGCGGCTGAGGGCTTGCCGGGCCAGTGGCCTCGAGGGCCAGAAATCAAAGGCCTGCTCAACTCGAAAGAGGCGGCGGTCTTGGCCGGCAACTGCCGTTAGAAATCGCCTAGCCTGCGAGCCAAGCCGCTCGGAGAGCAATTCTGTCACATTTCCTGTCACGCTAATGATCCCTATTGATTATTATCGTTACACATATTATACCATGCTTCGCGACGGCGATGCGACGCTCTCCTGGGTCACAGGATACCGCCGCAGTAAGATGGCCAACGTCACGAACCCTGAGGGAGATCAGGCCCGGTCCTGGAGAGGAGTAAGCGCCGGTCCGGACTTGTCCAGAGGTGGCCGCTCAGTCACCGCAGGTGCCAGGCGGCTTGGGCAGGGAAGGGGGAGGGCAGACGAACTCTCGACCCGAGCCCACATCCACTGGAGCCGTGGTGTGGGGATGCGGATGCAGGCCTCTCCCGACCGACGGCTTGAGGAGAACGGTGTACCTAGCCATCCGGCTTGAGGCGACGTTTCATTTCTGCAATGGGAATCGGCCGCTCGCGACGGCGCTTCGCAACGACAGCCAGATCATGAAGATCCTCGAGAAGCCGACGATAGCGGCTCAGCGGCAAGACGACGCTGGTCTTCTTCCCCTTGTCATTCACAATGTAGTGCTCTCTGACTTCGGTCATCCCAGTCCCCTCCGCGGCAGATCGTGACGCACTGGAGCTGCCTCATCCTATGCCAGGCCGTGCGCGAATCCGCCGCAAAACAAAACGCAGGCCGCGCGGCCTGCGTCGCAATCTCTCGCTCGGCGGGCTCAGCCGCCGGCGTCGGGGGGCGCCTCCGTCTCCTCCGGCGCAGGCGGTGCGGCGGCCTCCGCCGCCTCGCCGCCATCGGCCTCTTCTTGCAGGTCGGCCGAGAGGCGCGCTACGGAGGCAATGCTGTCGCCTTCTTTGAGTTGCATCATGCGCACGCCCATCGTCGACCGGCCGGCGCGCCGTACCTGCTTCACCTTCAGGCGCAACGCCTGCCCGCCGGCGGTGATGATCGTCAGGTCATCGTCCGCGCGCACCATGCGCGCCGCGGCAATCCGCCCGGTCACATCCAGCGTCTTCGGGGCAATGGTGGCCACACCGCCGGTGGCGCGCCCCTTCGGCGAGTACTCGCGGATCGGCGTGCGCTTGCCGTAGCCCTTGAAGGTCGCCACCAAGAGGTCGCTCTCCTCGTCCACCACTTCCATCGCGGTGACGAAGTCGTCTTTGGCGCGGCGGATGGCGTTCACCCCGGTGGCCTGGCGGCCCATCGGGCGCACCAGCTTCTCGGAGTAGCGCAACGCCTGGCCCTTCTCGGTGACCAGGATGATCTCCTGTGAGCCGGTCGTCACGCGCACCCAGCCCAGCACGTCGCCCTCCTCCAGCGTAATCGCCACCAGCCCGGAGGGGCGAACCGCCTCGAATTCCGAGAGCTCCACGCGCTTGATCTTGCCGTTGCGCGTCGCCATCGTGCAGTACTCGCCGCTCGAGAAGGTGCCCACGGCCACCGCCGCGGTGATCGTCTCGCCCTGGGTCACCGAGAGCAGATTGGCAATCGTCGTGCCGCGGTCGGCCCGGTCCGCATCCGGAATACGGTGAGCCTTCTCGGAGTACACCTTGCCGCGGTCGGAGAAGAACAGAATCGTGTCCAGCGAGCGGGCCGGGATGAGATAGGCCACCTCATCCTCTTCGCGCAGCTCGTACCCGGTGACGCCCTTGCCGCCGCGGCCCTGGGTGCGGTACAGGCGCGCCGGCACGCGCTTGATGTAACCACGCTGCGTGATCGAGATCAGCACGCCTTCGTCGCGCACCAGGTCCTCTTCGCGCAGCTCTTCCGTGGCATCCAGCGCCACCCGCGTGCGGCGCGCGTCGCCAAAGCGCTGCACAATTTCCTGCAGGTCGGCTTGGATCACGCCCAGGATCTTCTTCGGGTGGGCCAGCAAGTCTTCCAGGGTGGCGATGGTTGCCAGCGTTTCTTTGTGCTCGTCCTCGATCTTCTGGCGTTCGAGTGCGGCCAGCCGCCGCAGCTGCAGATCGAGGATGGCCTGGGCCTGGGCCTCGGACAGCGTGAAGCCCTCCATCAGCCGCGTCCGCGCGCTGTCGACATCTTTCGATTCGCGGATGGTCTTGATCACCGCGTCCAGGTGCGAGAGAGCGGTGAGCAGCCCCTCCAGGATGTGAGCCCGCTGGCGTGCCTTCGCCAGCTCGTACTGCGAGCGGCGGGTGATCACCACTTGGCGGTGCTCGAGATACGCCTGCAGCGCGCGCTTGAGCGAGAGCAAGCGCGGCTCGCCCTCCACCAGGGCCAGCATTTGCACGCCAAAGGTGGACTGCAGCGGAGTGTATTTGTAGAGCTGGTTCAAGACCTGGCGCGGCGGCCCGCCGCGCTTGAGCTCGATCACGATGCTCATCCCGCGCCGGTCGGATTCGTCGCGCAGGTCGGCGATCGACTCGAGCCGCCCGTCGCGCGCCAGTTCCGCAATGCGCTCGATCAGCGCCGTCTTGTTGACCTGGTAGGGGATCTCGGAGATGATGATGCGGAAGCGACCGCCGCTCATCTCCTCAATGCGCGCCACACCCCGCACCACGACGCGCCCGCGCCCGGTGGCGTAGGCGGAGAGGATGCCTTCCCGCCCAATGATCGTCCCGCCCGTGGGGAAGTCCGGACCGTGCAGGTGGGCAATCAGGTCCTCGACCGTGACCTCGTCTTGCGTTTCGTAGTGCTCGATCAGGTAGTTGATGGCCGCCACCAGCTCGCCCAGGTTGTGGGGCGGGATGTTGGTGGCCATGCCCACGGCGATCCCGGACGAGCCGTTGAGGAGCAGGTTCGGCAGGCGGGCCGGCAGCACGGTCGGCTCGCGCAACGTGCTGTCGAAGTTGTCGGCGAAATCGACCGTATCCTTGTCGATGTCGACCAGCATCTCTTCGGCCAGGCGGTGCAGGCGGGCTTCGGTATAGCGCATGGCCGCCGGCGCATCACCGTCGATCGAGCCGAAGTTGCCCTGGCCGTCGACCAGCGGGTAACGCATCGAGAAATCCTGCGCCATGCGCGCCATCGCGTCGTAGACCGCCATGTCGCCGTGTGGATGGTACTTGCCCAGCACCTCGCCCACGATGCGCGCGGACTTCTTGTAGCCGCTGCCGGCGCGCATGCCCATGTCGTGCATGGCATACAGGATGCGCCGGTGCACCGGCTTGAGCCCGTCGCGCGCGTCGGGCAGGGCGCGGGCGACGATCACGCTCATAGCGTAGTCCAGGTACGCGCTGCGCACCTGCTGGTCGATGTCGACGCTATGGACCGTGCCGATGTCCATCGCGCCGCCGTTGTCCTTGATATCGGGCATAAGGCCAATTATATCCCACAGATGCTGTTTTTCGCGATTGCGGCGTATGTCTTTTTGCCATTTTGCCTTGCTGCGCTGCGCTCCGGCCACCTACGATCGCTCGATTGGGTTGATGAGGAGCGACTCGGGCCAGCACCTGGCGCGGCATTTCCACGCACATGCGCCACACCTGCAAGCGACTCGTCGCACCCACACCGGCAGCGTGTGCCCAACGCGGAATGCATGCCCTGCTCGCGCGTGCGCGGTCACGCGTAAGGCATGCTGTGCCCTCCTCTATATGATCTGCGATTTGACCTTGACCAACTCCCGTGCTACAAGTGAGCCCACATCACGGGAGGCCGTTCACCCCCTGGAGGGAGGGTTCATGGCACACCGCGTCATCCGCCGCGGGCTCATCGCGGTCGGGTCTCTCATTGCGCTCCTGCTCATCCTCCTCGTGGCTGGTATCCTCCTCGTTCGCGCGTCCTTCCCCCGCACCCGCGGCACAATCAAGGTTCCCGGATTGCACTCATCGGTGGAAGTCCTGCGTGACGCGCAGGGCGTACCGCAAATCTACGCCACGGACACGCACGACGTGTTCTTCGCCCAGGGCTATGTGCATGCCCAGGACCGCTTTTGGCAGATGGACTTCTGGCGCCATATCGGGAGCGGACGCCTGTCCGAGATGTTTGGCGAGAGCCAGCTCGAAACCGACAAGTTCCTGCGTACGATGGGTTGGGCACGCGTGGTGGAACAGGAACTGGCCGCGCTCGACCCCGGGGCCCGCGCCGCACTGGAGGCCTACGCCGAGGGGGTCAATGCCTATCTCGCGGAGCGTCGCGGACCGAGCCTGTCACTCGAATATGCGGTGCTCGGACTGCTCACCCCCGGCTACACACCCGAGCCCTGGACCCCGATGCATTCGTTGACCTGGGCCAAGGCTATGGCCTGGGATCTGGGCGGCAACATGAAACTTGAGCTCGAGCGCGCGGTGCTCCTGCGCAAGCTCGGCCCCCAGCGACTGGCGGAACTCTTCCCGGCCTATCCCGCCGAGAACCCGATCATCGTGGCCGGCCCGTATGCCGCGCGCCACGGCGGGTATGCCTTTGCGGCCGAACTCGAGGCCGCGCTGCCCGCGCTCTCGCGCGTCGGCGCGCGCCTGCAGACGCTCTACACGCTTTTGGGCGGCGGCCTGGAGGGCATCGGCTCGAACAACTGGGTGGTGTCGGGCAGCCGCACCACGAGCGGCGCCCCACTCCTCGCCGACGACATGCACCTCGGCCTGCGCATCCCTTCCATCTGGTACGAGAACGGGTTGCACTGCGAGCCGGTGGGCGCGGCCTGCCCGCTGGAGGTGGTGGGTTACTCCTTCGCCGGTCTGCCCGGCGTGATCGTCGGCCATAACCAAGACATCGCCTGGGGCGTCACCAACGTCGGGCCCGACGTGCAGGATCTGTATCTCGA
Organism: Anaerolineales bacterium; assembly: GCA_035288225.1. GTDB lineage: Bacteria > Chloroflexota > Anaerolineae > Anaerolineales > RBG-16-64-43 > RBG-16-64-43. Next base: position 2,099 of record DATEAT010000010.1, on the reverse strand, counting down.
ACGCCTGAACCCCCAGAACCCGGATCAGTATGAGGTCAACGGGCAGTGGGTGGATATGACGATCGTCGAGGAGACGATCCAGGTTGCCGGCAGCGAGCCCGTGTTACTCACCGTGCGCACCACCCGCCACGGGCCAATTCTCTCCGATGTGGATGACGCTTACGCAGGACTCGCCGCTGCACAGGCCGGCGCCACAGGCGAACAATACGCGGTTGCCTTGCGCTGGACGGCGCTCGACCCGACCTCGATCGTCCGCTCCGAGTTGCGCCTCAACCAGGCTCACAACTGGGACGAGTTTCGCGCCGCGCTGCGCGACTGGGATGTCCCCTCACAGAACTTCGTCTATGCTGACCGCGCCGGCAACATTGGCTACCAGACGCCGGGGCGCATTCCCGTGCGCGCCGCTGGCGACGGGCGCTTGCCCGTCCCGGGCTGGACGGATGAGTTCGAATGGCAGGGCTACATCCCCTTCGAGGAGCTGCCCTCGCTCTTCAATCCGCCGCAGGGGTTCATCGCCACCGCCAATAACGCCGTGGTCGGCGCGGGCTATCCCTACCTCATCACCACCGACTGGGACTACGGCTACCGCGCCCGGCGCATTGTCGATCTGCTCGCGGCCACGCCCAAGGTCTCGGCCGAAGACATCCAGCGCATCCACGGCGACGACTACAACGCGATGGGGCCGGTGCTGGTGCCGCTCATCGAAAAGCTCGAGTTCGATATAGAAGAGAGCCATGTGTCTGAGACGACGCGATTGCTCGTGGGCTGGGATTACCAGAACCGCCTCGACTCCGCGCCGGCCGCGCTCTTCAACGCCTTCTGGCGCCACCTGCTGCTCGACACCTTCGCCGATGAGCTGCCGCCCAACTGGATCCCCGGCAGCTCGCAGGCCTTCACCGTCGTGCGCCAGCTAGTGCAGGACCCGGCCAATGCCTGGTGGGACGACCTGCGCACTTCGACCCTCGAGACGCGCGACGACATCTTCAAGACTGCATTGGCCGAGGCGGTGACCGAGGTGGAGGCGCAGCTGGGGAAGGATCCTGCCCGCTGGACCTGGGGTGCGCTGCACACGACCACCTTCAAGAACGAATCGCTCGGCCGTTCGGGGGTCGCGCCCATCGAGGCGCTTTTCAATCGCGGGCCGTTCGCCACGGCCGGCGGCTCGTCCATCGTCAATGCCACCAGCTGGGACCCGGTGCTCGGTTACGCCGTGAATTGGGGCCCCTCGCAGCGCATGATCGTCGATCTGGCGGACTTTGACCGCACGCTGGCCGTGCACACCACCGGCCAGTCGGGCCACGCCTACCATGTCAACTACATCGACATGGCGGACCCCTGGCGCACGATCCAGTACTTTCCGCTGCCGTGGACCCGGGCGGAGGTGACAGCCCTTGCCGTCAACCGCCTGGTGCTCGAGCCTTAGACGGCACGCGCGAGTGGAGTGGGTCATACGCTTCTTGGCATGTGGCGATCGTGGCCAAGATGCGCTCGACGGAGGCGCTCCACACAAAGATCTGAGGTTTTGGGTTGGGATGGTCTAGGTCGTCGCGGATCGCCGCAATCAAGACGGGCACACTCGCGAATGACCCTCGGCGGAGACGTTTGTCGGTCAACTCGCGAAACCGATGTTCCACCAGGTTCAGCCAGGAACTGGAGGGGGCGGGGCAGGCGGGGCTGGTCCGGGGCCAAGCGCTGGAGGCTCCGCCGCACGCTGGACACGCTGATCCTTCCCTGCTGCTCCAGGGTCTCTGGGCAAGCCTGCAGTTCGCCATGCCGGACCCGGTGGGAGGCCCTCCACACCAGGTTGGGCTGGAGGCGCTCGGCACACAAATAGTCGAGGCTCTCGGCAATCACTTGCAGAGCGTGCTCCACCTCCCTGGAGTGGCTGCCGCCACGTACCTTCCGCCGCGGTTTCCTCTCCAGGTTACCCAGGATCGGCAGGGTCAGGCTCTTGCGACGCATGCTCGTCACCGCTGCCATCTCGTCCAGCAATTTGGCCCTCTCCCTTCGGGTGGCGTCCCGGTACCGCTGCGGCATCCCGTACAGATACTTCCGGCGCTCGTCAATTGTCATGGGGTCATCGGCAGCCATGGGTCCCT
>DATEAT010000009.1:0-13570 GCA_035288225.1 Anaerolineales bacterium | reverse complement strand
GGCAATGCGGTCGTCATGCCCCTGCTGCTGCTCTTAACAACCCCCGCAGCACTGCATGCACTCGAGGCGACCGAACCACCCGACTGAACTTCCAGGATGCCCGGCCTTCTCCGTTTGCCTCCTGAGAGAACGACTTGCGGGACTCACTTCCCCTGATTCGATTAGCTCATTTGAGTTGCGGCTCGACCTCGCACCCGCTATAATCCGACGCGCTGCGATCGACAGGCCCGCAATGCGCTGGGCCTGCGCCGGAAGCCAAACATCCAGGGCATCCACCCAAAGGTCCGGCATGAAACTTCCTCTCGCGATCGGCTTGGTTGCCTTGCTCGTCGCCCTCGGCGTCGGCGCGGTAGCCACCGACTTCACGGCTTATCTCGGCGACGACCCGACCACCTGCAACAACTGCCACGTTATGGATGCTGTTTACGAAAACTGGTTTCATGCCGGGCATCGCGCCTGGGCCACTTGTAACGACTGCCACACACCTCATGATTTCATCCCTAAGTACGTTGTGAAGGGCATCAACGGGTTCAATCACGTCAGCGCGTTCACCCTCGGGCATATCCCCGAGGCCATTCGCGCTAAGGAACGATCACGGCGCGTGGTGCAAGCCAACTGCATTCGCTGCCACGGCGAGGCCGTCTCATCGATCGCGGACGGGCAAATGGACTCCGCGCGCGCCTGCTTCGACTGTCACCGCCAGGCTGCCCACGGTTCGCGCGGCATCTCGCCTCGGCCCGACCAAGACAAGACCCACTAACCGCACCGGTTCAACCCGGGAGGCCATCCATGAAGAAGTGGCCCATCACCACCATTGTCCTCGTCGCCATCATTCTCGTCCTGGCAGGCGCCTTGATTGGAACGCTGCTTTACGTGCGCAACCAGCCGCCGCCCGTCCGGGGGGTGGCGCCACTTGTCACGGTGGCCGCGCAGGAACCGGATTCAGCCCAGTGGGGGATCAACTTCCCCAACGAATACTCCACCTATCGTCAGACGACCGACAACAACTCGCGCACGGCCTATGGCGGGTCGGAGCCGTACTCCAAGCTGGAGGCGGATGCCCGCCTGGTCCAGCTCTTCGCCGGCTACAGCTTCAGCAAGAACTACAACGAGGAGCGCGGTCACGGCAATTCACTGACCGATGTGCGCGCCACCAAACGGGTCAACGAGAAGACGCCGGGCACCTGCTATTCATGCAAGAGCTCCGACAACCCGCGCCTGTGGAATGAACTCGGCATGGCGGAGTTCGATACGACACCCTTCGCGACGCTGGGGGAACGAATCACTAGTCCCATCGGCTGCGCCAACTGCCACGAAGCAAACACGATGAAGCTGATCGTCACCAATCCTGCCCTCGAGGCCTCCCTCGAGGCCCAGGGGAAGGACTGGCGCACGTTCACCCGCCAGGAGATGCGGACCGTCGTGTGCGGCAACTGCCACGTGGAATACTACTTCCAGGGCGACGGCAAGTTGCTCGTTTTCCCGTGGGCCGGTGGAACGCGCATCGAGAATATCGCCGCCTACTACGAGGGGATCGAATTCTCCGACTGGACGCACGCCGACTCGGACGCGCCGATGATCAAGATCCAACACCCAGAATTCGAGATGTTCACCGCCGGCAGCACCCACTTTGCTGCGGGCGTGGCGTGCGCCGATTGTCACATGCCCTACACCCGCGACAGTGCGGCCAAGTACTCCACCCACAATGTCCGCAGCCCACTGCTCAACGCTTCGGCAGCGTGCGGTGCGTGCCACCCGGACGTCGAGTACGCTACAGCACGGGTCGCCGCCATCCAGGCCCAGGTACGCGCCACCATGGACGCCGCCGAGGATGCACTCGTCGCGGCCATCCAGGCCATTCATGCGTCTGCCGCCTTGCCCCCGGCGGACGCGCCACGCCTGGAGGAAGCGCGGCGCCTGCATCGCGAGGCTCAACTTCGATGGGATTTCGTCGCGGCCGAGAACAGCATGGGCTTCCATAATCCCGAGGAGGCGCTGCGCATCCTGGCCGCCGCCACCGATCTGGCTCGCCAGGCGCAAGTGGCGGCGCTGCAAGCAGCCGCTCCCGTGGGCGCCCTCGTTCCGTAGAACGGCCGCGACCTCGTGAGGTCCTCGTGGGCGCCGCTTGGGCGCCCACGGCTTATTTCCCCAAGCGCGCCTGCGCTGTCGTTTCGAGTAGAATTTGTTTGGCCGAAATGGCCGTCCATCTATACGCCTTCACGCCCACGCGTCGGGCGACCCAAAGACCGTTCCTTCCGAAAGGTATAGCCATGGCCGATCAACGCATGGACAAGCTTGCCGATTTGCTGGTCAACTACTCGATTGGCGTGCGACCGGGGGAGAAGATCCTCCTGCACGCGCCCACCGCCGCGGTGCCTTTCGTTACCGCCTTGTATCGCGAAGTTCTCAAGGCCGGCGGCCTTCCCTACTTCTATGCCATCGTCCCCGAGTTCGAGCAGTTGCTCTATCAATTTGGCAGCCGCGAGCAAATCGAGTTCATCCCGCCTGCGATCACGCACGCCATGGAAACCTTCGACGCCCGCATCCGAGTCATTTGCGACCAGAATACAAAGGCCCTCTCATCATTCGATCCGGACAAGATCGTGATGCGCCGCAAGGCGGAAGGCCCACTGATGCGCACGCTCATGCAACGCACAGCGGCCGGCAGCTTGCGTTGGACCGTGGCTCTCTTCCCGACCCACGGCCATGCCCAAAACGCCGAAATGAGCACCACGGAATTCGAAGACTTTGTCTATCGGGCGTGCATGCCGGATGAGAACGATCCCATCGGCTATTGGAAGAAGGTCTCGCTGCAACAGGACCGCATCATCCAATGGCTCAAGGGTAAGCAGCGCGTTCACCTCACTGCCCCGGGCACCGATCTTCGCCTGAGCGTCGCGGGCCGCACTTTCGAAAACTGCGACGGCCATATGAACATGCCGGATGGGGAAGTGTTCACCGGCCCGGTAGAGGATAGTGTCGAGGGAATGGTGAGCTTCACCTATCCGGCGATCTACTACTCGCGCGAAGTCCAGGGCGTACGCTTGTGGTTCGAGAAGGGGAAAGTGGTCAAGGCACAGGCCGACAAGGGCGAAGACTACCTGGTGAAGACGCTGGACACCGATGCCGGGGCGCGCTACGTGGGCGAATTCGCCATCGGCACGAATGAAGGCATCACCCGCTTCACGCGCGAAATTCTGTTCGACGAGAAGATCGGCGGCAGCTTCCACATGGCCATGGGTTCGGGCTACCCAGAAACAGGCAGCAAGAACGACTCGGCCATCCATTGGGACATGATTTGCGACCTGCGAAATGGAGGCCAGATCACAGTCGATGGCCAGCTCATGTACAAGGACGGCAAGTTCGTCATCTGAGTCTGTCTGCGCGTCTTTCCATCGCGTTCCCGAGCAAGCAGCGAAGGCCTCCATCGGAGGCCTTCGCACGCTCAAGCCTGGCAGATTTACTGCCGCCCAGGCGGCTCTTCTTCGAAGCTCTCCACGCAATATGTGGACACGCGCAACCCGCCACGCTTCCAGGCATCCGCCCGCGTGCCCAACTTCTCGCACAGCAATCCCAAGAAATCCACGGTGCTCGGCACTTTCTCCCACACCTGCGGCAGGAACGTTGCCCGCCGCTGCCCGCTTTCGAGTATGACCCCGTCGATTCCCGGGCGGAGCTTCCGCAGCAAATCGTCGCCGTAGCAATAATCCAGCGGGACCGGCGCGCTGAGCACCGAGAGCTCGATATGCAGGCGGGCCACTTCTTCGGGGGTTACGGGAGGAAAGCGATAGTCATTGACGGCGGCATCCACCGCATGTTCCTCGACGTCCAGAGCCAGCGCTCGGGTGGCCTCAAGCGAGCCGATACAACCTCGCAGCGCGCCGTCAATCGTCAGAGTCACGAAGCACGCCCCCTTCTCGCGCAATGCGTCCGAGAAAGCGGTCGATTCGCGGGGCGCCTCCGGCCTGCCCGACGTGCTCCGCTCAATTGCGTGGCGCGCGAGCCTGAGCAGGGTGCGTCGGTCCGCCACGTCCAACGGCATGGACTCCTCCCAAGCTCACCGTTCCGTTCCCGCTATGAGGGGTCTCCCCCAAGCCCCTTCGGCGAGGCATAAGCCCGATCGAAGTATACAAGCGGAGGCCCCACGCGCAACTCGCCCACCTCCTCAACATGCCCCACGACAATCCGGTGCGTCCCGGCCGCGACGGTTTGCACGACGCGCACCTCCATTGCGGCCAATGAGCCCTCCAAAAGCGGCACACCCAGCCGACCTCGGTGCCAAACCCCCACCTCAAACCGTCGTCGTTCTGCATCGGCTTCAGCGAAGGTAACCGCGATCTCCTTTTGCTCCGCCGCGAGGATCGACACACCGAAGAGGCGTGCCCGCTCGACCCATCGGGCCGTGTCACTGTCTCCGTTAAGCACCACAAGTATCAAGGGCGGTTCGAGCGAAACGGAGGTGAGCGAACTGACCGTCATCCCGCGCCGCGCGTCTGCGACCTCCGCCGCCACGATGCATATGCCGCTCGTCCATCGGCGCATGGCTTCACGTAAGCTCTCTGCCTCGCGTGTCATCTACCTCACCTCGTCCGAGGGATGATATCTGCCCGCCGCGCCTGGGTCAAGGCGCACCACACGTTTGGGCATCAACTATTGCGGCATCCTTGCGAGGCTCACCATCGCCCACCCGAATCGGCACCTCCAGCGCCCGACTTGACGCACACTAACCCCCGCGATAGACTGCCCGTTCCAACATGAGGGAGCGGGGACTCTTACGACGCCCATCTCATTGCTTTCATTCCGTCCCAGCTTGGTCAATCGTCGCCTCTGCCCCTGGGCGGTGGTGAGTCGCGCTCGCGAAGGAGTCTTCGTCCGCGCTGCTGGCGCCCGTGCCCGATTGGCGGCGAGCATCGACCGCGCCAGTCGGCCTTCTCCATGGTCAACCCCCGAGGCGTGACCCCCTCTGGGTAAACAGGTGGCTCTTCCATGCCCGCGCAGCCCGAGATCGACATTCGTCAGCATTCAGCTCAGACCCGTTCGCGCATGGTGCGAATCGGGCTGGTCTTGATCGTCGTCCTTGCCGTGCTCCTCATAGCGGCGGTCTACGGGCTCCCTGCGGCAGGTGTGGGCGCATTGTGTCTGGCCGGCGGACTGCTCGCCATGGTGGCGGTCGCCGGGGTGTTGTGGCTTATCCGATTCATTGTGACGCGAGCCGGCTACGATGAGTGAGGCCTCCCGCATCGAGCGTCTGGCCGGCCTGACATGCCGAGTATGGCCCGTCACATCGCAACCAGCTGCAGGGCTCGCGATCCTCTTGCATGGTTTGGGTGGAGACGAGAACGCGATGGCTGTTTTTCGGTCCGCGCTGCCTGGCCCTCTTCTCGTCGTTTCACCGCGCGCGCCATTCGTCGTGTCCCCTGGCGGCAACTCATGGCACACCCAGCTGGCTGGCCGCACCTGGCCTCTCCTCGAGGATTTCAATGCCTCAACCATGCACGTGGCAGCGCTGGTTGAGGCACTGCGTGAACAAGGTCATCTCTCGCACGCGTTACTCATCGTCGGCTTCAGCCAGGGCGCAGCTACGGCCGCCGCATTCGCCTTCGAGCATCGGATGTTGGTTGATGGGCTTGCTCTTCTCGCCGGCTTCGTACCACATCCATCCGGATTTGCACGCACCGATCAGCCGCTTAAGGGTTTACCGACCTTCGTTGCGAGCGGAACGCTCGACGCGACCGTTCCGCCCAAGAAAGCAAACGAGGCTATCGATCTGCTCAGCGCGGCCGGTGCCAGCCTGACGTCTTGCGACGCCCCCATTGGCCACAAGGTTTCTGCCCAATGCGTTCGCGCTCTGGGTGAGTGGGCGGCCTTAGTGGTGGGTGACGTGGCGAAGAAGAGTGTGGCTTCGCGGGAAGAATTGTAGGTCTGATAGTGGCTATGCGCACATACCCCCACATTCGACGAGTCCCCGCCGCGGCCACCACTATTCTGGCTTTCCTCCTTGCATGCACATCGGCTCCGACGGCCTTGCCACTTCCCCCTGCAAGCCTCGCTGCGCCGACGGCTGAGCATCAATCGTTGCTCCCGCTCGTCGCCCGCAGCGCGATTGCGCCCATCGATGAAGGTCTGCCACTTCATCCGCTGAACTCGCCCCAGACTGCCCTCGCGCCGAGCAACCTTGCGCGCCTCCGCCAGCTCGCGCAGGTCGGTCGAGGATGGCCCGCCGCCGTGGCCTCCTCGCCCAAGGGCGGGCTTTACGCATTGGCCACTTCGCTCGGCGTCTATGTCTACCCCATCGATGCGTCTGAGCCTGAGCGTTTCTGGTCATTCGACAGCCCGGTCTACTCAGTTGCCTTCGATCGCGATGGGACTCATCTGGCTGCTGGCGATTGGCGGGGCACCATCTCGATTATCGATCTGGGCACTGGCGCAATCGAGCGCCGCCCCGGCGCTCATCCGCGCGCCATCCGCAGCATCGCCTATTCGCCCGACGGGCAAATGCTGGCCTCCGGCAGCGAAGACGGGACGGTAAGAGTCTGGACCCTCCCCGCGCTCAGTGAGCGCTACCGCTTCGGAGGCGTTGCTTACGGCTATTGGGGGTACGGCGTGCGCAGCCTGGCCTTTTCCCCCGAGGGGTCAGTTCTTGCCTCGGGCGGCGATACGGGCTACGTCTCACGCTGGACGATGATCGACGGCAAGGAACTAGCCCACCTCGGGACGGGCAGCGGACTGGTGTTCGGAGTCGCCATCTCGCATGATGGTCTCATCGTGGCCTCCGCCAACAGCACCGGCCAGGTGGAACTGTGGGATATGTACACGGGCGCCCTGTTGCGTACGCTCGGCCCCCATCCATTTGGCGCCTGGTCACTTGCGTTTACGCCTGACGACAGCCAGATCATCACGGGCGCTGCGGACGGCTCATTACGAATCTGGAACGTTCGCAAGGGCACACTCGTGCTCGAGAAGCTCGCCCACACGCATGCCATCGACAGCCTGGCATTGGATCCCTCGGGCATCTTGCTCTCGGTCGCGTCCGGATGGCAACTCGCCCGGTGGAAGCTGCCCGACCTCGCGGACGAGCCCGCGCCGCCCGAACACCTGCCGGCCTTCCGTTCGCTAGCGATTGACTCATCCAGCCACACCTTGGCCCTCGGCGGTGACGACTCGCGTATTCGCTTGTGGGATCTCGCGACTGGCGCCCTGTTGTGGCTCAATCCGGGGCTCGACGATCGCCAATCGGTGCTTAGCCTGCGCTTCGCGCCCACCCAGCCCTTGCTCGCGGCCGCCCACTCCGGCGCCGATGAACTCGTGGTGTGGGATCTTGCCTCGCGCTCTGAAATCGCACGCCAGAAGCTGTTGCGCATACGAAGCCTGGCCTTCGCCCCAGACGGCTCACAGATCGCAGCGGCTGGGTCGGGCCTCCTGTTGTGGGACTTGGGCTCCCGCTCCGCCACCCAACGCCAAAGCTCCGGGCTCCTGACGGCGATCGATTGGTCGCTCGATTCATCGCGCGGCGAGGGGGACTCGCTTGTCGCGGTCGCCATGGATGACGGCACGACGCAAGTGTGGGACTCGCGCACCTTCGCCCCGCGCGATTTCGAATCCCCCGACGTCGGCCCGCTCTGGTCGATCGCCCTGACCGCCGATGGCGCCCGCCTGGCCGCCGGCGCCAACGATGGCAGCGTACGTCTGTGGGATGTTCACACGGGCCGCCAGATCGCCCTGCTCTCCGGTCATACCGCGCCGGTTCAGAGTGTGGCCTTTTCCCCGGATGGAGCCTTGCTGGCGACGGGCGCCATGGATAATACGCTTCGCGTGTGGGACGGCCGCAACGGCCGTGCGCTGCGAACTCTCACCGAACCGCGCGGATGGCTCTTTTCGGTGGCCTTCTCGCCGGATGGACGCATGCTTGCGGGCGCGTCGTGGGACGGCACGGTTCGTATTTGGGGAATCCCCCGCTGACTTTTCGCGCTCCTGCAACTCCCCAATTGAGCGCATCGCCCCACCCGCTGCCTGACCCATACCTCGGTTGACCTGCCCTTCTCTCTCGATTAGAATCCAACTGAAAACCGTTTTCATTAGATAGACATGCCTCCCTTAACGATCAACCTCGCTCTTTCAATCAACCGCGCCGGTTACAAATCAACGGCACCTCGTCAGGCCGTCCTGCGGGTGGTCACCGGCATGCGCTCGCCTCTGACAGCCCATCAAATCCTCATCCGAGCCAGGCGCGGTTATCCGCCCCTCGGGCTGGTTACCGTCTACCGCACGCTCGAGATTCTCCTGGCCCTTGGCCATGTGCGCCGTCTGCACCTCGAGGGCGGGTGTCACACCTACGCGGCAGCCAACGCCTCACACGGTCATTACCTGATTTGCTTCCGCTGCGGCGCGGCAGTGGAGTTCAGCCAATGTCGAATGCAGGGCATGGTTCGCGGCCTTGCCCGGCGAACCGGCTACCGGATCTCGGCCCATTGGCTCGAGCTTTTTGGTGTTTGTCCGCGCTGCCAAAGGTCCGCGCGAACACACACTTCACAGCAAGAGGGAGCTGCGCATGCGCACAGTCCGCGCTAGCCGGCGCGTGTCCGGCGCCTCCCGCGCCGCATTGCTGCTCGTCGCCGTCGTGCTGACCGCCCAGGGCTCATGCACGCCTCGCACAACAAGCCCTCTCGATCGGCCGCGTGTCGTGGCGATCGAAACCTTCCTTGCCGACATCACTCGCGCAGTCGCCGGCTCCTACCTCCAGGTGGACTCGCTCATGCCGCTCGGCGCCGACCCGCACGCATTCGAAATCACACCTTTCGACGTGCGCCGGGTTGCCCACTCCAGTCTGGTCATCGCCAACGGCGCCGGCTTTGATGCGACACTCCTCACTCAGCTCATCGGCGCTGCCGGCGATGTTAGAGTTGTGGAAGCCGCGGCCGGGCTCCCGCTACAGCCCGCTCCGTCACCGTCGGAAGCTGCTGCCGCAAACGCAGACGACCATCCAATGCCCGGCGATCCGCATTTGTGGCTCGACCCTCTGAACGTGGTGCACTACGTCGAGAACATCCGCGCTGCGTTTGCGCAGCTCGACCCAATTCATGCACCCGAGTACGCTGCCAACGCCAAGGATTTCGTCGATCAGCTCCTCGCCCTCGATGAATGGGTCCGCCTTCAGGTGCAGGGCATCCCGCCTGAGCGCCGGTTGCTCGTCACCAACCACGAGAGCCTTGGCTACTATGCATCACGCTACGGCTTCACGATTGTCGGCGCCATCATTCCCAACTTGAGTTCGTCCGCTTCGCCCTCAGCGCAGGAGTTAGCGCGCCTCATCGATGCCTTGCGCGCCGCTCACGCCCCGGCCATCTTTCTCGAAATGGGAGCCGACCCACGCCTGGCGCGTCAATTGGCCAACGAAAGCGGCGTCGCCGTGGTGACCGAACTCTTCACGGAGTCGCTCAGCCCCGCGGCCGGGCCGGCTCCCACTTACCTCGAAATGATGCGCTTCAACACGCGGACGATCGTGGACGCGCTTGCCGCGCCGGGGAGTTAGCATGCCGACGACGAACGTACTTTCCAAGCCCGCTCCACCCGCCGCTCCGGCCCGCCTTGAAGTGGCGAATGTCGCTGTCGCCTACGACGGTATTCCAGTCCTCTCGGGGATTACGTTTCACGTGCCGCAGGGCGGCCGTACCGCAGTCGTCGGCCCAAACGGCGCTGGGAAATCCACGCTCTTTAAGGCACTCGTCGGTCTGTTGCCTCTCCGCGCCGGGTCGATTCGGATTCACGGGCGCCCACTCGGCGATCACAAGGATTGTGTTGCCTACGTGCCACAGCGTGGCGAAATCGACTGGCGCTTCCCGCTTTCCGTGGAAGACCTGGTGATGATGGGCCGTATCAGGCGGTTGGGCTGGCTCCGCCAACCGGGAGGTTCCGACCGTGGGGTCGTCGCCGGCTGCCTGGAACAACTTGGCCTCACCGACCTGGCACACAAGACCATCGGAGAACTCTCGGGTGGCCAGCAGCAACGCGCATTCCTGGCCCGCGCCCTGGCCCAAGAGCCACACATCCTCTTGTTGGACGAACCTTTCACTGGCGTGGACCCCGGCACCCAAGAAGCGACTCTCGATCTGCTCGATCGCCTCGGGGCAAGCGGCGTCACCGTGCTCGCCTCCACTCACGATCTCAATCTGGCCGCCTCGCGATTCGACCAGATCGTCCTGCTCAACCGCACCCTGATCGCCGTTGGCCTGCCCAGCCAGGTGCTCACGCCGGCGGCCATCCGCCAGGCGTTTGGCGAGCGCGTCTTGATGCTAGAAGGCGGCGCGCTGGTCGACGAATGCTGCCCACCCGACGAGCCCATGATGTGAGGCCAACATGCTTGGATGGATTATCGAGCCGCTCACCTACACCTTCATGCAGCGCGCGCTGCTGGCCGCGATCTTGGTGGGAGTCACCTGCGCTGTCGTCGGGTGTTACGTCGTGCTGCGCTCCATGGCCTTCCTGGGGGACGCGTTGGCTCACGCGATCCTGCCTGGCGTTGCCCTCGCCTATCTACTGCAGGGCAACCTGTTCGTCGGGGCTATCATCACAGCCGTCCTGGTCGCCCTGGCCATCGGCTTCTTCTCCCGCCAGGGCATCGTCCGCGAAGATACGGCCATCGGTATCCTCTTTGCGGCAGCCCTGGCCCTGGGCGTCGCGATTCTCTCCACCTTGCGCACCTATGCCATCGATCTCAACCACGTCTTGTTCGGCAATGTCTTGGGCGTAAGCCCGCCCGACCTGCTGCTCACCGCGGGCCTCGCCGCAGGAGTGTTGCTTATCGTCGTCCTTCTCTATAAGGAATTTCTCGTCGTTTCATTCGATCCGGTCCTCGCCACCACGCTGCGCCTGCCATTGCAGGCCTTGCGCAATGCGATGCTGGTGCTCATCGCGCTCACTGTCGTCGTGTCTTTGCAGACGGTGGGCGTGGGCCTGGTGGCCGCAATGCTTGTGACGCCGGCGGCGACCGCACAGCTTCTCACCCGTCGTTTGCCCACAATGATGCTCGTCGCAGCTTCTATCGGCGCCGCGTCAAGCGTGGCCGGCCTGTACCTCAGCTACTACGCCAACCTCTCCGCAGGCGCCTCGATCGTTCTCGTCGCCTCCGCCGCGTTCCTCGCCGCGTATCTCTTCTCGCCTCGCGGCGGCCTCCTGCGGCGGCGGCGTGTGCCCAATCGGTAACAGTCACCGCCCCCACGCCGCACGCCTCCTGCAAACGAAAGGTCGCCAGCACTGTGCTGGCGACCGGCTGCGCAGAAAACGAATAGCAGGAGAGGCATCTCTACTTGAACGTTGGGAACTGCGCCTTGACTGCCGTGATTTTCTCCATGTCCGGGGCAAGCACCCACAGTATCTCCCCGGACGCAGAATACATGCAGGCGGCCTGTTCGTTCACCGCCCAGCAATCGGCTGCGGCGCCTTTCACGACGCCGCCAAGAAAGCGTTTGCCCAAGTACGACTTCAGCGCCGTACGGAAATCGCTCGCGTCTGTCGCGGTGTCCCACACCCAGCGCGCCACCAGGATGAGGTGCTCGTTCTGCTCGTCGGAGTAGACGAGGTATTGGTCCCCGCCCCAGCCGCCTGCCGCACCCGCCGCCTGTTTGTCCGAAAGCTGGGCAGACGTGTCGGCGCCCGCTCCCAGTATCAGGTAGGTCCGCCACTCCCCGAGCGAATTCGCTTTGATCACGCGCCAGCCGGCCCCCACGGCGGATGTCAGGTCCGGCATGCTCACCGTCAGCGGCAACTCCCCCGCGATGTACTTGGCCGGGTGGAGGATCTGTTCTGTGCTCGCCGGCAGGCTGGCATACACACGGTTCACTTCGCTCCAACTCCCGCGATCGTGCAAGTAACTCACGAACGCCAAACCCTTCTCGTAGGGGAAGTTGACATCCTTCTCAACAAAAGGCGGCGGAAAGGCTTCCGGGACGACAAAAGTCTGCGGGCGATAGCGTGAAAGGTCGAGGATATCTTGCGGCGTGGCATCTTCCTCGAGCCACTTCTGCATGATGAGGGAGGCATCCCCCTCGGCCAACGCACGGATCGCGTCGCATCGCTGCTCATCACCAAGGCATTCCGGGTAAACGCCCAAACGGTCCAGCCCGTAATGCTGATCCACCAGCGCATGGGTGAACTCATGCGAGTAGATGAACCTCTCCACGCCGGTGAACCCGGCGCCGATGACGAACAGTTCATTGCTGTCGGGGAAGTAGAACCCGCCAACCCCGTCGGCCATGCGGTTCAGCGAATAGCTAACCAAGTCGTAGGTGGGCTTGATGAGGCCGAGCGCAGTCAGAACACGCGCCTCATCCGCCATTTCGGCTACTGAGCTGACGGCATAGAAGCTCTCGGAAAGCACGCGCTCCGCTTCATTGCGCGAGATCACGTACCGCGGAACCTTCTCACCGATCGAGAGTCCGCGCAGGTTGGCCACCTGTTTCTCGATCAGCTCCATGCTCACCACCGTCGTCGCGTCGGGTGTGGCAAAGGCGGGTGTTCCCGTCGCGCTCGGCACAGGCGTGGCTGTGCGCGTCGGCGTGGGCGTAAACGTCGGCGTGTCGGTCCACTTCGGCGGGAGAGTCCAGGCCGCGGGGATCAGCGTCGGCGTACCATCGGGCAAAGCGACTGCGGTCGGCGCCGAGATGAGTTGCTGCACGAGCAGGCCGGGCACGAGTACCGACACAACGACCGCGATGATTGCGCACGCCAGCGTGGAGCTCACGAAGATGAGCAGAATCGTCAGCCATAGCGGACGGCGCTTTTTCGGCGGAGAGCCCTCCGCCTGCACCTTTTCCTTCTTGCCCTTCCGCGCGGGGGGCGGCGCCGCAGGCACCGGTGCGGCGGGTGCCGGTTCGAAGGTCGGTGCCTCCTCGCTCGGCAGCCTATCGGCCCACACGATCGGGCCCTCCAGCGGCTCCTCTTCGTCCTCCTCCTCGATCAGCGGGGTTTGCTCGGCCACCTCGCGCAAACGGCTGACCAGCGCAGAGTCGCCGCGCGGTGTCGTCTCAGGGCCGGGTCCTGCCTCATCTTTCGCGCCCTCTTCCTCGGGGACGAATGGCGGCGTGGCTGGCGTCTCTTCTGCTGCGGCCGGGCCTGCGGCTGCCACGGCAGGCGGCGCGGCGGCGCGCATCGGCGGCGGAGGAGTAATCAGTTCGGCGAGGCGTTCGCGGGCTTTCTCGTTTTGAGGGTTAATACGCAGCACGCGCTCGAGGCAGTCGACCTGTTGCGCGCGATCCACAAGCACGTAGCTGAGGAGCATCCAGCCCAGCTCCGAGCCGGGGTTGCGCATGACGTGATCGATCAGCAGCGTCCGCGCAGCGCCGGAATCCCCGCCCCGCATCAGCTCAACGGCTTTGCGCAGTTCATCCGGCCGGTCACTGTCCATGGATGGTCTCCCGCCTCGGCTGCCCGGATTGTAGCACCGCCATTGCGAATCGAGCCGGTTCGCCTAGCCCCCAGGCCGCCTGGGATCCTTAAGATTGTACCTGAGTCCAAACCGTGCAGCCCAGGGTTGCCTGGGCTGCACGGTCCTCTCAATCGCGGGAGCCTGATTCCC
>DATEAT010000008.1:0-8098 GCA_035288225.1 Anaerolineales bacterium | reverse complement strand
CAGGTAGGCGGGCTTGTCTTCGTCGGTGATAGGCAGAAGGCAGATTGACTGATGAGGGTCGCCGATCGAAGCCAGCCACATGCCGTCGGCAGAGTACGCCAGGCCGGCCGCCGGATTGCAGTTGTTGAGCTCGATGGAGTATCGGTGTACCCCGTGAGTGACGTCCCAGTAGCTGAAGCCGTCCCTGCCCCGGGCGATTGCCAGCGTATCTTCGTTGGGAGCAAAGGCGAGGCTACTGGACATCGCAACGTCCGAGCCGCGCTCTTCGAAGGAGATGTCGAGTTCGGCATCCCCATCCAGGCGCTGCAAGACAGTCCCATCGGCGACTCGCCACAGGCGCAGGACCCCATCCTGGTGACGCGAGGCGAGGCTTTGGCCGTCCGGGGAGAACATCAGCGTCGCCACTTCATCCATGCGATCGGCCAGGCGCTCGACAAGCGCTTCGTTCTTGACATCCCACAACTCCAGCGCTCCCGCCAGGACCAGAAGCTGTGAACCGTCGGGCGAGTACTCCGCACTTGCGACATCGTGGCCGAGCTCGAAACCACCCCGGCGATCGCCGTTTGTCGTCCGCGAGATGACAACCGAACGTCCGCCGAAGGTGACATAGGTCCCACCGTCAGGTGCGAAGTCCCCCACCGCGCCGTAACATCGCGTCCCGCCGATCTGTTCTCCATCTGAAAGCCGTCTGTACTCGATCGAGAATCCGGCGGAACTTGCCAGCATCGATCCATCCGGTGTGAAGGTAAGGGCCGTGCCACCAAACGCGGCGATCAGCTTGTTGTCCGAGGTGCGGCTTATCTGGATCAGCGAGGGCAGATTGCGATAGGCGCCCCCAGGTTGGGTGTGGTGTGTCGCGTAGTACTCTCCCGTCGGACTGAACGCCACATGCAAGGCCTCGTAGCGGCCCGAGCCCATGGCCTCGTTTAGCTTGAAGGGCAGGCTGTCAGTGCGAGTTTCCGCCGCCGTATCCCAGATCTCAAGATCGGAAGTCGTGAGGCGCAGCATTTTGAGTCCGTCATAGGAGAGCGCAATCGAGGACACCCCTGCGCCGCCATACGCGCCTCCCTCCAAGCTCACCTCGCGCCACAATTCACCCTCGTCCAGACGCCATATCTCAACGACCCCCTGAGCTTCGAAGGCCAGCAGCTTGCTGTCCCCGGAGAAAACGACCTCTTGCACGTCCGGGCTATCGGCAAGCTGCCGCACAACCTCGCTGGATGTCCCGTCGAGCAGGTAAACGCCTTGCGCGACCGCGATCGCCAGCCACTGGCCGTCCGGCGAGTAGCGGGCGGCTGTGGGTTGCGTGAAACCGGCGCTGCCGCCGTACCCCAGCCACGCCAGTTCCGCGAGGCGACCGGCATTGGCCGCCGTTATCGCCTCGGCCGGGCGCGCGTAGCGTTCACCGGAAAGCATGACCTGTAGGGTTGCCGTCGGCGCGGGGGTGATGACCGGTGTACGTGTGGGCCTCGCGGTTGGCAATACTTGAGATTGTTGCCCTGGGGAGCCGATCGTCTGCTCGGCGTAGACGGTTGCGGCAATCCGCGTAGCGAGGCCCGCGTCCGGGGGACTGCCGCTACACGCGAACAAGCAGCCAACAATAAGCAGGATTGCGGTACGCCGGAATACCTGGAGGGTGGCCATGGCGGGTCCTCGGGCAAAGGAGAATCGAACTGCGGGAGTTAGGCATGCTGGTGTGCGAAACATATTGAGAGGCAGGACCGAGGGGACTGCCTGGGTGGGCCAATCGTCTGGTGTTGTCGGCGCTCGGCCGCCAGGTCGGTCCATCGAGAACACCGCTGCGGTGAATGACGTCCCACCGGCATCGTGGCGAGGCGCTCTTCGCCGCGGGGCGGGCAGTTTCAGACAAGGTTAGTATAGAGCAGGAGTAACCACAGAGGCAACCTGCCGTGCCCGGCGGAATTGCCCGCCTCAGGAAGGTTGACTTGCACGGGGGGTCCACGAATCATCCCTACACCGCCCCATACACCTGCCTGAGCGCGAAACGGGCAGGGATGGGGTGTAACCAGGAGTCGCCCCTCGCGATCCTGCCGCGGTGCATCGAACGGGCCAATCCGATTGACGCCCTCCGCAGTTGTGCTAGAATGTAGCTATCCCGCTTGGCCCTTCGGGGGCAAGCTGCGAGACCGTGCTCCCGCGAGCGCGGTCTCTGCGTTATGAGAGGGGCTGCATGCCACTCACAACCCGCGTGTACATTGACGGCTTCAACCTTTACTACGGAGCGGTCAAGGACACCTCGCTCAAATGGCTCGATGTTCGCCGGCTCTGTGCATTGCTCCTTCCAGGCCACACGATCACCACGATCAAGTACTTCACCGCCCGAGTCAGCGCGCGCCCAGATGATCCCGGAAAGCCCACTCGCCAGCAGATATACTTGCGCGCCCTTCGAACGCTGCCTGAGGTCGAGATCATCTACGGCACGTTCCTCTCCCATGATGTCAGCATGCCTCTCGCCGAACCCCCGTCGGCTGGTCCTCGCTTTGCGCGGGTCGTCAAGACCGAAGAGAAAGGCTCCGATGTGAATATTGCGGCCCATCTTGTCAATGATGCACACAAGCGCACCTTTCAAGTGGCCGTACTTGTGACCAACGACTCGGACCTTGTGGAAGCCATACGGATTGTGCGAGAGGAGTTGTTGCTTCCCGTTGGTATTCTCAACCCCCACGAGCAGACACCAAGCCAGACACTGCTCAAGCACGCGTCCTTCGTCAAGCAGATACGGTCGGGCGCCTTGAGGGCAAGTCAGTTCCCGCCTGTCCTCCGCGATGGCAAGGGAGAATTCCACAAGCCGGAGGCGTGGGGCTAGCCCGCAATTCTGGCCAACTCTCCCCGTCCCATTGTCCTTCCGACCCGGCCCGCCAAATCGGCGGTGTTCATACGCCAAGGGCCGACCGTCCGGGATACAGAGAATCCGAGGAGAAATCAAGAGGGCGGACCTTCGGTCCGCCCTCTTCCTTGGTCGTGTGAGTGCCTCGTTCTACTGCATGCCATACACCTGCCGCGGCGCAAGAGAGGCGGGGAAACGATCAGTCAGCGCGCGGCGCGCGGCGTAGCACGCGTGGCAAGCATCCACATACCCCGGCTCACGGGCCACATCGTATTCGCGGATGAGCTGCGCGGGCCCTCCGCGCAGGAGAGGGCCCACGATCGGATGGGCTTGGGGTACGTACTCCGCAACCATCTGCTTCAGTGGCGTCTCCCACAGATTGCCCATCAAGAGCCCCTGGCATAGGTGCACGTGGCCGAATGGATCGAGGTGCACGCGCCCCGGGTCGGCCAGATCTTCGTGCGGGCATTCCGCGAACGACTCCCACGGCTGCCGCGGCAAGCCCGCGGTGAGCTTCTCCACCGCCCGCCCGCGGAACATCACGTCGCCGGCCAATTCCGGCTCGCCGGGGGTTCCGTCCGCGCGCGGCGACACCTGCACGCAGGGCATGGCTGTCGGCAGCGCGTTTGCCGCAAGACCCAGCGCCGCGGCGGCCGCCAGCGCGCGCCGCGCGGGAGACTCGCCTACCTCGCCAAAGTGGAGTTCATCCTCGCTGAGGGTGATATCCGTAAGGCCGGCAGCCACCAACGGTTCGAGCGCCACGCGCGCATCCTCGATCGAGGTGGCGAAGAAAGCGTTGGAGACAATGCCCACCTCGAAACCGCGCGCCCGCGCGTCGCGCACGGCCTCCACGAGCAGTGAGTAGTACACGAACGGCTCGCCGCCCTCGAAGAAGACGCGCGTGATCGTGCCCAAATGCTGTGCCTCATCCAGGGCCCGGCGCACATCGGCCAGCGTAAATGTCCCTTCGGCGTGCGGCCCACCGTACACGAAACAGTGGTCGCACTCCGACAGGCACTTGTAGGTGAGCAGGAAGTGCAGCCCGGTCAGCATCTTCACCTCCGAACACTTGCCAGCTCTATCGTACACCAGGGCCAGCGCGGGGCCAGAGAATCCAAGGCGCCGGCCTGTGCCTGCGAACTATCGGGTCCGCAGCAACTCAGCCGGCGCCATTGGGTCAACTCATCGCTACCATCGCGCTACTTGACTTCGGCCACCGTTGAGCCGATCACAACCGGGATGTTCGGGTAGCCCTCGACGAAGCGCAGGAAATCCGCGATCTCCTGGCCTTGAAACGCGCGCAGATTCTCCGCCCAGCGGAAGCCGATACTCTGATAGAGAAGGTCCGCCGTCAACGTGAACGGTCCCTGGGCCTGGCCGAGATCAATGACGTAGCGCACCCCGTCCCCGCCGGCCGAGAAATCCGCGTCGTTCGCGGCCTCGCCGCGCACGGCGATGTCCGCAGCGGCGGCCGCCTTGTCGAAGCCGGCCGGAAGCAACCGATTGTCTTTGACCAGCGTGGCGGCGCGCAGGAGGGTGGTCGTCACCTGGCCGTCGGTGTTGTGGATGACGGCCTCGTAGATCTGCACCTGGTCGGGGGCGGTGATCTCGGTGTAGTGCGGTTCGAAGCGCGCCGGGTCGAGGTCGTTGTCGTTGCCGGCGATCGCGCCGCGCTCGTCGAAAGCTCCCGACTCGAAGATAACCCGGCCGGCCGCATCCGTCACCACGAGATGGATCCACGCCCGCCGCGAAGGATAGGACGTCGGGAATTTATGGCCGGCGGTATTGCGCAGCGCGATGTCGGCCACGAGGCTTGTTCCCTCGAGAGTCGCCTGCTGGACCACGATGGACCCGGTCGCCGCCTGCAAGTAGTCGACCGTGCGCTGGCGGGAGGCCTCCATCTGCGCGCCGGAAGCGGTCACACCCAGCTCCTGGCCGAATGTGCCGAGCAGCCCAAGCATGTAGGCATTGCCGCCGACGAACTCGTGGCGGTTGAAGGGCCCGCGCAGCGGGCCGCCGGTTGAGGAAAGGCGGACGTTGCCCTTGGCCACCGGCATGTGGCAGGTTTGACAGGTGTCTTTCGCCGAGACCGAACTGGCCTTCCATTCGAGGTAGACCATCTGTTCGGGGAATTCGCCCACGATCTTGCCTTGCGCGTCGACCACTGGCGTATACAGCATGTGGCACGTGGCACAGAATTCGGAGGTGCTCATGTGCAGCCCCTGCACCGGCAGGAATCCCGTGGCGGCCTGCATCACGGTCACTTGGGGCGCGTCGACGACGTAGGGTCCGAACATCTCCCGCTGTCCGCGGGCTTTGGCCTCATCGACGACGAATCCACCGCTGGTTCCGGCCTTCGTGCCCAGGTTGACATCGGCGATCTGGTGGCACAACGCGCACGACACGCCATCCAGCGCAGCTGCATGTTGGGCATTGTTCGGGTCGAGGTAACCCGTGTCGAAGAGATGCGGCGCGGCGCCCGCCGCGCGATCGGCCGTGTTGGCCATGGGCGCGTGACAAACGGTGCAGGCGTTGTTGATCTCTTCCTCGAGCGCCGGGTTGGCCAGCAGCTCCTTGCGCACCGAGGCCTTCCAATACGGGTCGCGGGTCGAATTGCCCATCATCGAAGCGCGCCAGTCGGCATCCAGCGACACATTCTGCCCGGTCTCATCCACCATGTTGGAATGGCATGCCGAGCAGGTACCGGAGCCCGAGAAGAGCGCATCCTGGAAGGGCGAGAGGCTTCCGCCGGTGTAGTTCGCCGTGACCGGATGCGGCGCCTGAGCTCGTGGCGCGGCGAAGGTGGCGACGAGTGGCGCGGCAGTCGGCGGGGCCACCTCACGCGCAAAGGTGGGGATGGGCGTGACCGCCGGTACGGTTGGCTGTCCGGCGCACGAAGCCAGGATCAATCCCGCGAATCCTGCAAGAGGGAGCAACCATGATCGTCTCACCGTGACCTCCGTCTTCGATGGAGCTGCGTCGGCCAAGCACTGCCCTGCGCCAGGGACAGGTCGATTGAATACGGCTTCTGGCCCACGCATGGGCTGTCTCATGCATATGGGCGCATGCGCAACCGCGCGGGCAGGTTCTTGCATGAGACAGTGGGATTCTAGCATGGACGACCCGCGGATTCTCGGCGTTGCGCTTGGTCCGGCCGAGGGCTGGAAGTGGTCGATTTAGAATCGCGGCGATCCAGCCAGTCAGCGGAAGGATTATGGCCGGCCCAATTCTTGATGAGGAGGCGACGAATCTAGTGTGGGGCTGGCGTAGCGGTGGTGTGCGGCCGGCCGCGCACGGCCGAGGTCAGGCCGCCCAGGAGAGCGACGACGGCTGCCGCGCGGAAACTCGCCGCAATCGCCGGGAAGAGCGGCAGCGCGAGGCGCGCCGCCTCGCCTCGCGCGAGCACGGTGGAGAAGATCGCGCCGGCCAAACCGACCCCAAGGACCATGCCCACATTGCGCGCCGTCGCCAGCACGCCGGCGCTAATGCCCTGGCGCGCCATCGGCGCGCTGCTCATCAAGGCGTTGCTGTTGGGCGAGACAAACAGACCGATGCCCAACCCCGCGACGCCCAGGCCGAAGGCAATTTGCAGCATAGAGGCGGATGGACCCAGCGCCGAGAGCAGCCACGCGCCTATCGCCAGGATGAGCATCCCCAGCGTGCTCGGCACCCAGGCCGGCATGCGGTCGGAGAGCGATCCGGAGAGCGGCGCAACGATGGCCATGATGATCGGCTGCGCCGTAAGCAAGCCCCCAGCCTCGGCCGGGGAGAGGCCGCGTCCCTGCTGCAAGTAGAAGGGCATGAGAAAGATCAGGCTGTAGACGCAAATGTAGTTGAGAGTGGCGCTGGCGACCGAGGCCGAGAAGGTGCGATTGCGGAAGAGCCCCAGGTCGAGCATCGGGGAGAGCGAGCGGCCCTCGACCCGCAGGAATGCCGCCAGTACCCCAAGCGCCGCCGCCGCGAGGGCCAGGGTCCACGGCGAGCCCCACCCCCAGGCCGGCCCCTGGTTGAGCGCCAGCAGCAGCATCACCAGGCCGGTTGTGAAGAGCAGCGCGCCCGCCGGATCGAACCGTTCATCCGTTTTGTGAATCGAATCGGCGGGGATGAAACGCCAACTGAGGAGGATGGCCGCGATCACAATCGGGACGTTGATGTAGAAGACCGCGCGCCACGAGAAGCGTTCGGCGAGGAACCCGCCGAGCGACGGGCCGACCGTGAGACCGAGGTAGGTCATGGTGGCCTGCAGGCCGAGCGCGCGCCCGCGCTCCTCGCGCGAGAAGGACTTGGTGAGGATGGCCGGCGAGTTGGCAAACAGCATGGCGGCCCCAAGCGCCTGCAGCCCGCGGAAGAGGACGAGCATGTTGGCCGAGCGCGCGAGGCCGCACAGTACCGAACCGCCGAGGAAGAGACCAAAGCCTGCCAGGTAAAGGCGCTTGTGCCCGCGCAGGTCCCCCAGCCGGCCGAAGGAAAGCAGGAGCCCGCTCACCACCAAGAGGTAGACCGTGACCACCCATTCGATGCTGGCCAGGCCCGCGCCAAAGGCCCGCGCCACGACCGGCAGCACGACGTTGACCACGCTGCCGTCGAGGGCCGACATGAAGGTGCCGACGCCGATCGCGACCAGCACCCACCACTTGTTCGGCACGCCGGTGGAGTCTACAGTCCTACTGTGGATGGTCTGCTCTCCCTGGCATACGCAGATTCACCGACGCGATCGCGGCCTGCCCTGACGGGCTAGGCCAGGGAGACCGCGGCCGTGGAGGGACGGGTGCACTTAGGTGCCTTCCTGCCAGGAGGCCAGGTATTTGCGCTGCGAAGCAGTCAGCGTGTCGATCGCGACTTTCATACCCTCGAGCTTGAGTCGGGCGATCTCACGGTCGATCTCCTCCGGCAGGCGATGCACGCCCTGGGTTAACTCCTTGGCGTGGCGGGCCATGAATTCCACGGCCAGCGCCTGGTTGGCGAACGACATGTCCATGACCGAAGCCGGGTGGCCCTCGGCCGAGGCCAGGTTGATCAGGCGCCCTTCGCCCAGGAGATTCAAGCGCCGGCCGTCCTTGAGCGTGTATTCCTCCACGAACTCGCGCACGTGTCGCTTGCCGCTCGCCATTTCTTCCAGCGCGGGGATGTTGAGCTCGACATTGAAGTGCCCGGAGTTGGCGAGAATCGCGCCGTCCTTCATCACTGCAAAGTGCTCGCGATCAAGTACGTTGATGTCGCCGGTGACGGTGCAGAAGATGTCGCCAATTC
>DATEAT010000007.1:0-76700 GCA_035288225.1 Anaerolineales bacterium | reverse complement strand
GGGCCTTCGGCCCCCGTCTCCTTGAAATCAGACCTCGCCCCTCCCCCGGAGCGAATCCGACACCGAGACTCATGCACACCGGGGGAGGGGTAAGGGGTGGGGGTGATGAGTTGATTGCCACAGTCAGTCTCCTAGAAGGTTTGATTGGAATCATGCGGGGCTCCGATGAGGAGCCCCGTTTCTTTTTCTCCGTGAACTCTTCAAGCCAGCCTCCATGCGGAGAGGGAGTGAGCAAATCAAGGAGACGGGGGCCTTCCGCCCCCGTCTCCTTGACGAATACCTCGCCCCTCCCCCGACGCGATGGATCATTCCGAAACCACCGCTCACCGGGGGAGGGGCAAGGGGTGGGGGAGGGTTAGTCATGCTTCTTCCAGGAATGTCAAGGATTGGGATAGATCACGCGGGGCTCCGATGAGGAGCCCCGCATCTTTTCTCATTCACTTGC
This sequence comes from Anaerolineales bacterium, assembly GCA_035288225.1. Lineage (GTDB taxonomy): Bacteria > Chloroflexota > Anaerolineae > Anaerolineales > RBG-16-64-43 > RBG-16-64-43. The sequence continues at coordinate 76,255 of DATEAT010000007.1, read as the reverse complement.
GGTGCCCCGGGTGGCCGGAGCGCACGAGAGCCGCCTCGCTGGCACGCCAGGCAGGCTCCACCGCACTCTTCTTTCACGGCGCGCACATCGTGTTAGTCACCGGGATCGACCCGATATCGACCGGTATGCCGAACGCTTCCTCGACGGCGCGGCCGTCCCACTCCCCAGGCCGCGGCAAACCCAATGCCCAAGCGGCCGTAGCCGCCGTATCCATCACGCTGATGGGCGAGACAAGCCGCAGGCCCGGCACGACACCCGGGCCGGCCATGATCCACGGTACGGTAGTGTCCTCGGGCGCGTCACTGCCGTGAATGAGCCCATGGCCGCCATGGTCGGCGGTGAGGATGATTAGTGTGCTTCGGCTCAGGCCGTTGGCCTCGAGCCCCTCGAGTAAGGCGCCCACCGCCGTATCGGCGCGTTCGATCACGCTCACCTGCTGCGGCGACATCCAGCCGAAGGTATGTCCCACGCCGTCCACGACCGGCAGGTGCACCAGCATCGCCTCGAAGCCCTGGGCCATCTCGCTCGCCGCGCGCGCTGCCACATCGCGGTCGTGCCCGGCCACGTAGGCGAACACATCGGCCGTGCCGCGATGAACGATCTGGATGAGTTTCTCTTTGCCCACCACCATCACCGTGCGTCCGCCGGCGGCATGCACCAGGTCGAAGAGTGTGACGGCGTGCGTCTCGCCCAGCTCGGGGCGGTAGTCGTTCCATGTAATGGCATGTTTTGCCAGACAGGAGGCGGAAATGATCGACGCATGCGCCATGAGCGTGGCGCTCGGCAGAATGGTCTGCGCGCTCAGGCTGCTCGCGCCGCGTTGCATCAAGCCGGCCAGCACGGGCATGCTCACCCGGTAGAGGGCGTCGGCGCGCAACCCGTCGATGGTGATGATGAGCACGCGCGCGGCGAGCGGCGCGGGGGTGAGGCTGGGCTGGGGTGAGGGGGAGGGCGTGGGCGGCGGCGTGAGGCTTGGCAGGGGGGTGGCCGTGGCAACCGGGGCAGCCGACGGAAGGGGGGTTGCGGTAGCTGCCGGTGCGCTGGGCGCGATGCAACCCGCGCACAGCAACAAGATTAGGGAGGCCCGCCCGGCGTGTTTCAAGCGCATACGTCGTCGCGCCAGCCGTGTTCGCCAATCAGCGGAACGAAACACACCGGCGTCACCTCTTCGCGTTCGAGCCCGGCCGGCGTTCGCCGCCAGACCTCCAGCATCTGCGAGCTGGCCTCGCCCACGGGCAGCACCAGCGTGCCGCCGGGGGCGAGTTGGTCGAGCAGCGGTCGCGGCACGCGCGGCGCGCCCGCCGTCACGATAATCCCGTGGTATGGAGCATGCGCCGCCAAGCCACACGTTCCGTCGCCGACCACCACCTCGACGTTGCTGCAATGCAAGCGGGCGAGCACACGGCGTGCATGGGCGGCAAGTTCGGCGTGGCGTTCGATGGTGAACACCTCGCGCGCCAGAAGGCTGAGCACAGCCGCCTGATAGCCCGAGCCGGTGCCCACCTCGAGCACGCGTTCGTCTCCACCCAGCCCCAGCAACTCGGTCATCAGCGCCACGATGTAGGGCTGGGAGATGGTCTGGTGGCTGCCGATGGGCAGCGGGGTATCGAGGTAGGCCTCGTGGCCAAGATGTTCGGGGAGAAAGGCGTGGCGCGGAACGGCACGCAGCGCGGCCAGCACGCGCTCATCGCGTACGCCGCGCGCGGCGATTTGCTCCTCGACCATACGCGCGCGCGCCACGGCGAAGGGGTCGCCCGCTTCGTTCGTGGGTGGCTCGGGGGAAGGTCGTAGCCATTTCAATGCGCGCCAGTTCGGCATGCGCGGCGGCACATCTGCCTCCGCAGTGGGGTGCCTCGCGAGGCCGCGCGACCGGCCTCAAGCGAATCGTTCTTCTTTCCACACGTCGGCACGGTTGTGGTAGCCGGCCTCTTCCCAGAAACCGAGACGGTCCTCGCGCATGAACTCGAGGCCGCGCAGCCATTTGCCGCCTTTCCAGAAGTACGGCGCCTGAAGATCCTGGCGCCCGGGCAATAAGCCGACGATACCCCGCAGCGGGTAGCCATGATCTGGGGTGAGCGCCTGGCCGGCGTAGTGGGTCGCCAGCAGGAAGGTTTCTGAAAGGGCAACCTCCAGCGGGATGTTGACCGTGAACCCGTATTCACAGTGCTGCATGAGAAAGCGGGCCGTGGGCTTGGGACGGACGGCGCCCTGTTCGATGAGATCCTTGAGTGAGACGCCTTCCCACTCGGTGTCGAATTTGCTCCAGCGCGTGACGCAGTGAATGTCCATGACCCGCCGCGTGTGCGGCAACCGGCTGAATTCATCCCACGTCCAGCGTTTGGCTTCCTCTACCTCGCCGAAGACGCGCAAGTCCCAGGTGGCCGGGTTGAAGGCCGGCACCGGGCCGTAGTGCAACACGGGGAATTTCTGGGTGAGCGCCTGCCCCGGGGGCAAACGCCCTTCACGCCGGACGGTTTCTTCCGCCTGGCGCCGATCGATCGGCTTCTCGCTCATCGTTCCACCTTTTCCCTCGGGCCGCGCCGCGCGGCTGATGCCTACCGATAGAAGGGTGCAGGTTACTCGGTGAACACGGGCAAGTGGGCCAGCGCGACGATGTTCTGCCACTTCGCCCGTTCGCCCTCGGTGCAGATGGCTGCTTCCGCGCCAATGATGGCGCCCGCCTTGTCCATCACCATGCGCATTCCTTGCAGGGTCGAGCCGGTGCTGATCACATCGTCGAGCAGCACTACCCGCTTGCCCGCGACCAACGCGCGATCCTTCTCATCCAGGTAAAGCGTCTGCGAGGCGCCCGTGGTGATCGAATGCGTCTCGGCCTGCACGCTCTCGCCCATGTAGGGTTTGTAGGCCTTGCGCAGGACGACGTAGCCCTTGCCGGTGGCCACGGACAGCGCGTGCGCCAGCGGAATGCTCTTGGCCTCAGCCGTCACCAGTAAGTCGAACGAACGCCCCTGAAGGCGGCGCGCCAGTTCCTCGGCGCAGCGCTGCACGAGTTCCGTGTCGCCTAAGATGTTGAGAATGGCGATGCGTACCCCTGGGGCAACCTGAAACAAGGGCAACTCGCGCCGCAGTCCGGCCAAGTCGACGGGATAGGTCTCGCGGGTGGGGCTCATCGGGCGCTCCTGGTTCCCCTGACGGCGAGGTGAGGGTGGAGCCGAACAACGAGGGCAGGGGACCGCGAAGATTATATTCTCTTTCGGGGCCCTTCCCCATTGCGGCCTCCGGCCGCGCAGGAAGCGGATACCGGGCGAGGGGCCCGAGACCTTCGGTGCCAGGCCCGTGTGCGTGCACCGGCCCGGCAAATACCTTGGCAGCCGCGGTCAAACAGGTTATAAGGGAAGCCAGAGGTTCGATGACACCATGAAACGATCGGCCGTGCCCCTTCTCATCATCCTTGCCCTGCTTGTCCCGTTCGCGGCGCAGGCCCAAGCCACGGTCGTCCTCGACCGGCTGCAGGTAAGCCTGTGGCCCGAGTATGATCGCCCGGGCGTGCTGGTGATCTACCGCGCCGTCTTGCCCGCCGATCAAACCTTGCCGGTGGGCCTGGCGTTCCGTATTCCGGCGGCGGCGGGCGAGCCAAGCGCCGTGGCATATCGCCAGGACGACCTCAATCTGATCAGCATGCCCTACGAACGCCAGGTGGTGGGCGATCTGGCGCTGGTTACCTTCACCACCAGCGTGCGAGAGGTGCAGTTCGAATACTACGACCCCGCGCTGCTCGTGCAAGACAGCAACCACCGCTTTGTCTTCACCTGGCCGGGCGATTATGCGGTCGGTGAGTTCGCGGTCGAGGTGCAGCAGCCCGTGCAGGCGACTGGCATCATTGTGAACCCGGCTCTGGGCAGCGGCACGCTGGGCAGCGATGGCATGACCTACTTCAGTGCCACGTTGGGCGGTCTGGCCGCCGGTCAGACGCAGGTCGTCGAAGTGGCCTACGACAAAACAGGCAGTGGTCTGAGCTTCGAACGGCTGCAACCGGTCGAACCGATCGCGCGTCCAGCTTCGCTGGGGGAGCGGTTGCTGGCCTGGCCCTACTGGCCGTGGGTTTTGGCTGCCGTGGGGGTCATGCTCGTGGCCCTGGCCGTGGTCTTCTTCGTGCGCGGCCGCAAGGGAGTGGGCAACGCGCGGCCGGGGCGGCTGCGACACAGGCTGGCCACGGAGGGCGGAGCGCGCCTATTCTGTCACAACTGTGGAGCACGGGCCGAGGCCCAGGCCGTCTTTTGCAGCATGTGCGGGACCAAACTGCGCCGCAATGAATAATGGTTTAGGCGATTCCAACCGGACTCTCATCCCCGCCTAATCTCGAGCCGCGAAAATGGAAGAGTAGCTTGTAAGAGCTTTCTCAATCGCAGGAGCAGGCGAGACATCCATCATCTATTGGTGAGAAAGAAGCGCGAATTGGAGGAGGAGCGATTCATGGAAGCGACACGCAACGATGCGCCGCGGGGGAACGGCCGACCGGCCTCCGGCGGGCGCACGAAGTTCATCATCGGCGGCTTGTTGATTCTGGCGGCGGTTGGCTACTTGATCATCTCGTCGACGCAGGCTGCGGCGCAGTACTTCCTTACGGTCGAGGAGCTGGCGGCCAAAGCCGCCAGTGTGGGGACCCGCAATGTCAAGGTGTCGGGAGCGGTGGTCGGTGAGACGATCACTTACGACCCACAAAGCCTGACCCTCTCCTTCGCCATCGCCAACGTGCCCGGTGATATCCAAGAGATCGAAGCCTCCGGCGGGCTGGCAGCTGCGCTCGAGGCGGCGGTCAAGAATCCCTCCGCGGCGCGCATGCCCGTTGTCTACATCGGCCCCAAGCCGGACCTGATGCGCGACCAGGCGCAGGCCATTCTCACCGGTCATTTGGGCGAGGACGGCATCTTCTACGCCGATGAAGTCCTGCTCAAGTGCCCCACCCGATACGAGTCCGCGCTGCCCGAACAATCCGGGTAGCGCGGCGCGCACGCGCCGTTCCGCGAACGACTGGCGCGTCCAGCGAGAGGAGCGCGAAAGTCCTCGAGCCGGCGCGCCAGTGTTATTGTCTCCGGCCGGTGAGCTGAAGCAGAAAGGAAACACATGCTGGCGAATCTGGGTTTTGCCGTCCTGGTCATCACCCTGCTGGTATCGATCTACGGCATCGCTGCAGCGCTGTACGGCGCACGCACACGGCGCGAGGCGTGGGTGCTGAGTGCGCGCCAGGCGATGCTGCTGACCTGGCCGCTGGTGACCCTCTCGGCTTTGTGCCTGGTGGCCCTGCTGGTGACCAATCATTTCGAAGTGGAGTTCGTCTATTCGGTGACCAGCCGCAGCATGCCGGGCTACCTCAAAGCGACCGCTCTGTGGGGCGGTCAGGCCGGGTCGCTGCTCTTCTGGTCGTGGCTGATGGCGGCCTTCGCATCGGCGGCTGGGCTCCGCCGCTGGGACCGCGATCGCGAGTTTCTGCCATGGGTGGTCGTCGTGGCTCTGGTGACGCTGGCTTTCTTCCTCAGCCTGATCATCCTCTTTGAGAACCCCTTTGCGCGGCTGTGGGCGGCGCCGGCCGGCGAGACGGTCAAGGCCATGTTTGCCCCCAGCGGTGCGGTGCTGGTCACGCCTGGTGACGGGCAGGGGCTCAATCCGCTCTTGCGCCATCCCGGCATGATCATCCACCCGCCCATGCTCTACCTGGGCTTTGTCAGCTTCGTCATTCCGTATGCCTTCGGCATGGCCGCACTCATCACGCGCCGCACCGACGACCGGTGGATCCGCGTGACGCGGCGCTGGACCCTCGTGGCCTGGCTCTTCCTATCGATGGGGCTAGTGCTCGGTGGGCGCTGGGCCTACGACGTGCTCGGCTGGGGAGGCTACTGGGGCTGGGACCCGGTGGAAATCGCCGCCTTCATGCCGTGGTTAACTGGGACGGCCTTCCTGCATTCGGTGATGATCCAGGAAAAGCGAGGCATGCTCAAGCACTGGAATATGCTGCTGGTCATCCTCACTTACTGCCTGGTCATCTTCGGCACCTTCCTCACGCGCTCAGGCGTGCTCTCGTCAGTGCACGCCTTCGCCCAGTCGGCTATCGGCCCAGCGTTTTTCGGCTTCATCGGGCTGAGTTTTGCGGCCTCGCTGGCGCTCTTGCTCTCGCGCTGGAACGATCTGCGCGGTGAGAACCAACTCACCTCGCTGCTTTCGCGCGAGAGCCTGTTCCTGGTGAACAACCTGCTCTTCGTCAGCATCCTGGTCGCGTGCTTCTGGGGCGTCATCTTCCCGCTCATCTCGGAACTGTTCACGGGTCAGAAAGTCACCGTCGGCCCGCCGTTCTACGAGCGCACGACGGGGCCGATGTTCGCGGGCCTCTTGCTGCTGATGGGCATTGCCCCGCTCAGCGCCTGGGGCCGCACCGCCGGGCGCTCGCTGGGGCGGCTGATCGCCTGGCCGCTGGCGGCGTCGCTGTTGGTGCCGCTGGGGCTTGCGCTCAGCGGGACGCACAACCCGGCGGCGCTGCTCGGCTTCTGGCTGGCCGCCGTTGTCACATTGGTGACGCTCTCCGAATTCTGGCGCGGCGCACTGGCGCGCCGGCGCATCAACAAAGAACCCCTTCCGGTGGCGTTGTGGAACTTGGCCGGACGCAACCGCCGTCGCTACGGCGGGTACATTATTCACCTGGGTGTGGTGCTGATGGCTATCGGCATCATCGGCAGCGAGTTCTACCAACAGGAGACGCAAGGCACGCTTGCCGAAGGCCAGCAGATCACGCTCGGCAAGTACGTGATGACTTACGACTCGCTGGCCGAGTTCAACGCGCCCGACGACCGGCTGGTGGCCCGCGCCGTGACGACCGTCTACCGCGACGGCCAGAAGGTAGCCGAACTCTATCCGCGGCGCGACTTCTACTACGTCAGTCAGCAGCCCATGACCATCCCCGGCGTGTACAGCAGCCTGGAGGGCGATTTCTATGTGCTGCTCGTCGGATGGGAGCCCATTGGGTCGAGCGGCGCAACGTTCAAAATCTATCTCAACCCGCTGATCAATTTCCTTTGGGGCGGGTCGCTGGTGTTCATCTTGGGAACTCTGGTGGCCGCTTGGCCGGATCGCGAACGAAAACGCGCCGCGGCCCGTGTGCCGGCTGGCGCGCTCGTGCCTCAATCGAAGTAGAACGGCCCCAAGGAAGAGAAGAACCGTGACTCATCACCGCCCTTCCACCCTGCCGCGCGCTGCACTGATCCTTTTCATCGTCGGGATCGGGTTGGCTTCCGTGGTTTATTCGCCGGCCTCGCCCGCCCGGGCGCAGGAGCCGACGCCTTCCGACGATCAGGTCAACCTCGTTGCCAAACAACTCTACTGTCCGGTATGCGAGAATGTGCCGCTGGACGTGTGTCCGACCCAGGCCTGCGTTCAGTGGCGCCAGACGATTCGCGAGAAACTGACTGCGGGCTGGAGCGAGCAAGAGATCAAGAACTACTTTGTCGAGCAATATGGGGCGCGCGTACTCGCCGCGCCGCCGGCCCGCGGGCTCAGCCTGCTGGTCTACCTGTTACCGCCGCTGGCCTTCGTGGTCGGGGCGTACATTGTTTATCGCGCCGTTCGCACCTGGCGGCGCGTTGCGAGGCCCGTAGCCTCTCCGCCGCCCACGGCCGAAGACGACTACACCCGCCGCATCGAAGAAGAACTCCGCCGACGAGAATGAGACATGTCTGATACGCCCGCTCCTCCACCGCCCGCGCCGCCTGCGCGGAATTTCGGACGCCTCCTGCTATGGGGCGGGTTGGCCGCCTTGCTCGCATTGATGGGTTTTGGCCTGTACCGCACCCAAGCCGGCCCGGTCTCAAGTGGACCGGCCCCCGATTTCACCCTGACCACCTTTGACGGAGGAACCATCCGCCTGGCCGATCTTAAAGGTCAGGTGGTGGTCGTTAACTTCTGGGCCTCTTGGTGCAAGCCGTGTGAGGAGGAAGCCGCCACCCTGGAGGCCGGCTGGCAGAAGTACCGCGATCAGGGCGTATCTTTCCTGGGTGTCGATTACGTAGACACGGAACCCGAGGCGCGGGCCTACCTCGAACGCTTCGGCATTACCTATCCCAACGGACCCGATCTGGGCACCCGCATTTCGCAGGCCTTCCGTATCCGCGGCGTTCCGGAAACTTACTTCATCGATCGTCAGGGCATGCTCGTGCGCGTGAAGATCGGCCCGATCGAAATGAATGAACTCCAATCCATCCTCGATCCGCTGGTGAAACCCTAATGGACGTTGCCGCTCTGCTGACGGCGCTGGCCGTCCTCATCCTGGTTGTCATCTTCCTGGCCCAGCCGCTGCTCGGGCAGAGGGCTGGCGCGGGACGGCGCGCAGTTGGGGTTTCCTCGTGGGAGGCCGAGGTTGACCGCACGGTCGAAACGCTGCGCGAATTGGATTTCGACCACGCCCTGGGCAAGATTCCCGAGGACGAATACCCGCTGCGTCGGCAAGAGTTGGTGGCCCAGGGTGCCGATCAACTGCGGCGGCTGGATGAGGCCCGCGGCACGACTGGCGGCGCACCCGGCGGGCGAGAGCAGGCACTTGAGCGCGAAATCACGGCGCTCCGCGTGCCCCGCGCGGAGCGTGACGCCGCGCTTGAAGCCGAAATAACGTCCCGCCGCGCTCAGCCCGCCCCGAACGGGGCGAAGCGCAAAACGGGCTTTTGCCCCGCCTGCGGCACGCGGGTTCAAGTGGGCGACAAATTCTGCCCGAGTTGCGGCACCGCGTTGCGTCACGAAAAGACGACCTGATCGAACGCTCTCGAGCGAGGTTTCCCGTGCCTTTCCTTCATCAAAGCCATCCCTCTGCACACGACCGATCCGGCGGCCCGCGCCGCGAGCGGGCGCTGCCGCGCGGTAGACCTCTCGCCGTTATGGCCTTGGCCATCCTCCTTCCTCTTGGGCTGGCGGGATGCTCGCTCTCGGAAGACATCACGCCGCCGCCCGGGCTCGCCCGGCCCGCCGCCGCGACGGCCTCGTCCGCGACGGAAATACCTCCCACACCTGGGCCCTCTGCCACGCCCGAGCCGGTTGAGCCGCCGCCATCGATCGACCTGCAGGCAGGCCGCGCGATCTTTCTCGACCGCTGCGCAGCATGCCATGGCGAGCGCGGCCTGGGCGACGGTGAGCTTGCCACACAGCTTTCGAATCCGCCCGCGGCGATCGGCAGCATCGAGCTTGGGCGCACGGCTGTGCCCCTCGAATGGTTCAGCATGATCACCGTCGGCAATATGCCGCGCTTCATGCCGCCCTTCGGCAATGCCCTGACCGCAGCTGAACGCTGGAACGTGACCTACTATGCAATGTCGCTCTCACAAGGTGCGAATGATCTCCAACCAGCGCGTGCACTTTTCGAGGCCCGCTGCGCCGAGTGCCATGGGCCCGAGGGCGCCGGCGATAGTGCACAGCCCGGCACGGTTACAGTTCCTCTGCGCGATTTGCGCCAGCCGCAGACCTTGGTCGAACGCAGCGCGCAAGACATCTTCACCCTGATCGGCGAGGGCAACGTACAAGGCATGCCCGCCCTTGGCACGACCCTCAGCGATGATGAACGGTGGAGCCTGGTGAGCTTTGTACGCAGCCTGAGCTACACACCCGGCTCGGTCGTCGCGATCGCGACGGACCTGGCTGGCAGCGAGACGCCGGCCGCCACATTGCCGGAGGGCATCTCAGCCGTGGCTGAGGTCAGCGGGAAGGTGCTCAACGGCACCACCCAGCAGCCCATGGCGAATCTCGCGATCTCGCTGCGCCGCTTTGAGGGGACGCAGGAATTGGATCCTCTCACCGGGCAGACCGACAGCCAAGGCCGCTTCCAATTCGATGGCGTGGAATTCTCGCCGCAGCGTGCGGTGATCATCGAAGCAGACTACCTCGGCGTGTCGTACTTCTCGGAGGTGGCGCAAGCCCTTGCTGGCGAGAGCACGCTCGAGTTGAACGTCACCCTCTACGACACCACCCGCGACGCGACGGGTATCAGCATCGACCGCCTACACCTCTTCCTCGAGCCCGTGGCTGGCCAGGATGTGGTGCGCGTCGGCGCACTGGCGCTCCTTTCGAATTCAGATTCGCACGCGCTGGCGGCCGCCGGCACAGGCGAGGGCACACTGTTCTTCGATTTGCCTAAGGCCGCGGTCAACCTGCAGATGCAAGAGGGTGAACTGGGCGGACGCTACATCCAGACTGAGACAGGGTTTGCCGATACGCTGGCGGTGATCCCCGGCCAGGGCTCGCACCAGGTCGTGTTCTCGTTTGATATTCCTTACACGCGCAGCGCTAAGTTGGAGTTCCCGGTTCGCTATCCGGTCTCGGGCGAAATCATCGTCGTGCCCGACGGGATGCGCGTGGAGAGCGAGGCACTGCAGGACTCCGGGGTGCGCCAGATCGAGGGCGTGGCCTACCGCACGTATTCCGGCGGCGCGCTGGCCGCAGGACAGACGCTGACCCTCACGCTCGCGGGCAAACCGGCGGCTGCCTCGAACGCCGCGGGCGCGGAGGGCAACGAACTAATCATCGCAGCCGTGGTGCTAGGTGGGGTGCTGATCGGCGCCGGCCTGTGGGGCTGGTGGCGCTCGCGCCGCGATGATGACGCTGGGGCGGATGATGAGGCCGGGCCACACGAGGAACGCGAGAAGCTGCTCCAATCTCTCGCCGATCTGGATGACGACAATCAGGCCGGCCGGGTGAAGGAGAGCGAGTACACAACCCGCCGCGCAGCCCTCAAGGAACGGCTGATGGAACTCGAGGATGGCAAGACGCCATGACCATCGAGGTGCGCAACCTTACCAAGGCCTTCGGCCCGCGCGTGGTGCTGCGCAAGCTCAACTTCCGGGTCGCGGCGGGCGAGTTCGTCGTTTTGCTCGGACCGAATGGGGCCGGCAAGACGACCCTCATTCGCATCTTGGCCTCCCTGGTGCGCCCCGCCTTCGGCGAAGTGCGCGTGGCCGGGTGCCGCCTGCCGCAGGAGGCCGCCGAGGTGCGCCGGCGCATCGGCGTGCTGTCGCACCAGCCTTTGCTGTACGGCGACCTCTCGGCCGAACAGAATCTGCGCTTCTACGGGCGAATGTACGGGCTCGTTGATCTCGAGGCGCGTGTGGAGAAAGCCCTCGACCAGGTGGGTCTGGCGGCGCGCCGGCGCGACCCGGTTCGTTCCTTCTCGCGGGGGATGCAGCAGCGTCTCTCGCTGGCGCGCGCCCTGTTGCACGAACCGCAGGTACTGCTCTTCGACGAGCCCTACACCGGCCTCGATCAGCAGGCCGGCGAGCTGCTGGATGATCTGCTGCGGGCCACCTCTGCCGCCGGGCGCACGATCGTGATGACCTCGCACGATTTGCTGCGTGCCGCCGCGCTCGGGGATCGCGTGGATGTGCTCTCGCGCGGCGCGATTGCCGCCAGTTGGCGGCGCGGCGAGTTCGCCCTCGACCGGCTGCCCTCGCTCTACCAGGAGGCGGTCAATGCCCGCCGGTGAGCGCGCCCTGCCCATAGCGCGCACTGCGCGCGGCGGGTTCGTGCGCGCCGTGGCCGCCATTGTGTGGAAAGATCTGGCCGCCGAGTTGCGCAGCAAAGAGCTGATCAGCGGCATGCTGGTATTCGCGCTGCTGGTCGTGCTGGTATTCAACTTCGCCCTCGAGCTGGATGTGCGCGCGCGCCAGAGCGTGACCGCCGGCGTGTTGTGGGTCACCTTTGCTTTCGCCGGAACGCTCGGCCTCAACCGCTCGCTGGCCCTCGAGCGCGACGGGGGCTGCCTGGAGGGACTGCTGCTGGCGCCGGTCGACCGCAGCGCCATCTATTTCGGCAAGGCGCTGGGCAACCTGGTCTTCATGGCCATCATGGAGATTCTCGTCCTGCCGGTCTACAGCGCGCTGTACAACGTCAACCTGTTCCAGCCTCTGTTGCTTCTGGTGGTGGCACTTGGCTCGGTCGGCTACGTCGCACTGGGCACGCTGCTTTCTGCGATGGCCGTGCAGGCACGCACGCGCGACGTGCTGCTGCCGATCCTGCTTTTCCCGGTCGTGCTGCCGGTAATCATCTCTGCCGTCAAGGCAAGCACCGGCGTGCTCCAGGGCGTGCCCATGGAGGAGATCTGGCCGTGGCTCAACCTGCTCATTGCCTGCGATGTGATCTTCGTTGCGGCGGGCTATATGGTGTTCGACTTCGTGGTGGAGGAATAGGACGATCGCCGCGTGGAGGGCGATCGACGGGTCAAGGGAGGCGAGGATGACTGATCAGAAGATGTCGCTCGGGCTGAAGATCCTGACCGCAGCCGCCATCCTGCTCGTGCTGGCCGCGGGTTGCCTGGTCTTTCTTTACGCCCCGCGCGAGCGCGTGATGGGCGAGGTGCAGCGCGTGTTCTATTTCCACGTGGCCTCAGCCTGGGTGGGCATGTTGTCATTTGTGGTGGCGGCCGTGGCCGGCGTGACCTACCTCATGCGGCGCACCCGCACCTGGGATTTGGTCGGCGTGTCGTCGGTGGAGATCGGCATGGTGTTTGGCCTGATCGCCATTCTCAGCGGGTCGATCTGGGCGCGCCCGGTGTGGAACACTTGGTGGACCTGGGATCCGCGCCTGGTGACGACCACCATCATGGAGCTGGTCTACGCCGCCTACGTGCTCCTGCGCCAGGGGGTCGAAGACCCCGAGCGCCGAGCGCGCTTCGGTGCGGTGTATGCCATCGTCGGCGTGCTCACCGTGCCGATCACTTTTCTCTCGATCCGCTTTCTGCGCACAATCCATCCGGTGGTCATCGGCTCGGGCGATGCCGCGGCGCAAGGCGCCTTCGACATGACCCCGCCCATGCTGCAGACCTTCATGATCAGCTTGCTGGCGTTCTCGGTGCTGTACTTCGCGCTGCTCCTGCATCGGGTGCGCCTGGCGCGTCGCGCGGAAGCGCTCGAGATGCGCCGCGCGGAACTGGCCGCGGCCTGAGGAGGCGCAATGATTGAAACGATTCCCGACACCCGAGCCTACTTGATTGCGGGCTACACCGTCATCCTGGGCGGGCTGCTGCTGTATGTGATCAGCCTGATGGTGCGCTGGCGCGCGCTGGCGCGCGAGGAACGTTGGCTGGCTGAGGTCGAACGGGGGGAGAAGAAGTAGCCCGCGCCGGGATCGGCGTGCAGCACATCCACAAAGAAGAAGGACGAACGCCGTCGGCGTTCGTCCTTTGATTCACGAATGCTTTACGTTCGTAGGCACACGCCGCCCGCAAGCGGCGCGCAGGCGCACCGAGGTCGGCGGCCCCGCGAGTGCCGCGGCTAAACGGCTTCCTTCACCGCCAGCATCTTCTCCAGCATGCGTTCCAGCGCCATGGTGTGGCTGCACACGCCGCGCCGTTTGAAGAACTCACAATCGCAATCCCATTTGCCCTGCGCATAGCTCAGCTTGTGATCGTTGTTATCGCCGTGGAATACTAGTGCAAAGGCGTCGAAGTGGAACCGCTCTGGCTCCTGGGCGTAACGCTTGGCCTTGTCGATCTTGCCGATCATCCCATAGTCCATTCGCGGGCTCCTTGGAAGGTGATAAGAAACAAAAAGGCACGCGGGGAGACCCGGTGCCTCGTCAGCCGGTGAGCCTCGTGCCGTGTGCCAGACCGCTCATGGCGGTTTTCCTCCTCGTTCCAGCTTGCCTCTCAAGTATAAAACCTCGCGCAGGGCGTGTCAATGCCGATCGCCCTACGTCTTACCCACTGAGAGTCTCCAGCGTCCACCCAGGCAAAACGTCGATATCCATGGAATCGCGTTGCCCGGCGAGGAAGCGCGCTGTGCCGGCGGCGGCAATCATCGCGGCATTGTCGGTGCACAGATCGGGCGTGGGAGTGCGCACCGGGCAAGGCGAAGCGGCGCGCAGCGCCTCGCGCAAGGCGACGTTGGCCGAGACCCCGCCCGCCACGAAGAGCTGCGTCGCTTCGAACTCTTTCACCGCTTGCACCGCCTTGGTCACCAGCACGTCCACCACGGCGGCCTGGAAGGACGCCGCCAGATCGGGGATGGGCAACCCGGCCCGCGGCGGCTCGAGGCCTGCCTTCAGTTCGGGTTGCAGCTTGCGCACCACACGCAGCACGGCGGTCTTTAGGCCGCTGAAGCTGAAGTCATAAGTTCCCTCCAACCAGGCGCGCGGGAAGCGGTAGGCTTCGGCCCGCCCGTTGCGCGCCACCTGTTCGATGACCGGGCCGCCGGGATAAGGCAGGCCCAGCAGGCGAGCCACCTTGTCGAAAGCCTCTCCGGCCGCATCATCCAGGGTCGCGCCCAATCGGCGGTAGCGGCCGTGATCGAGCATGAGGATGATCTCGGTATGCCCGCCCGACACGATCAGGCACACCACCGGGAAGGTCACCGGATGGGTGTCGTCGAGGAGCAAGAGCGAATAGAGATGCGCCTCGAGATGGTTGACTCCGATCAGCGGCAGCCCGGCGGCCAGCGCCAGGCCTTTGGCCGCGTTCAGCCCGATGACCAACGACCCGGCCAGGCCCGGGCCGCGCGTGGCGGCAATGGCATCCAGGTCGCTCACGCCAATGTGGGCCTGGCTCAGCGCCTGTGTGATGACCGGCCCGATGACCTCGATGTGACGGCGCGCAGCGACTTCGGGGAAGACGCCTCCGTAGGGCGCGTGCAGTTCAACCTGGGAGGCGATGATGTTGGAATGGATGATGCGACCGTCCTCGACGACCGCAGCCGCGGTCTCGTCGCACGAGGTTTCGATGCCCAGCACACGGACGGGGTCAGGTCTTCCTTTGCTCTTCTTCTCAGGCATCGGCGGCACTCATTCGGCGCAGGGGATCAGCGGCGGCGTGGTTTGGCGCGCCCGGTTGCGCGTTTGATCGTGCGGGCGGGCTTGGCCGAGGGAGGCTTGGCAGGCTTGGCGCGCGAGGCGCCCGCCCGCACAGCTTTGCGCATCGGCAGCACCAAGTCCATCGGATACTCCGCCAGCACCTCGATCTGCGCGTCGCGTCCGATGACCAAAGTGTCCTCCAGGCGCACGCCCATTCCACGCTCCGGGTAGTACAACCCTGGCTCGAGGGTGAAAACCATACCCGGCTCGAGCCGGTCGTTGTTCTGCTCGATGTCGGCGAAGGCCGGGCTCTCGTGAATGTTCAGCCCGACCCCGTGCCCCAGTGTATGCACATAACCCACCTCGGTCGTCGTGTTGCTGAGCAAGGTCGGGTGTCCCAGGGCTTCGAAGTACTCGCACACACGGCGCTGGGCAAACCGGCACAGCATGCCGGGTGTGAAGCTGTCGAGTGCCAGTTGATAGGCGCCCTGCACCTGCCGGTAGAGTTCTTCGACCTCCTGCGGCGCATGATCCAGGCACCAGGTGCGGGTGATGTCGTAGAAGTAGCCCCCGCCACTCTCCTGCGGGAAGAAGTCGAACACGATCGGCTGGCCGGTGCGAATCGGATCGTCCGGCTTGCCGCTGGAGTGTGGTACGCCGCCGTCGCGCCCGATGGCGAAAATGACTCCTTCGCTGTCTTCCAGACCGAGTTCCATACACCAGGCCTTGATGCGCGCCTTGACATCGCGCACGGCCAGCACCTGGCCGTCTTCGCGAAGGAGCATATCCCCGCGCACGCGGCGCGTGGTGAGGTATTCGGCGGTGCGCGCCATGACGGCGGTTGTGGCGCGCCCCACCTGGCGGATGCGCTCGATCTCCGCCTCGTCCTTGGTGGCGCGCGCGGCGATGAGCAGCGTGTCTTCACCCTCGCCGACCAGCGTCACCTCGGGCATGTGCGAATGTAATTCCTTCGCCACGGCCAATGGCAGCGCAGCATCCACCGTGCCGTAGACGCCGACCCGCCCGCGCAAGCCGAGATCTTCAAAACTGAGCTTAAGTCGAGCGGCCATGGCGCGCGCCCGGTTGCCGCGCGCCTCGCGCAGCAGGCGCAGCGGGTCGTAGTCGTTGATATTCTTGGTGCGCAGCCCGGTGGCTATCGCGTTGTCGCGTTCCATCGCGAAGTAGTAGAGCACGGGTTCCTGCCCGCGCGGCTTCACCAGGTCGGCGCGGGTGAGATGCGCGAGGCCGGTGAAATAGCTCATGGCCGGGTTGTGCAATCCCGGGCCGGTGACCCACAGGCCGTCGAGGTTGCGTTCGCCCATCAACCGATCGAGGTCCGATTTCATGACGCCTTCCCTGTCTGTGTAGTCGTGGAGGCCGCGAGCACCTCGGCCAGCTGGCGCAGGAGCATCTCATCCTGATCCGGCAAAACGGTGCGCGGGTCGAGCAGCACGCGCTGCTCCTCCACGCGGGCGATGATCGGCGGGCTCGCCTGGCGAAGGCGCGCGAGCACCGTCTGCGGCTTGGGCAGCGTAAGGGCCAGCGCCCAGGTGGGCAGCGTTTCTTCGGGCAGGCTGCCACCGCCCACGGTGGAGCGGCTCTCGATCGCCTGTCCCTGTCCGAGCTCGGCCGCCCAGCGCTCGGCGCGCACGCGCAGCGTGGTGAGCGGCGCGGCGATCATCTGCCACACGGGCAGCGCCTGAAGGGCCTCGCCGCGGGCATAGTGGAGCAGCGTGGCTTCCAGCGCCGCCAGGCACAACTTGTCGGCGCGCAGCGCGCGCGCCAGCGGATGCTTGCGCAGGCGTGCCATCAACGCCTCGTGCCCGACCAGGATTCCAGCTTGCGGGCCGCCCAGCAGTTTATCGCCCGAGAACATCACCAGCGCCGCGCCCGCCGCGAGCGATTCCTGGACCATGGGTTCGTGGCCCAATCCGAAGGCCGCGGTATCGAGCAGCGCACCCGAGCCCAGGTCGTCCACCACAGGCACCTGATGTGCCGCCGCCACCTCCGCCATCTCGGCCAGTGTCGGCTCACTCGTGAACCCGACCAGGCGGAAGTTCGAATGGTGCGCACGCAGCAGCATTGCTGTGCGCGCGCCGAGTGCTTCTTTGAAGTCGGCCGGGTGCGTGCGATTGCTTGTACCCACCTCGACCAGGCGCGCGCCCGACTGGCGCATGACGTCCGGGATGCGGAACCCCCCGCCAACCTCGACCAGCTGCGAGCGGGCAATGATCACCTCGCGCCCCTTGGCGAGGGCAGTGAGCGCGAGCAGGACGGCCCCGGCATTGTTGTTGACGACCAGTGCGGCTTCAGCGCCGGTGAGGCGGGTGAGCAATCGTTCGGCATGCGCCGTGCGCGTGCCGCGCTGGCCGGAGGGCAGGTCGTATTCGAGGGTGGCGTAGCCCTGTGCCACCTGCAGCATGGCGCGCAGGGCGGAGGCGCTGAGCGGCGCGCGGCCGAGGTTGGTGTGCAGGATGACGCCGGTGGCATTGATCACCGGCACCAGGCTGGGAGCGGTCCACTCGGCCAGGTTCCGCTGTGCGCTTTCGAGGAGCACCTCGGCCGATGGAACGGGTTGCCCGGCGCGTACGGCATCCCGCGCGCCTTGCAGCGCGCTGCGCAACGCATCCAGGGTGAGATCGCGCCCGTAGGCCTCGGTCAGGCGGCGCGTGTGGGGCTGCTGTAGAAGCACATCAACCGAGGGAAGCTCGCGCAGGCTCATGCGGGCGGATCGTCCGAATCCAACTCATCATCGATGAAAGGAGGCGTGACGAGCGATGCCGTCGGCGGCTCGGCTGCCTCGGCCGGGGGCGTTGCCTCCACAGGGGCCGCGGGCGAACGCACGGAGGTCGATGGCGCCCATCGGCTGCGCTCGTACAGCCGCAGCAGGAGCTCCACGGCGAAGACAGCGCCAGTCAGCGTCCATGCGGCAAAGGGGGTGAGCAGGCGCCCGACGCGCAGCCAAACAAGGAACAACCCCCAGACGCCGACTTCCACGGCCTCGCGCCATAGCACGCCTGGGCTTGGGAATGGATCGGGCGAGAAACGGCGATTGAGGTACCACAGCAGCGGAGTGGAGGTGCCCACCAGGGCGATGAAGAGTGCGAAGAAGAACGCCCAGCGCGGGCCGAGGGTGGGCGAGACGAGAAAGACGAGCGCGGCAATGAGCGCCCAGCCCCCCAGACCCATCAACAACGAGCTTGTCAGCAGATCACGATAAGCCGGGGTGCCGCCGGGTGAGGTGGAAGGCGTGGGCTGGCTCATGCCGTGATTATAGCAGTGCCCTCATCGGAAGCGCGCGTCGGGGCAGTGAAAAGCGGCGCACGAAACGGGCGGGCTGCGCTTCAGCGGGGAAGGTGCAACCGTACGGACGTGCCGGCCGCGGAGGAGTCAACGTCGAGCGTTCCGCCGACGATGGCCATAAGGGTTGAGTGCAGCGCCAACCCATGGCCCGCGTCGGGGGGATGCGCTGCGCCCTCCAGCCCCACGCCGTCATCGGCAACGCTCAAAGTCAGGCCTGGCCCTGCTTCGGCGGCCATACGCAGGGTGAGCGGGCGCACGGCATCGCGGCCGCGACCGTGATGGGCCGCGTTACGCATGGCCTCGCGCGCCGCCAGGAAGAGCACCTCGGTCACCACCGGCGCCAGCTCACGGCTGCGCGCTTCGGCCTCCCTGCTGATGGCCCATTCAATCCCGGCAAATGAATCGCCCAGTTCGAGCTCGGCCGCTCTGCGCAGCGCGCCGAACAGCCCTAGGCGGCGCACTTCCACCATGCTCGACACGGGAATCTCGCGGATGACTTGCGACAGGCGGCGGTGAGTATCACCCAGAAGCCGCACCACCTCGGCCGAGGCCGGCGAGGCGGCCGCGGGTGCGCTGAGCAACAGGATGGCGGTGTGCAACTCCGGCAAGACGTCGTCGTGGAGTGCCTGGCGCGTGCGCTGATCGATCACCTGCACTTCCGCAAGGCGTTCACGTTGCAGGGCCATCAGGCGCTCGGCCATCGTGGCCGTGGCCCGCGTGTCGAGCAGGCGCTCGGCCGCCGCGCGCGCCGCCTCGAATTCCTCCTGCGTGTAGGGTGCGCCATTCGTCCTCGCCCCCAGCACCAGCAGCCCGGCCAGGCCGCCCTCGCTCCACAAAGGGATGGCCCACTCGCAACCGGAGGCACGCAACGGGTCGAGCGGCAGGTATAGCGCGCTCGACCCCAACGCAGCCGCCTGCGCTTCGAGTTGGCGTGTGGTGCCGGCCGGCAATGCTGTGGCGGCCGGCGGAAAGGTGAACATCTCGCCGGCGAAGTTTGCCAACGGCCCGGCGGCGAAGAGATAGGCTTGCCGCGTGTCGAGCACTTCCTGGCACAGCGCGCGGAATGGTTCGGCCAGTTCGCGCTGTGCCGAGCCGGCGGCGCCCTCATGCAGCAGGCGCTCGATAACCCGCGGGCTGGAGAGGAAAGGACGCAGGCGGTGGATGAGTGCCTCGCGCTCGACGAAGGTGCGCCAGGTGAGCAGCGCGTACAAAACCACCGCGAGCGCGGCCCCGGCGAGAGCTGTGTAGATGGAAGGCAACCTTAAGGCGACGGCAAAACCCAGCGTGAGCGCAAACACGGCGCCCATCATGAGCAAGAGGTACCACTGACGGCGCATGACGTTGCGCGGCAGGGCTTTGCCGGTGAACACTTCGTAAGAGGTGATGGCCTGGCCGAGCAGCGTCACAGCGTAGCCGAGCAGAAAGGCTATGCCCAGGTCGAAGCGAGCAACGAGCAGGGCCAGCCCCTCGGGCGGGCCGCCGGGCGTTTCGACGTGGCGCACGATGGCGAGCATGGCCCAGGTGACCAGCAGGCTCACCGAGAGCAGCGTGAGCGAGGTGGCCACCAGCCATGGTCGTGCGCGGTGGCGTGCCTGCTGGCCCATCACGCGCCGGGTGGGCCCCGGCCGGCGCAGCGCATCCAGGGCAAGCAGAATGCAGGCGGCCATGTAGGCGGCGTAGGTCCATACCAGGAGCGGCACGCCGGCCAGTGAGAGCGCGGGCAAGAGATGCACTTGGCTCAGCCCGGCGTAGTTGGGCAGCGGGTTGGAGCGCACGAGCAGCACCAGGACAAGGGCGCAGCCCACACCCGCCAGCAGCAGGCCGAGGCTGTGCCAGCGGCGCAACCCACGCCAGGCGGCCAGGGCCTCGGCGGGCTTCTCCCACAAGCCGGAGTACCACAGCATGGCGACGTACCACGAGAGGGGGGCGACGGCCACCGGCGCCCAGCCCAGATGCCACCACGTATCACGCGCGGCCAGATCGCCTTCCAGCCCGCGGCTGGCGATGACCCCGTGGCTCACGAAGAAGAACGCGCCGGCTGCCAGGCCCAGGCCGATCAGCCACACGCCCCAGGTGCGGCGCTGCGCATTGAGCAGCACGGTGAACGCCAGCCACAGAAGCGTGATGGTGTTGAAGAGCGAGATGGAGAGTATCGCTCCGTCGAGGAGCCAGTTGCCGCTCATGAGGATTTGTGCATCACCCATCGTCCCTGTGCATCCATCGCGCGAGGCGTGCCGTCCTCATCCCAGGTGAGCAGCCGCCCCTCGCGCACAATGAGCGCGGCGCGTGTGCGGGCCACCTTCTCATCGACGGGCGTCTGGCTGAGCCCCCAGGCGGCGTAGATCTGCCCGTTCATGCGGCTAATGGTGCGCTTATCCCGGAAGCCCAACCGCGCCGCAATCTGCTCGTTGCTCAGCCCCTCGGCCAGCATGCGCGCCACCACCTGTTCGGTCGGTTCGAGCAGCGCCATCGGCGAGTTCGCATCCTTGTGGCGAACCTCTTCCACCCGGCTCTCGATCTCCGGGTCGATGAAGCTTCGGCCGGCGATCGCATCGCGCAGAAGAGGAACGATCATCGCCGGCAGGAGGTAGTTCGACTTGCGCACATAGGCATAGTGGCTGAGGATGCCGGCGGTGCGGAAGGCGCGATAGTAGGTCTCGTCGTCCTGAATGGAATAGAAGACAACCGGCAGGCGGGGAAACTCGCGCCGCAACGAAACCGCGGCTTCGATGCCGTTCATGGGGCCGGCCAGTTGCACGTCCATGAGCACGGCCGAGGGCGGCTCGTGGCTCAAACAGTACTCGAGTGCCTCTTCGCCGCTGGGCCCGTCGTGGACGACGTGCACTTCGCCGGTTTGTTCCAGCCCCTCACGCAGCGCCGAGCGCAGGTTGGGGCTGTCTTCAACGAGCAGCAGGTTTTCCATGCGGCCTCCGCCGGCCCAAGGAGCACTCACACTGGCCGGGGGGTGTGCAATTCGCCAGCGATTGTCGCGGGATGCCTGGATTTTACACGATGCCCCCGGCCGGGACCCTCGTCAAGCACTTGGGTGCTCCAACCGTGTGCGCCGAGGGCTGGCTTGGGAGCTGGGGCTGCCCTAGAATGATCTAGCACGCCCGGGATCGGGGGCGTGCGCGCCGCCGTGCCTGTCGGCACGGTGCCCCATTGTCGAGGAGGCTCGGATGAGCACATCGCCCAACCGCTTTTGGATCACCGCTCTGGTCGTGGCCTGGTCTTTCGACCTGCTCTTCTGGAAGAAGGCCCCAGGCGTTTCGTTCGCTGTCTTTGTCCTGCTCTGCCTGGGCGGTGGATTGTTCCTGGCGTGGCGCGAGCGGGTGCGCATGGCGCCCGTCAACCTGGTGCTGCTCGCGCTGATCCTGGTCTTTACCTCGCTGACCTTCCTAAGAGCCGAGTCGATGACCCTCTTCCTGAGCACGGCCACCTGCGTAGGGTTGATGGCCGTGCTGGCTTACTCTTTCATCGCCGGATCCTGGTGGCGCTTCAGCGTCAGCGACTACGTGGTGGGGGCCGTGCGCCTTGCACTCGACACGCTGGCCGGGCCGATTCGCTTTTGGCAGGCAGGCCCGGCCCAGCCGGTGAGCGCGGGCGAGCCTCGCCGCGGTGCGCCGCGCGGCTGGGCCGTGGTGCGAGGTGTGTTGCTCGCGCTGCCTATCCTGGCCGTGTTCGCGGCTCTCTTGGCATCGGCGGACCCGGTGTTTTCGAACCGGCTGGAACAGGTGCTCAAATTCCTACGCATCGAGAACCTGCCCGAGTACATCTTCCGCCTGGCCTACATCCTGGTCGGCACCTTCCTGCTCGTCGGCGTGTTCGCCTACGCTCTCTTCTCGAGCCGCGAGCACAAACTGATCGGGCTCGAGAAGCCGTGGCTGCCGCGCTTCCTCGGTTTCACCGAGGCCGGCATTATTCTCGCCAGCGTCGACTTGCTCTTCGCGGCTTTCGTTGCGATTCAGTTCCGCTACCTATTCGGCGGCCAGGCCAACATCACAGTGGAGGGATTCACCTACTCGGAGTATGCGCGGCGTGGCTTTGGCGAGCTCGTGGCGGTGGCGGTGCTCAGCCAGCTCCTGTTCCTCGGCCTGACCAGCCTCACGCGGCGCGGCGAGCGGCGCGAGCAGCGCTTGTTCTCGGCTTTCGGCGCCGGGCTGGTGCTGCTGGTCATCGCCATCCTGGTTTCGGCATACTTGCGCCTGCAGCTTTACGAAACGGCTTACGGTTTCTCGCGCCTGCGCACGTACACCCACGTCTTCATCTTCTGGCTTGGGGGGTGGTTGATCGCGCTGCTGGCGCTCGACCTCATGCAGCGACTGAGGATGTTTGCCATGGTGACCCTCGTGGCCTCGTTGGGCTTTGCCCTCTCGCTGGCGGCGCTCAACGTGGATGGATTCATCGTTCGCCAGAACGTCGCACGCGCGCTGGCCGGGCAGAAGCTCGATACAGGCTATCTGGCCAGCCTCTCGGAGGATTCTGTTCCCGCGCTTGTTTCTCTGCACCGCAGCCTATCGGGTTGGGTGCAGGCGGAGGTCGGCGGAGTTCTCGCTTGCCGGGCTGCATTCGATGCCCGTGATCAACGCGTGCGGCCCTGGCCATCATTCACGGTCGCGACCTGGCGAGCCCAGCGACTGATGCAATCGGAGGCGCAGGCGCTCACGCCATACCGCGTGTCCGAGCGCAAAGGACTGTATTCCGTCGAGGTCAACGGCCAGAAACGGGAGTGCTACTCGCCGTTTATTGACTGAGTGAGTTCGGCCAGAACGACCAGACCTTGGGAGAGGGGGGCGCGGCCCTCGTGATGCGGGCGCTACCCTCCCTCCCATGCATCACGAATCGGTGCGCCCGGCAAACACTCGCCCCGCGCTAGCCCGGCGCGCGCACGCATTTCCCCCGCGGACAGACTCCGGCGCGCATAAAATCCCAAACCGCCGCCTCGAACTCACGAGGTTCGGGATCGATGGCCGTGCCGCCACCGCTGCATGGAGCACCCAGCCTCAAGATTCTCTGCGGTCTCTGCGTTCTCGGCGGTGAGAGCTCTTGGGCTTTACGTGGCGGTGTGCCTCATGATGGGCCGGGTGGGCGAGCGGCGCGCCACCTCCACAAACCCGGCTTGGACGAACGCGGAGAGCAGGCCGGTATAGACCCACGGGTCCGGGGAAACCTTGCCGCGCATATCCACCGGGTAACCCTCGACGATGCGTGCGCCCCGGCGGTGCGCGTACTCGGTGGAGGCCGCAAGCACTTTGGCGGTCAGCCCCTGGCGGCGAAAGGGGCGCGCGACGAAGAAGCACACCACGGACCACACCGGCGTGCTATCCACCGGCGCGAGGATGCGCGATCGCTCGAGCCCGGGGAACTGGCGGCGCGGAGCGATGCTGCACCAGGCGGCGGGCACGCCCTCCACGTAGGCCAGAACGCCGGGGACCTTGCCCTCGCTCACCAATCGCTTGAGACCGCGTTTGGTCCCCGCGCCACGCTTAGCGTTGAACTCAGCGCGCGGCAGGCGCCACCACATGCACCAGCATCCAGCGCAGGCGCCATGCGTGCCGAACAAGGTCTCCAAATCCTTCCAGCGCGATGGGGTAACCGGGCGAAAGGTCAGCGTTCCCAGTTGTTTGCGTGGGGCGCTCATTGTGCCTCCTTGCCGGCCATGAGCTGTGCGCGATGGCGGCTGGCCAGTGCGTCAACTCTACAATCCGACGCAAGCCATGTCAATCACCCCAGTCTAAAGGCCTTGGCCCTGCATGTGCAGGGCCAAGGCCTTTCTGGAGATAAGGGGTTTCCACAGATGTGCTCTGTGTTCTCTGTGGACTCCGTGGTGATGGCTCTACCTCTTTCGCGAATTGGCCATACCAAGCGCCACAACCATCCCCAACGGCAGCAACGCCGAGGCACACGGCAATGACAGCGGAGCAGCGGACACGGGTTGAGCCGGGTCGGGCAGCAGCGGCGGGTTCGAGGGGTCGATCGGTCCGGGCTCGATCGGCTCCGGCACGTCCACTGCCGCCACGGGTTCGCCCTCGGCCACGATCTCGTACGCGGCGCCCTGCCAGACGACGATCACCCGCGGGCCGAGAGCCAGCGCCGCGCCCACCTCGGGCGAGACCCCGGCCAGCTTGAAGTAGTCGGCCGAACCGAACGCGATGGGTGCAGCCTGCATGCGTCCTGCATCGAAGGTGGTGTCGATCCACACCTCGCCACGCAGCAGGAAGCTGTGCGAGCCCGCGTTGCGCACCACATCCTGCGCTTCGGGCAGGCTCGGGGCGGGTACACTCTGCGCGCCGGCCAACTGGGATTGTTCCTGTGCCTTCTGCACCGCCGGTGCCCCCGCCACCTGGGTGGGCATCGCCTGAAGCTCGCGCAGCGCCTGATCGGTGATCTGTTGCCGGCTGTCGGCGCTCAAGGCCTCCGGCTCGGTCACCAAGTAGGAGGTGTAGGGTGTGACGATGCCGTAACGCACGCTGAGTGCCACCACCGCATCCACCATTTCGCGCTCCGCGCCGTGCAGCCGGATCTCGTTGAGCAGATGGCCGATCTTGCGCGTGGCCCACAGGCGCGAGAGTGCACTCAAGCCCCCGCTCGCGGAGAAGGTCTGCCCCGGGTAGCTGAACGACCGCGATTCGTTGTTCACCCGGCCGGTGAGCGTGATGGTGCTGCTGCCGTTGCCGCGGTAGCGCCCGGCCACCACCAACTGACTTCCGCCAAACAGATCGGGCAGCTCCTGCGGATAGTAGTCGTAGGCCGTGATCCGCCCGAAATCGAGTTGCAGGTCGGTGAGCACCGGGCTGGTGATGCGCGCGTAGAACGCCGAGACGGCCTCCTCGAGGCTCTCGCCCGGGGCGACGTAGGTCGTCGCGCCATGGTGCGCCTGGGCCAGGCTGTCGAGCAGCACCGTGTCCACGTCGTAACCTACGCCGAAGGCAAACAAACGCACCGTCGAAGGGGCGGCCGAGGCAAAGGCCTGCAGTATCTGTTCGCGATCGATGACCCCCTCCGTCGGCAACCCGTCGGTGAGGAAGATCAGGTAGGTTGGTCGTCCGGGGCGCACCATGGCCGCCGCCTCGAGCAATGCGCGGTGAATGTCGGTTGAGCCTTCCGCCGAGAGTGTGGCGATCCACCGCTCCGCCTCGCTGCGCCGGCTGGCGGGCACGAGTTCACTGGCAAAAGGTTCCATGCCCGTGCTGAAGGCGATCAGGCCGAAGCGATCCTCCGAATTGAGATGCTCGAGCACGTACTGCGCCGCCTGCTGCGCCTGATCGAACTTCTCGCCGTCCATGCTGCCCGAGCGGTCGAGGACGAAGATAACGTCTTTGGCAACCTGCGAGTCGCCGGTGTCCAACCCGGGCGAGACGAGCATGAGGAAGAAGCCATCCGCCTCGCCGCCAGCCGGGTCGTGAAAGGTCATCAGGTTAAGGCCGATGCCGTTCTGGGCCGTGGAGTAATACAGATCGAAGTCGGTGTCGGGCCGCACGCCGGAGGCTTCGTACCCGGCGCGGAAGTTGTGTTCGCCGTCGCGGGTGACAGAGATGGGATGCGACGGGGAGTAGATGGCGCGCAGCGCCTGCGTCGAGCGTGCGCTTACCGTGATGCTCACCTGCTCCAGTGGTTGCGACGAAAACTTCTCGGTGTTGAGCGGGTAGCGGTAGTGCACCAGGCCGCTCGTCATCGGCAAAGTCTGGGTGTACTCGAGTTGAATCTGGCGCGTCTCGCCTGGGGCGATGGGGAAGATGCGTGCCTGCACCGCGCCGCGGTCAATGTACTCGAGCAGCGCCGGGTCGCGCTGGCGGCGGACGATATCTTCATAGATGGCCCGCGCCTCTTCGGCCGTCAACACCTTGCCCTCCACCTTCTCGCCGCCGACCCACAACGAGAAGCGGGTCACGGAGGACTCCGGCGGGAGCGGGAAGACGTACATTCCCTCCACGGTGATGCCGCTGTCGTTGCGAAAAGCCTGGTCGACGCGCGTCACGGCCACCTGATCCTGGATGGTGACCGTCACCCGGTGATAGACGATGGCCAATTCCGGCCGGGGAGGGCAAATCGTGATGCGGACGGGTGTCGGCCAGGCCGGCATCGCCTCGGAAGGAGTCATGAAGGGCAGACAGTCGGGCGGCGGAGGATCGGGGATGATGATGCCATCCGCGTGAACCGCAGATGGCAGGGCGAGCAGGCAAAACGCAGCGAGCAGGGTGAAGAGCACAGGTCGGCGTAGCATAGGGCACCTCCCGGTTGCTGGGTCTGCCGATTAAGACGCCTGTGGCCGGCGCGGTGTTCCGCCGCGCACACCGCGGGTGGGCCGTTTGGGCTAGAATCGGCAGGCAGCGTAGTCCGCACCATCGGCGTCGCCCGGGCTGGCAACGCACGCGAGGGGGCCTGGCGATAATGGCCGCACGCGAGAGGTCGATAAGTGACCGAACCACCTGAGGTGGACTTGTCCGCGGTCCCGCCCGAGAACGACATCCCCGCCAGCCGGCACGATGGGCTGCTGCCGGGCGATGTGGCCAGCACCAGTGCGCGTCTGATTCAGATCCGCTGGCTGGCCGGCACCGGCGTGCTCATCGGGGCGCTGGCTTGCGTTCGACTGCTGGGTCTGCCGATCCCCGAAACGCCGCTTGTCGCGCTCGGTCTCACGATTCTCTTCTACAATCTGGTTCTCTTGTGGCTCACCGGGCGGATCTTCTCGGACGATGCGGCGCTGTATTCGCGGGGCATCCGGCGCTTGGTACTTCTCCAGGTGGCGCTCGACTGGATGGCAATGGCCATCTTCCTGCATCTGACCGGCGGCCTGACCAGCCCGGCAATTCCTTTCTTCCTCATCCACATGCTGATCGGGGCCATCCTGTTCCCCGGAACGCACCCATTGCTCACCGTGAGCATCGGTCTGGGCGCGCTCATCGTGCTGGCCCTCGCCGAAGCCACCGGAGTGCTGCCCAACCTGCCGGCGCTGCCCTTCCTGCCACCCGACCTCTACCGGCAGCCGCTCTTCATCCTGGCCCAAATCGGGTTCTTCGGGATCGCGGCCGCGGGGACCGTCGTGCTGAGTGCCTCGATTATGGACCGCCTGCGCGAACGCGAACGACAAGTGGTGGGCTTGCTGCAGGCGACGCAAGCCGTTTCGTCGACGCTCAGCTTGCCGCAGGTGCTCGAACGCCTGGCGCGCAACGCCGCACACGTGCTCTCCACGGAGCGCGCCTCCATCCGCCTGCTGGATGAAACGGGCGAGAGGCTCATCCTGGCGGCCTCCTATGGGCTGCGTGCGGAATACCAGCGCAAAGGGCCGGTGGATCTTTCGCGCAGTCCCATGGATCGCGAGGTGCTCTCGGGGACTCCGGTCATCGTCAATGATGTGCTGGCCGACGACCGCTTGCAGTATCCCGACGAGGTCATTCAGGAGGGTATTCTCAGTATCCTGGTGGTCCCGATCATGGGCCGCACGCGCCCGCTGGGGGTGCTGCGCGTGTACGCCGATCAGCCGCGGCGCTTCACTCCGGCCGACGCTGACTATGTCACGGCCATCGCACGCGAGGGAGCGGTGGCCATCGAAAACGCCCAGGCGCACGAGGCGCTGCAGCGTGCCGACCAGGCCCGCGCGGAGTTCGTGCGCACGGTGACCCACGAATTGCGCTCGCCGGTGGGCGGCGCGCAAAGCCTGCTGCGGGTCATGCTGGGTGGGATGTCGGGCGAGATGAGCGACAAACAGAAGGATATCGTCGCTCGCGTGCTCGGCCGCCTCGACCGGTTGATGGCACTCATCGGCGACCTGCTGGCCCTGGCCGCCACCAAGACGATGGGCTTTGAGGAGCGCACCGAGGCGGTGGAGCTCAAGGCGGTGGTGCAGTGGGCGGTCGAGCAGCACGCAGCGGCCGCCAAGGTCAAACGGGTGGGGCTGCGCGTGCGCTTGCCGCCGGGGAAGGTGGACGTGCGCGCGACACACGACGGGTTGGCGGGCGTCCTTGAGAATCTGATTGGCAACGCGGTCAAATACACCCCGGCCGACGGGCAGGTGGAGGTGCGCGTCGGTCTGCGCGCCACCTCGGCCGAGGTGGTGATCGCCGATACCGGCATGGGCATTCCGCGGGACGAGATGCCGCGCCTGTGGGAAGAATTCTTCCGCGCCTCCAATGCGCGCCACTCCGGGATCGTGGGCACCGGCCTGGGCCTGAGCATCGTCAAGCGTCTGGTGGATTCCTTTGGGGGGTTGATCAGCGTGCAAAGCGAGGAAGGACGCGGCACCACTTTCACTGTTGTGCTTCCCCTGGAGACTGCAGCCCCGGAACCCGCGCGGGCTGCCTGACCCGGACGGCCCCTGTGCAGCACGAATCGTATGCGGGTCGCCAGATGGCGACCCGCATATGTGCCCCGCCCTCTCCCGCGCGTGGCGGTTTCCCTCTACAGGTAACTCTCCAAGAAGTTGCCGACCTGGGCCATAGAAAAGACCGGCCCGTCGCGGCACACCAAGAGCTCGCCCATATTACATCGTCCGCACTTGCCCAGGCCGCAGTGCATGCGCGCCTCGAGCGTGACGTAGCGCTGCTCGGGCGCGAAGCCCAGTTCGCTGAGCAGCTTGTCGACGTGATAGATCATAATCGGCGGCCCGCAGGTGATGGCGATGGTGTTGGCGGCTGAGGGCGCCACCTGCCGCACAAGATCGGTCATCAGGCCCACGTGATGATCCCACGCGGCATCCGCCTCATCCACGGTCAGGTGCAGCTCGGTGTGCGGCGCGGCGCGCCAACTTTCGTATTCGTCGCGGAATATGAGCAGCGAGGGGTGGCGGGCTGCCCACAGAATGGTCAATTGACCATAATCCTGGCGGTGGTCGAGTACGCTGTGAATCAGCGGGCGCAACGGCGCGCCGCCGATGCCGCCGCCGAGCACGAGCAAGTTCTTGTGCTGGAAGGCCTCCATCGGGAAGGTGTTGCCCAGGGGGCCGCGCACCCCCAGCGCATCGCCCTCGGCCAGCTCGTGCAGGCCGGTCGTCACGGAGCCCAGGCGCTGCACGGCGAACTCAAGCACTTCGCCTCGTTCGGTGGTGGAGGCCAGCCCGAAGGGCGCCTCGCCGATTCCGAACGCCGAAAGGAAGGCGAACTGACCCGGCGCATAGGCTGGAAAGCGGGGCTGTGTTCCATTGAGCAGCTTCACCCCGAGCAGTTTGATCTCGCGCCCCATGTCGCGGCTGGAAACCAATCGCCCCAGGAGTGGATACATCGGATCGGTGCCGTCGGCTGTGCTCATTGGGCAGCCTCCTGAAGCGCGCCGCCAATCTCGAGCAGGTCGAGGTTCACCGGGCATGCGTCGAGGCAGCGACCGCAACCGGTGCAGGCGGCAGGGCCATACTGATGCGGGTAGTAGACGAACTTGCACAGCAGCCGGTTGCGCAGGCGGCTGCCCGAAGCCGCGCGCGGGTTGTGCCCGCCGGCCGTGCGCCGGTAGCCTTCCCGCGTGCAGCTATCCCATGTGCGCAACCGCTCGAAGTGTGCCTCGCCCGGCGGGGAGGGCAGCGCCTCATCGCGTACGTCGTAACAGCGGCAGGTGGGGCAGACGTAAGCGCACAGGCGGCAGCTCAGGCAGCGCTCGCCGTGCTTGGCCCATCGCGCGTCGCTGTAACTCTCTTTCCAAGCCTCGGCCGTTGGCAGGCCGCTCACCTCTCGTCGCGAGGCGGGCGCCACTTCCCCTGGCTCCTCGACCAGCGCCAGGTTGGCGATGAGCGCCTCGCCGCGCGGGGTCAGGGCCTGCACGGCCAGCGTCGCCCCGCGATCGCTGAACATCACGTCCATGTCGCGCGGGTCATCCGGTGCCAGGCCCACGGCGGTACAGAAGCAGGAGGCGCCCATGCTGCGACAGGCCAGCCCCACGAGCAGCGTGTTCTCACGGCGGCTCGCATACTGGGGGTCAATCGGCGGTGTATCGACGAAGGCCGCGTCCAACACGCGGATGCCGCGCGCATCGCACGGGCGTAGGCCAAAGATCACTTGTGGCGCGGCGGAAGGGCTGGCCTCGAGACGGATGTCCGGCCCGCGCTTCTCCACCTTGAGCAGGCGTTCGCTGGGGGGAAACAGGAATTCCTTGGCCGAGAGCACCGGGCGGCCTGCCTCCCAGGCAATCTCCTGGGCCCGCTGCACCGGGCGATAGAACACGCCTTGCGCCTCGAGGTGCGGGGCGATGAGCACCTGCTGCGCCGCCAGCCCATCCAGCCAGAGGTTGAGATTCTCTCGCGAGAGAGTCTTCATGGGGCACTCTCCTCCGCGCTGAGCATGCCCGTCACCGGTGAGAGCACCGGCTGCATCCCGGCCCGATGACCGTACAGGCTCTCGACGGTCTCCGCCAGATGGCGGTTGAGCAGCCCGATCGGAATGCCCATCGGGCACACTCGTTCGCACTCGTTACAGCCGACGCAGCGCCCGGCGAGGTGCAGCGCGCGCCCCAAGTGGAAGGTGCGCTTCTCGGAGGGCGCGATGCGCATGCCCACCCACAGTGCATCCTCTTGTTCGAAGAGACAGGTCGGGCAATTGCACATCGGACAGGCCTGGCGACAGGCGTAGCAGCGAATGCACCGATCGAACTGGCTGAGCCAGAAGGCGGCCCGCTCGGCCGGCGGCATGCCGCGCACGTGCGCCAGCGCCTCGTCCGGCAGCGCCTCCGGCAGCGCGCTCGGCGGCTCGCCGAGCAGCACATCCTGGACTACCGGCACCCGCTCGCGGCAGCGCAGGCAGCGTGCCTGCAGCGTCGCCTCCGGCACACTGGCCGGCGCGCCCTGGCGTATCCCCTCGCAGGCCATGCCGATGGCGAAAACCTGCTCGCGTGAGAACTGGTGCTCGGCGAGCAGCACATTGATCGCGCGGCTGTCGCACGGCTTGACGACGATGGCGACGCGCGTCGGCGGGGTCGCGGCCTCGTGCGAGGCGCGGCCGTTCTCGCCGTTCAAGGCGCGCTGCAGGTAGACAGTCAGGTTATGTGTGCAGTCCGCGCTCCACACCAGGCGCCCGGCCTCCTCCGGCCGGTCGATGATCGCCGGGCGAACGCGGCCGTGCGGGCCTACCTCGTAGCCGATGACCCGTTGTACTTGGCCGGAGGCCAGCACATCGCGCGCCGCGGATTGCATGGCTTCGCTTATGGACATGGTGCGCCTCCGCTCAGCTCCGACGACGCCGCCAGCGGCACGCCGATCGCCGCGTCGGCCCTCGGGGCGGCGCCGCTGATACGCCAGGTGTCGGGCCCAAGTGGGCGCAGCGCGTCGACAAACTCGCTCACGATCCGCGCGTAGCGATCGCCCTCCGAGGCCGACACCCAATCCAAACGCAGCCGCTCGGGCTGCATCCCGGCAAACTCCAGGATGGAGAGCAGCAGCGGGATGCGCTTAGCGGCGCGATGGTTGCCGCTGTCGTAGTGGCATTCGCCGATGTGGCAGCCGAGCACCAGAACGCCGTCGGCCCCTTGGTCGAAGGCGCGCAGGATGAGCTCCGGCGCCACGCGCCCGGAGCACGGCACGCGCACGGCGCGCAGGTTCCACGGGGTTTTCAGGCGCGAGGTGCCGGCCGAGTCGGCGCCGGTGTAGCTGCACCAGGTACACAGGAATCCGATCACCTTGGGTTCATACATGGCCCACCTCTTCGGCGGCATCGATCCACGCCAGGGCACCGTCCAGTTCGGCAATCAACTCGCGGTCGTCGAAATGGATGAGGCTCATGGCCTTGTTCGGGCACGCCCCGGCGCACGTGCCGCAGCCTTTGCACAAGTAGGCGTTGACCGCGGCCTTGCCGCGCGCCAGTTCGATGGCCCCATACGGGCAGGCGGCTGCACACTGGCCGCAGCCTAGGCAGCGTGCCGCCTCCACCTCGGCAATGGAGGGATCCAGGCTGATGGTGTGCTGGTCGATGAGGGCCAGCGCGCCGGCTGCAGCGGCAGAGGCCTGCGCCACCGTGTCGGGGATGTCTTTGGGACTCTGGCACGCTCCGGCAAGGAAGATGCCCTGCGAGGAGGTCTCCACTGGGGCGAGCTTGGGATGGCGCTCGAGGAAGAACCCATCCCGGCTGCGCGAGAGACCGAAAAGCTTCGCCATGCGTGCCGTATCGCCTTGCGGTTCCATGCCCGTGGCGAGAATCACGAGGTCCACGTCCACCTGGTCGGGCTCGTTGTGGAAACTCTCTTCCCACTGCACGCGCAGGTGTCCATCAACCGCCGTCACCTCGCGCACCCGGCCGTGGAAGAAGTTAACGCCGCTCGCGCGCGTGCGGTTGTAGAACTCCTCGTAGCCTTTGCCGAAGGAGCGCATGTCGCGGTAGATCTCGAACACCTCCGCCTGCAGGTACTCGTGTGCCAGTTGGGCGATCTTGAGTGAGTACATGCAACAGGCGCGCGAGCAATACTCGTGGTAGCGGTCGTCGCGGCTGCCCACACAGTGCACGATGGCCACCCGCTTGGGCGGCTGACCGTTGGCGAGCAGCACCTTGCCCAGCGTCGGGCCGCCGGTGTTGATCAGCCGCTCAAACTCCATAGCGCTCAGCACATTTGGCAGGCGCCCGTAACCCAGCTCAGGGGCAACTCGCGGGTCGAAATCGCGGAAGCCGGTGGCCAGCACCAGCGTCCCCACCTTGAGATCCAAGATCTCGGCCTGCATGTCGTGGTTGATCGCCCCTCGCTCGCATGCCGAGACGCACTCCAAGCACTCGGAACATACTCCGCAGCGCAGGCAGCGCTCGGCCTCGGCCACAGCCTCGGCTTCGGTCAGCGTGAGATCCACTTCGCGGAAGTTGAGCCGGCGCGCTTCCACGCCGATGTTGCGGATCACCGCGCGCGGATGGCGCGCGGCTTCCCCCAGCTCCAATTTGTGCTCGATCTCCTCGCGGCGCAATTCCACCACCGGCGGCCGATGCGTTTCTTGCACACCCTGCTCGCCGCGCAGGTAACGGTCGATGCAGCGCGCGGCGTGGTGGCCCTCGCCGATGGCGTCGACCACAAAGAAGGTCTGCCCGCGGCGCACATCACCCGCGCAGAACACGCCCGGGGTGGTGGTCATCATCTCGCTGTTGGTCTGGATACCCACCGGATAACACGTGTTGATGCTGCCGTCGCCGGGCAGGAAGGAGAAATCCGGCCCCTGGCCGATGGCCCAGATCACCAGATCGCCGGGCACAACGTGCTCGGTGCCGGGAATCTCGCTGATATCGGGCCGCCCGCGCTTGAAGCCACGGAAGACAACCTCGGTGCAGCGCAGCCCGCTGATGCGGCTGCCCTTGACCACCACTTCCTTAAAGGTCCGCCCGGGCAGCACGTGGAT
Organism: Anaerolineales bacterium; assembly: GCA_035288225.1. Classification (GTDB taxonomy): domain Bacteria; phylum Chloroflexota; class Anaerolineae; order Anaerolineales; family RBG-16-64-43; genus RBG-16-64-43. Next base: position 42,903 of record DATEAT010000007.1, on the reverse strand, counting down.
GCCCTCCTGCTCGGCCACCCCCACTTCCCAGGCGAAGCCCGGCATCTCGCCGCGCGGTTCGAGGCACACGATGCTCACTTGGCGCGCGCCCAGGCGCACTACCGTGCGCGCCGTGTCGAGGGCCACGTTGCCGCCGCCCATCACGATCACGCTGCGCTCGCGCAGGTCGATCGCCTCGCCCTGCGCCACACGCCGCAACAGGTTCAGGCTGAGCCAGTTGTCGGGATGGTTCGAGTTGCGGATGGGAATCTTCTTGGCCTGGTGGGCACCGGTGGCGATGAGCACCGCATGGTAGCCCTGGTCGAGCAGCGCCGGGATGTCGTCAACCCACGTGTTCAGGCGCAATTGCACGCCCTCGTCCAGAATCTGCTGAATCTCCCATTCGATGAGTTCCAGCGGCATGCGATGGGGCGGGATGCCCACGCGCATCATCCCGCCGGCCACCGGCAGTGAATCGAATACCGTGGTTTGGTGGCCGAGGCGCACCAGGTCGAGGGCGGTGGTCAGCCCGGCCGGCCCGGCGCCGATGATCGCAATTTTCTTGCCGCTGGCCGTCGGGTGCACGGCAAAGGGCGTGCCGGTGAGCGACTTGGCGCGCTGGGCCGGGAGCTGGTCGCGATGGTCGAAGGCCCAATCTGCGACGAATCGCTTGAGGGCCATGATATTGACCGGCTGATCGTAACTGCCCCGGCTGCATGCATCTTCGCAGCGATGGTTGCACACGCGCCCGCACACCGAGGGGAAGGGATGCTCGCGGCGGATGGCCCAGTAGGCATCGGCGAAACGCCGCTGGCGAACCAGGGCGATGTAACCCTGGGCGCGCTGGTCGGTTGGGCAGGCATTGCGGCACGGGGCGATGCCGCGCTTCTCAATCGTAAACGCGCCGGGCACGGCTTGCGGCGAGTGGCGGTACACCGCGCGGCGCGTGCTCAGCCCCAGGTCGAAGACGTTGGTCACCTCGATCGGGCAGACGGTGGCGCAATTGCCGCAGCCGGTGCACTTGCTCTCATCGATGTAGCGCGGCTTGCGCCGCACGCGCACCTCGAAGTTGCCCACATAGCCTGAAACCGATTCGATTTCGCTGTAGCTCAGCAGCTTGATGTTCTTTTGGCGTCCAACGGACACCATTTTGGGTGTGAGTATTCAAGCCGCACAGTCGAGGGTGGGAAAGGTCTTGTAGAGCTGGGCCATGTGGCCGCCGATCGACGGCTCGCGCTCCACCAGATAGACCTGCTTGCCCGCCTCCGCCAGGCGCAGCGCCGCCTCGATGCCGGCGATGCCCGCGCCCACCACCAGCGCGGCTGGCTCCACATGCACCTGGCGCATCTCCAGCGGGCGGTGCTGAGCCACCCGGCGGACCGCGGCCGCCACCAGATGCTTGGCCTTGGCGGTGGCCTGCTGACGGTCGTCGATGACCCAGGCACAGTGCTCGCGGATGTTGGCCATCTGCATGCAGAAGGGGTTGAGGCCGGCCTCGGCACATGCGCGCCGGAATGTGGGCTCGTGCATGAGCGGCGAACAGGAGGCCACCACCACGCGGTTGAGGCCGTGGTCCTGGATGTCTTGCTTGATCAGCGCCTGGCCGGGCTCGGAGCACATATAGCTGTAACTGCGGGCGGCCACCACGCCCGGCAGGTCGCGCGCGAACTCGGCTACCTGCTGCACCTCCACCGTCGCGGCAATATTGGTCCCACACTGGCAGACGTAGACGCCCGTCCGGGGGGAGGAGCGGTTCATGGGAAGGCCTCCTGAGGAACGGCGCGGTCGATCGACAGCGCCCCGAGGATTTCGGCGATGACCTGATCGTTGGAGAAGTTGTTCTGGTATATGGCGCCGGCCGGGCAGGCGGCGGCGCACGTGCCGCAGCCCTTGCACAGCACTTCGTTGATCGTGGAGACCGTTCGTCCGTCGTGCTCGGTCATCTGGATCGCGCTGAAGGGGCACAGGTTCTGACAGGTGCGGCAGCCGCTGCAGCGCTCGGACAGCACGTGCACCGTGAAGGGCTCGAGATAGACGTAGCCCGCATCCATCAGCGAGAGCGCGGCCGCCGCCGCGGCGCCCCCCTGGGCAACGCTGTCGGGGATATCCTTGGGCCCCTGGCAGGTGCCGGCCAGGAAGATGCCGTCGCTGGCCGTTTCCACCGGCGCCAGTTTGGGGTGGCGCTCCATGAAGAAACCGTCCGGGCTGAGGCTCACTCCGAAACGGCGGGCCACCTGCCGTTGATCGGCCTGCGGCTCCAGGCCGGTGGCCAGGATCACCATGTCACTTTCGATCTCGGCCGGCTTTCCCGTGAACACATCGGTGGCGGTCACCCGCAAGTGGCCATCGGCCTGGGTCACCTGCACATCACCCTCATAGCGGAAGGTATGGATGCCCTCCGCAACCACTCGGCGGTAGAACGATTCGTAGTCCTTGCCGAAGGTGCGCATGTCGCGGTAGAACTCGGTCACCTCGGCCCCGGTCGCATCGTGGACGAGGTGCGCCAGCTTGAGCGAATACATGCAGCACACGCGCGAGCAGTATTCGTGTGCCTCGCCGCGGCTGCCCACACAATGGATGAGGGCCACCTTCTTGGGTGGGGTGCCGTCGGCGCGCAGCACCTGCCCCAATGTGGGCCCGCCCGAATTCACCAGCCGTTCGAACTCCGGCCCGGTGACCACGTCCGGCAGTTCCCCGTACCCGAAGCGCGAGTCGCGGCGCGGGTCGTAGTTCTGGAAGCCGGTGGCCAGGATGATCGTGCCGACCTCGAGCTCGAGCTGCTGGTCGGTCTGTTCGAAGTCGATGGCTTCACGCGGGCAAAATTTGGCGCAGGCGCGGCAGGTGCCCTTGGCGAAGTAGGCACAGTGCTCGGTGTCGATGACCGGCACGCGCGGCACGGCCTGGCCGAAGGGGAAGTAGATCGCCGGGCGGGTGCCCAGGCCCAGGTCGAACTCGGAGGGGATCTTGCGCCAGGGACACTTCTGCACGCAGGTGCCGCAGCCGGTGCACAAATCTTCTTTCACATGGCGCGCCTTGCGGCGCACGCGCACCTGGAAGGACCCCACGAAACCGGATACAGCTTCCACCTCGCTGTAGCTGAGGAGTGTGATGTTCTCATGGCGTCCCACGGACACCATCTTGGGGGTGAGAATTCAGGCCGCACAGTCGAGAGTGGGAAAGGTCTTGTAGAGTTGGGCCATGTGCCCGCCGATCGACGGCTCACGCTCTACCAGATACACTCGCTTGCCGGCATCGGCCAGGCGTAGCGCGGCCTCGATGCCGGCAATACCGCCGCCCACCACCAGCGCCGACTGGGTGACTCCCAGTTGGCGGGTCTCGAGCGGCTGCTGCAATGACACCCGGCGCACGGCTGCCGTCACCAACGCCAGCGCCTTCTGCGTTGCGCTGCTGCGGTCGTCGCTCACCCACGAGACGTGCTCGCGGATGTTTGTCATCTGGAAGAGAAACGGGTTGAGACCGGCCTGGGCGCACGCCGCACGGAAGGTGGGCTCGTGCATGAGCGGCGAGCAGGAGGCCACCACCACCCGGTCCAAGCCGAGCGAGCGAATATCCTCCTGGATCATCGCTTGGCCCGGGTCGGAGCACATGTAGGTGTAGTGGCGCGCGACGGCCACTCCCTGCAGCGCCCCGGCGTACTCGGCCACCTCGGCAACATCCACCATGGCGGCGATGTTGGTGCCGCAGTGGCAGATGTACACGCCGATCTTCTCGCCTGGAGGCGCGGCCGAGTACTCGCCCGGCGAGATGCCTGCGCTACGGTTGGCACTCATGCGGTGCTCCTCCTTGTGCGCGGTGTTGGCGAAGGCCCGCCACGGGCAGCGGGCGGGATCGAATGGCGCGCCGGCGGGCCAACACGCTCAAAGGGGATGGCCGAGCCAGACGCGTGGGAGGCGTTCGCTGGAAATCGGATGGAGACGGGAGGATTCAGAGGCAGGCAACAGTTGACCTGGGGTGGCTGGGAGCCACCCGGATGCCCGCGCGTTCGGCGGCATGGGTTCACGCCAATTCGGGCCATGAAACCCCGTCCATCGCAACTGGGAACTGCGGCGGTGAGCCCTCCCCAAAAGGCTCAATGACAACCACGTAAGTTCCGAGAGAGTCAGGAGCGAGCGCCGTGGTGCGAAATTGTCAGGTTCCTCTCCCGATAGTGAAGACTATAGCATAGTTGTGAAAGATTACGCAAGCCCCAGTCTTGGGCACATCAAAGCCCTCCAGCCACCCCTGGGAGGCGTCTACAGCCATTATTGGCGTGTCAAGCGGCCGTAGCCTCCCCATCCCGGCCGGACCCCAGCCAAACCCGCAACGAAACCGGCAACTGCCACCGCGGACGTGCGTATATCCAGTTTGAACGAACATGTATCGACGGAGGCTAGAATGAATGAGACAACCCGCGCGCCGCTGCGTCGTTCACCCTCCAGCCGGGTGCTGGCAGGCGTGTGCGGCGGCCTGGGTGAATTCTTCGGAATCAGCCCAACCTGGTTCCGCTTGGGGTTCCTCGTGGCCTGCATCCCAGGCGGCGTGCCCGGTTTGGCCATGTACCTCTTGTGCTGGATCATCATTCCTGGCGCGTGACCCACAGCGCCGGATCCGTGTGAGGCGATGGGTAAGGAGGCAAGGATGACGAGCAGCAAGCGTGTGGCGTGGTATCTGTGGCCGTTCTGGGCCATCTGGCAGTTGCTCACGTGGATCCTAGGATTCACCGGGCGGCTGGTGGCGGTGATTCTCGGCTTCGTGCTGATGGTGGTGGGCGTGGTGCTCACGATCACCGTGGTGGGCGCGATCATCGGGATCCCGCTAATCATTGTCGGCTTCTTGCTCTTGCTTCGCGGGCTGTTCTAGCGCGCACTGCGGCCCGCAGGCAAAGCGCCGGCCCACCATATGGTGGGCCGGCGCTTCTATTCATGCACGCAGCGTCGCGGGTTACTCGGCCTCGAAGATGCACGCCTCGTATGGCCGCAGATGTATGCTACCGCCCTGCATGGGCTCATGCGCCGCGGCGTGCGTGCTGAGGCGCAGGCGCCAGGCCGCACGCGGCAGCGGCTCGTTGAACGGGGCCACCAGCGGTTGGGCGGAGAAGTTGAGCGCCACCAGCATCCGCTGGCCTGGCGCATCGCGCAGGTAAGCCTGCGCGTGCCGCGGCGCTTGAATGAGCGGGCGGTAACTCCCCTGGCGCAGCGCCACGCTCGCCTTGCGCAGCCAGATCAGCTGTCGGTAGAACGAGAACACCGAGTGCGGATCATCGCGCTGCGCCGCAACGTTCACCTCGCGATAGTCCCGGTTGATCGGCAGCCACGGCCGGCCGCGGCTGAAGCCGGCGCCTTCTTCCGCGCTCCACGGCATCGGCGTGCGCTCGGGGTCGCGACCGCCGTACAGAGGCCAGTAGTGCTTCCCCGGCGGGTCCTGGATCTGCGCGCGCGGGATGCGGCCGTCGCGCATGCCGATCTCCTCGCCGTAATAAAGGAAGGGTGTACCGCGCAGCGTGAGCAGCATCGCCGCCGCCACCTTGGCCCGCTCGACCGCGAAGCGCCCGCCGTAGCGCGAGGCGTGGCGCGGCACATCGTGGTTGGAGAGCACGTAGCAGGGCCAGCCCGCTTCGCCCAGGGAGGCCTCGCAGCGGGCAACCGCTCGCGCAAACGCTCGCGCCTGCCACGGCTGGCGCGTGAACTCGAAGTTGAATGCGAGCGGCAGCCGCCCCGGCCCGCTGTAGCGCGCGACCTTCGCGTGCGTGGCCTCCATGATCTCGCCCACCGCCATGCGCTCGCCGTACTCGGCGAGCAGCGTGTTCAGCTCGCGGTAGACCCCAATCAGCTCGGGGCGGTCCATATCATAGACATGCGCCTGGCGATCGTAGCCGCGGATGCCGAGCTTGGACGGGTTGTCGCGCAGGTCGGCGTCCTTGAAATAAGCGTTGACCACGTCCAGGCGGAAGCCATCCACCCCACGCTCCAGCCAGAAGCGGAAGACCTGCATCACCGCACGGCGCACGTCGGGATTACGCCAGTTGAGATCCGGCTGTTCCTTGAGGAACATGTGGTAGTAGTACTGCTGGGTCGCCTCATCCCACTCCCAGGCGCGTCCCCCGAAAACCGATTCCCACTTGTTGGGTCTGCCGCCGCCGGCGCGTGCATCGCGCCAGATGTACCAATCCCGCTTGGGATTCTCGCGCGCGGCGCGCGATTCAACGAACCACGGATGCTGGTGCGAGGTGTGATTGACCACCATGTCCATGAGAACGCGCATACCGCGGCGGTGGGCCTCGGCGATCAGGCGGTTGAAGTCGGCGAGCGTGCCGAAGAGCGGGGCGATGTCACAGTAGTCGGCCACGTCGTAGCCGAAGTCGTAGCCCGGCGAGGGATAGACCGGCGAGAGCCAGATCGCGTCCACGCCCAGGGAGTTGGGGGTGCCGTCGTTGAGGTGATCCAAATGGGCGATGATCCCGCGCAGGTCGCCCACGCCGTCGCCGTCGTCGTCGGCGAACGAGCGTGGGTAGATCTGGTAGATGACGCCTTCCTGCCACCAGGCATATGTCATCACGGACCCTCCGAGTGCTGTGATCGCCTGCGGATGATGGTGGATCTATTGTAAGGGGAATGCATCCCGCGCGGGACGCCGCGTCGGCTGGCCCGCGAACCGAGGGTGCATGGATTGAGACTCAAGTATGCTCTAAGGCGCTACACGTGTTGTCAGCGTGTCACGAATGGAGTAAACAGGTAATACACCGGCCAGCCCGTGACCTCATACACCTGGACTGTGGCATGGGCGCCCAGGACAAGCTCCAGACGCGAGTCGTTATCGAGGTCGAAGGCCGCACTTCCGTACACCGTCTCCCAATTGTCGGGAAGTTGATACTCCCACACCGGGTCGTGATACAGCGCGCCGATGCGCAGGTAGCTGCTCGGATGCGCGATCACGTCGTATCGAAAGACGCCCATGACGAGAAATTCCTGCACGCCGTCCGAATCCAGGTCCGCGACATCGATCTCTTCAACGCTGCCAACGGATAGTGACTCCTGCCAGATGGGTTGAAGGTCGATGCCATTCCAGGCCTGGAGGGTGTGCAGGTAGGAGCCGGCGTAGCGTGCGGTGATCAGTTCGCCCGCATTGCGCCCGTCACCGTTGGCGACGGCAATGGCAACGCCATCCGTGAAGGGAACATCCTGGGTCAGCTCCCATGTGTCCGTCGTGAACACTCGTAGGACCTGAGCGGTCAGGACGGCCAGGTCCAGGACCCCGTCACCATTCAGGTCGCCCAGGGAGAAATCAATGATCGAACCAGGCTGGGCGCCGCTGTCCCACAATACCGTGCTTCCATCCGAGTCCAGAACAAGCACGTGGCCAGCCGTGGTGCCGATGACGATCTCGTCTTGCGGATCGGAATCCAGATTGGCGACAGCGAGCCCTGCGGGGTCGGACGAGGAGAAGACGTGATACGCCCACTCGCGCATCCCCGTAGCCCCATCGAACGCGCTCAATGTCGAATAGTTGGCGGTAAGGATCTCTAGGGCGGAGTCGTCATCCACCTGGCCCAGCTCGAGAAAGGAGGTGTGGTAAAGCCCCGGGTCGTCCACCTTCGACCAGAGCAAATCGTGCGACGACCCGGCGTAAGCCAGCAAGTCCCCCGACCGCGGGGCGACGAGAATCTCGCCTTCCCCATCGGCATCAACATCACCTGTCTCTGCCAGGAAGGTGCCCGTATAGTCCCAACTCTCCCAGTCGACGGTCTGCGATTGCCAGTCCCCGATGTACAGGGCGCCGACACTGGGAGCCGCCCATCCCAACTCCACCAGGCCATCACTGTCGAGGTCCCCGGCAACAAGGCCCTCGGTTTCGTTGCGCGGAGTGTCCCAGGTCCACAGGGTTGCGCCGTTAGCCCCGTTGAGACCACGGACCACATTCCCATCTCCATGCACGATTTCGGTTTCGCCGTTGCCGTCCAGGTCGACGGCGACCACACTGTACGCCATCGGCAGATCGCCGCGTTGCCACTTGACCGAAAGCGTATCAGCGTCCAGGATGTATAGTTGGGTACTCTCGCCATACACGATTTCCGCCATGCCGTCGGAGTCGACGTCGCTCAGATCGAAGTCCTTTCCCAATCCGCCGGCAATGCCGAATTCCTCCGTCTGGAGAGCGGCGTTCAGAATGTGGCCGGCATCGCCGTTGACAACAATTTCCAGCAAAGCATCGCCATCGATGTTGGCGATAAGGACTCCGCCGTTGTGGGCAGAACCGGCACCGTGGCCGATCGCGCTCCACTCCAGCGCAAAGGTTGCCGCGTCATAGACGAGCGTGCGATCGCGGAGGGAGACCACGATCTCCGAATGGGTGTCACCGTCGACATCGGCAACGGCGAGATCATATGAGACGACGCCGGCGGGCAGGTCGAATGCGCCCAGTTCGGCGCGGCCGCTCGCATCCAGGATGACGACACGTCCGGGGTCTACCAGGGCGTAGATCTCCCGTGCGCCGTCCCCATTCCGGTCGCCGGTAGCGATCGCGGTGCATCGCATGTAAACACTGAACCAGGCAGGTGCATAGGCCGCGGGAGGGACAAAGTTCAAATTGGTGACGTAACCCTGCTGGCACACAACCATGTCGGTGGCGCCATCCCCATCCAGATCGGTGACTTCGATCGAGCGTTCCGGCAACCTGGTCTTGATCGATCCCGTCGCCCACTCCCATATCAGGTCAGAGCGCATCTCGCGCTTGTCGGCGGCAGGGGACGGCAGCGCCGGCGGAAGCAAGAAGCCCGCCGCGAGGAGGCTGCACATCAGCAGGCGGCGCCGGATGAGGTTCATTCACCCCCCTTGCCAGTCCGCCCCAAACGCATCATGAGCGCCTACTGGCCATGGCGAGCCAGGCCGGCGTACGTTGCCGACTCGATGTAGAGTGGCATGCGCCTGCGGGCTATCCTCTTTCGATTGAAAGGACGCAGGCTACGACCCGCATGAATACTCATTCCGGAACCATCATCTCGGTGCCCCACTCGCGGAGATCGAGCGGGCCGGGTTGCGCCTCGCCGTCGAGCGAGAGCGTGCAGCGCGACCACACGCACTTGCGCATCAGGATGTCGTCCACGTGGGCCCCCTCCTGGTAGTAGATGGCTCCGTCGCTGATGAAGATCAGCGCGACCCAGACCTTCGGCTCCCCCGTCAAATCTCCAAGCGTGTACACATCTTCCAGATCAAGCACCTGATCCACCCATCCCGAGGTCACGCCAGAGGTGCAGTATCCATAGAAGTTGTACCCATCGATGGAGGCCATACGGCACAGGCCGTCATTGGGCTCGCTATTGAGCCACATCTTGAATCTCAGTTCCGCGGCTGTGGCATCGGCCAGGCTCATCGGGCCGCGCATCATCCACGACTCGGCATTGTTCGTATATTCGGCACCGCACGGAAGGCTCCCGCCCTGGGAGCCCGCGCCGATACTCCACCCGCTGTAGGTCCCGGAGAACGCCCGGCAGTTGCGCTTCCCCCAATAGTGGATCCCGTTCTGCGGATAGTTGTCGAATACCAACCATGCACCGGGGAAAGTTCCCTCGAATCCTTCCTCGAAGATCGTGGTCCATACTTCGCTCTCTGCATTCACGGCCAGGGGCAGATATACGCGCTGCAGCGGGTGACTGACCGCGTCCATCACCTGCAGCGTCGTGGCGCTGGTCCAGACCACCTCCTGCGAACCGTCACTATCAACGTCCGAAACGGTCGTGCTCGTGATAGATCCCCAGACGTCCGCCATCTTGTAGTTCCAGAGTGGAGGAAGCACTTGCCCGCCGATCCACAGTAGAGGGGTTTTCGGCGGGCCCCAGGCCAGGGTCCCATTGAGCAGGAATTCCTGCATGTCGTCGCCATCCAGATCGGCGGTAAGGATGTCATCCAGAGCGGCGATCGCCAGCGGGCGGTCCCAGGCTTTGGCAAAATTGTCTCCTCTCCACGACTCGACGATGTAGCTGGAGGGAGAGGTCCAACGGGCCACCAGCAACTGGCCCGGGCCGCCCGAAGCATCGCCGGCGATGGCCACTTCCCGCCCGGACGCAACCGGCTGGTCCAGCCTTTCCTGCCAGGTCGCCGTCTCAAAGACGTGGACGGCCAAGTTGGTGAGAACGGCAAGCTCCAGAACACCGTCGCCATCAAGCTCGCCCACGTCGAAGTCTTCGATGCCGCCATCCAATAACCCACTATCCCACTGGATGAAGGGCGTGGCTCCGTTGAGCACGATGATATGTGACCCGCTGGAAAGGCCCAGCACTATTTCCTGTGCCGGGTCGCCGTCGAGATTGGCAACCTCCAGGCCAAGCGTCCCGCCGGAGCCCAGATCGGGGCCCTGCCATTCCAGCGCGCCGGTGAGGCCATCGTAGGTGCGCAGGGTTGGGTCGCTTCCAAATGCAGCAAGGACTTCGAGCTCGGGGTCGCCATCGAATTCCCCCAACTCCATGGATTCCAGATAGGCACCGAGTCCCGACGACGAGGTCGTCCACTCGACCTGGTGGGTCTGGCCGTCGTAGACGGTGATGCCGCGGGACCGGGTCGCGGAGACGATCTCCTCCGAGCCATCCAGATCGACATCTCCTACCTCGACCGCCGTGTATTCCTCCCACTCAGGGCTGACCCACTCGACAGCTTGGGCCTGCCAATCGCCCACGACCATGGCGTGTGCCGATGAGCTGGAACCCCACACGATTTCGATGGTGCCGTCGTCGTCCACATCGCCGAAGGTCAACCCCGCCAGGCCATGAGTGGAGTTGTGGATTGCCCACAAGGGTGTCCCGTCCTGGCCGTTGTAGCCACGCGCCCCGTCAAGGCCAATTGGCCCCGCAATGACGTCTGCCAGCCCATCGTGTTGGAGATCGGTCACCAGCACTTCGGTGGCCCTGGAGGTTTCGTGTCGTTGCCACTTGATGGCCTGGACATCGGCGTCATAGACGACGATGTCGTAGTCCCAATTCACCAGGAAGGCGATCTCCGCCATCGCGTCGCCATCCACGTCGCCGGCGGCCAGGTGCGGCCCAAAGCCACCGGCCCGTTCCCATTCTTGAACCTGAAGCGAGGCGTTGAGGATGTGGGCCGGGTTGCCGTTGACGAGGGTTTCGGGGTCAGGGTCACCGTCGATATTGGCGACAACCAGGAGGTTCCCGCCGAGCCCGGAGGCTTGCCACTCCAGCGCCAGTGACACCGCGTCGTAGAAAAGCGTGTCTTCGGCTCGCGTCACGATTACTTCGGGTATGGTGTCACCGTCGGCGTCGGCCACCAAGAGGTCGGCGGGCGCCGCCCCGTAGGGCAGGCTGATCGTTCCAAGCGTGGCGTGCGTGTCTGCGTCGACGACCTGGACGTGGCCGTCGGTGGTTGCGACGTAAAACTCGCCGACTCCTGTGCCGTCGCGATTTCCGGCTGCGACCCGACTGCACTTCGTCGGTCGGCTGTACCAGACGGGTTCGTAGGTGTCGAGCGACGTGTGGTTGAGTACGAGGATCTGGTCGTGGGCGCATGTGACCATGTCGGTCGCGCCATCCAAATCGAAATCTCCGATTTCGATTTGACCCGGTGCCGCCCAATAGACGAGTCCTGTCGTCCAGACCTCCTCCAAGTCAAGCAGGTCGGGCGCGGCACCAGCCGCAGGGAGGTCGCGAGACGTGAAGAGAAGGAGACTGGAGATCAATAGAACGCCGACGGGCAGCAGGCGGGTTCCATGTTTCATCGGCCCCCCTCCCGTATGATGGAGCCTGTAGTTCGAATGCCTTCGGCAGGCAGTGGCCCGCGCTGCGCCAACGCGCGGACACTGGCCGCGGCGGCCGCCAGGCGGGCCGCCCCGAATGTCCCTGGCCGCAGGGCGCAAGGAGGTCACTCCCGTTGCCGGCGTGCACCCGCGGGCGCCGCCGCCCTCAGGGCGGCGAGGCGTCGCTTGTTCTCATACGGGCGAATGAAACACTCGTAATCGTCGTTCGGGACCGGCCGGCCGGTCTTCTCCAGAAGCTGGTCGTACGAGACGAGCCGCTGGCTCAGGCGCGCGCAGACATACTCGGCGCATTGGGCGCAGTTCTCAAGCCCTCTCTCGATGACACATGGGCGCACCGGACAAGCCGTATCGATCAGCCGCGAATTCTCGTTCAGGCAGCCGTCGCAGTGAATTTCGTCCGGGAGAATGCGGAAACCGAAGTACGCGTGCCAGCCGTCGCTCAGTTTCTGTTGGTTCGAGGGAGTGTGCGCAATATTGGGGGCATACGCCAGGCAGAGGTCGCAGCGATAGCCGCATCGGGTCAGAATGGCTTCGGCCACATCCCCCTCCTGCAATTCGTGCACAAAACGGCACGGATGCCAACTCGGGCACCAAGTGCCTGGACCGCTCTGATTGTATGGAGAATCCGGCTGCGACGCACCCGACAAAGGTCCCCTTCGGCCCGTGACCCGATACTGTCCCCCCGGGGAATCGCCCGCCTTTCTGGATTGCCCTAGGCGGATTTGGTAGAATCCCTGGCGAGGTATACGATTCGGGCTGTGGAGCCTGAATCCAGGAGAGGAAGGCCCGCGTGGCCGACAACTTAGAACGCTTTACTCAGCGCGCACGACGTGTGCTCAGCCTGGCCCATCAAGAGGCTGAGCGATTGCATCACCCGACCATCGGCACCGAGCACCTGTTGCTCGGCCTCATCCGCGAGGAAGGCGGTGTGGCCGGACGCGTGCTGCGCGAGCTGGGGTTGGAGCCCGAGCGCGTCCAGGAAATGGTCGAGCGCCAATCCGCGCCGGGCCGCACGACCCCCGAACGCATCGATCTCTCGCCCGATACCGAACAGGTGCTGCAACTGGCCATCGACGAGGCGCGCCGCCTCGGCCATCACTACATCGGCACCGAACACCTGTTGCTGGGCATTGTGCGCCAGCCGGAGGGCGTGGCCATCGACGTGCTGCGCCGCCTGGGCGTCAGCCCGGAACAGGTTCGCCGCCAGACGCGCCGCCTGCTGCAGGAAGCCCCGGCCCAGGCACGCCAGCCGGCCGCGGCCGGCGCCAAGGCCGACAAAGCCAAGACACCCCTCGTCGATCAACTGGCCACCGACCTGACCACGCTGGCTGAGGAGAACAAGCTCGACCCGGTCGTCGGACGCGAAACCGAAATCGAACGGGTCATTCAGATCCTCGCCCGCCGCACCAAGAACAACCCGGCCCTCATCGGCGAGCCCGGGGTGGGCAAGACGGCCATCGTGGAAGGCCTGGCACAGCGCATTGTCACCAACGATGTGCCCGCGCCGCTCATGGGCAAGCGCCTCTTGCAGCTCGACGTGGGTTCGCTGGTGGCCGGCACCATGTACCGCGGCCAATTCGAGGAACGCCTGAAGCGCGTCATCGACGAGCTGAAAGCCTCGGGCGCAATCCTCTTCATCGATGAGGTCCACATGCTGGTGGGCGCCGGCGCAGCCGGCTCGTCGGTGGATGCGGCCAACATTCTCAAGCCGGCCCTCTCGCGCGGCGAGCTGCAGGTGATCGGCGCGACCACCCTCACCGAATACCGCAAGCACATCGAGAGCGATGCGGCCCTCGAGCGCCGCTTCCAGCCGGTGATGGTCGAGGAGCCCTCGGTGGAGGAATCGATCCAGATCCTGCGCGGCGTGCGCCGCAATTACGAGGACCACCACCGCCTGCGGATCACGGACGAGGCGCTCGAAGCCGCCGCCCGCCTCTCCGGGCGCTACGTGCCCGATCGCTTCCTGCCGGATAAGGCTATCGACCTGATTGACGAAACGGCTTCGCGCGTGCGCATGTACAAGAGCCCGGAGGCCAAACGCCTGAAGGAGATCATGGGCGAGCTGCGCCGCCTGCGGGCCGAACGTGCCACAGCCGCCGAAGAAGGACGTTACGAGGCCGCCGAGGAAATCCAGGACCGGGAGAACGAGCTAGAGCGTTCTCGACAGGAACTGCAGGTGGTCATGGCCGACCGCGATAAGGGCCCGCGCGTGGTGCCCGAAGATATCGCCGAAGTGGTCTCGATGTGGACCGGCATCCCGGTGATGCAGCTCGCGGAAGCCGAGTCGGCACGCCTGATGAAGATGGAAGAAACGCTGCGCGGCCGCATCATTGGGCAGGATGAAGCCATCCTGGCTATCTCCAAGGCTGTACGCCGGGCGCGCGCCGGGCTCAAGGACCCGCGCCGCCCGATCGGCTCGTTCATCTTCCTCGGGCCGACCGGCGTAGGCAAGACCGAACTCACCAAGGCCCTGGCCGCCTTCATGTTCGGTTCGGAAGACGCGCTGGTGCAGCTCGACATGTCGGAGTTCATGGAGCGCCACACGGTGAGCCGCCTGGTCGGCGCGCCCCCGGGCTACGTGGGCTACGACGATGCTGGGCAGCTCACCGAAGCCCTGCGCCGGAGGCCGTATTCGATCATCGTCTTCGACGAGATCGAGAAGGCGCACCCCGAGGCGCACAACATGCTCCTGCAGATCATGGAAGAGGGGCACCTCTCGGATGCACGCGGCCACAAGGTCAACTTCCAGAACGCGATGATCGTCATGACCTCCAACGTGGGCGCCGAGACCATCCGCCGCCAGGCCGGGCTGGGCTTTGCCATCCAGCGCGATGAGACCCGCGGCGAGGTGGCACCCTACGACGAGATGCGCAAGAAGCTGCTCGAGGAGCTGCGCCGCGCCTTCCGCCCCGAGTTCCTCAACCGGGTCGATGCGGTGATCGTGTTCCGCGCGCTGAACAAGGACGACATCACCCAGATCGTCAACCTGGAGATCGCCAAAGTGGCACAGCGCCTGGTGGAGCATCACATCACCTTGAGCGCGACGCCCGAGGCCCAGGCACGTCTGGCGGATCTGGGCTACAACCCGGAGATGGGCGCCCGCCCGCTGCGGCGCGTCATCCAGACCGAAGTGGAGGATATGCTCTCGGAGGCCATGCTCGAAGGCCGCATCCACGACGATCAGACGGTGACCATCGCGCTGCGCGACGACAAACTGATGATCGAGCCTCAGGCGGCCGAGAGTGAGCCCTCGCCGCAACAGGAGGGCGAGCCGGAGGCGCTCGGTGCGGCGTGAGGCGGGCCGCAACGGCCCATGCGCCGCACACCCTGGCACGAGGAGGACCCAATGACATCCCACACCTTGCGCACCCTGGCGTTGACTGTGCTGGCTGCGTCGCTCGTGCTGGCCGGCTGCAGCACGGGCGCGCCTGCTGTCACCGAGGTGCCGCTGGCCACTCAGGCTGCGCAAACAGTTCAGGCCATGCTCACCCAGGTGTCGCTGGCCGCCACCTCCACTGCAACCGTGGCGCTGCCGCTGCCCACCGCAACCCTTCCGCCGCCCACCGCCACCCTGCTCGTGCCGCTGCTGCCGAGTGCCACGGCCTCGCTCATCTTCACCCCGGCCTTCTACGGCACGCCCGGTGTGCACCCGACCCTGACCACATTCTGCAACGCAGCCTTCTTCGTCGGCGATATCGGGCTCAAGGACGGCGCGCTGCTCCCCGCCGGCGAAACCTTCCGCAAGACGTGGGACGTGCGCAACATCGGCACCTGCACCTGGAGCCGCGAGTACCGCCTGGTCTTTAACGGCGGCAAACACATGGACGGCCCGAACTCCGCGCGCTTCCCGGAGATCGTCGAACCCGGCGACCATCTGTTCCTCTCAGTGACGATGATCACCCCGGCCAAGTCGGGCACCTACATCGGCTACTGGATGTTGCAGGCGCCCGACGGCAGCAAGTTCGGCGTGGGCGATAACGGCCTCACGCCGCTCACGGTGAAGATCGTGGTCCCCTGAGCCACGGCGCACAGCCTTTGCCTTTCCATCCCTCCCGATGACCACCGCGGGAGGGATTTCTTTTGGAGGAGGGGCGGCGGGGCATGACCGCTGCGAGCGTGCGGTGCGGTCATGCCTTGCCTGATGGTCCGCGAAGGGGCCTCGTGGCGTGCGGCAGAGGAGACCCCGGCACGTCTGGCGCACATTCGAATAGCTGCCGAAGGCGAGAGCGCGCGGTGTGGGTGGAAGACGTGCGAGGCGGGCCATGGAATGCGATGATCCATTCCACAGCGAATACCGTGGCGTAGCGCATGAGGGTGCAACGCGTGTGCGATATCCCGATTAAGCCCTGCCGATCACGATGGAGGAGGCAACCTGCCCGCGGATCAGACGAGCCGCGCTGAACCGGCGCCGGGAAGTCGCTCGCGGCTGGGTATAATCGCACACACACTTTGTGCTGCGTCGAGGCTCATGCCGATGCCATTCCATCATCGAACTCGCATTCTCCTCCCATTGACCGTGGCCGCGGCCGCGCTGCTGGCATGCAACTTGGCCGGCGTACTGCAGCGCGCGCCGGCTTCGCAGGCCACGCCTCCACCCGCGGCGGCACCGACGCGCTCGGAGGCAGGCACGCCGGCCGCGCTGCCCACTGCGCTTGCGGGGATGACGCCCGGGGTGAGCGAGCCGTCGGCCTCGGCGACTGCACCCAGCGAAACGCCGCAGGGTTCCGCCACCTATTCGCTGACGCGGGCACCCTACGGCACGCCGGGAACGAACCCTGCCGCACCGCTCGAGCAACTCTGCAACGCGGCCTACTTCGTCGGCTATGTGGGTCTGGGCGATGGTGCGCCGGTGGGTGTGGCGGAAACTTTTAAGAAAGTGTGGGACGTGCGCAACATCGGCACCTGCACCTGGACTCGGGACTACCGCCTGATCTTCTTCGGCGGCGAGCACATGAGCGGCGCCAACTGGGTGGCCTTCCCTAAAGAGGTACCGCCCGGCGATCACATGTTTATCGGCGCGATCATGATCGCTCCCTACGAGGGCGGGACCCATACCAGCTACTGGATGCTGCAGGCGCCGGATGGCAGCAAATTCGGAGTGGGCGAGCGTGGCGACAAGCCACTGCGCGGAAGCATCTTTGTTCCCTGAAGATGCCTCGGCTGTGGAGCAGCAATGCCAGCGGCGGCGCCTCGCGCGCCGCCGCTGGCATTCCGTGCGCAGATGGAATTCGCTGGTGTGCACGATACGGCTGGCGATGCGGGTATAATCCCTCGGGCATCACCCAAGAGAGAGCTGATGACCGCCGTTGATGACATCAAGGCACGCCTCGACATCGTCGAGCTGGTGAGCGAGAGCGTCCGACTGCGGCGCACCGGCAAGAACTACATCGGCTTCTGTCCCTTTCACCCCAACGTTCACACCCCGGCCTTTGTGGTCTTCCCCGACAGTGGCACCTGGCGCTGCTTCGGCGCGTGCAACGAGGGCGGCGACCTCTTCAAGTTCGTCATGAAGAAAGAGGGCTGGGATTTCCCCGAGGCGCTGCGCCAGCTTGCGGCCCGCGCCGGCATCGAACTTCATCCGCGCTCGGCCGATGAGCAGCGGGCGGAGGAAACCTACGAGCATCTTCGCGGCCTCTTGGAACTGGCCGCCACCTACTACCGCAACTACTTGCTTACTTCCACCGCCGGTGCCACGGTGAGGGACTACCTGCACGGGCGCGGTCTCGCAGACGAGACCCTGGAAGCCTTCCAGGTTGGGCTGGCCCCGGCCGGGCGCGACCACGGTCTGTCCTATTTTCGCGGCAAGGGCTACACCGACGACGATCTCCAGCAGGCCGGGGTGGTGGTCACGCCCGAGGGTGGCGGGCTGCGCGACCGCTTCCACAACCGTATCACCATCCCCATCCGTGATAACCGCGGGCGGATGTGCGGTTTCGGTGCACGTATCGTCGACCCCAACGACGTGCCCAAGTTTCTCAATTCACCCCAGTCGCCGATCTTCGATAAGGGCCACCTGTTGTACGGGCTGGATCGCGCCGCGCGCGCCATCCGCGCCCAAGAGGAGGCGGTCATTGTCGAGGGCTATCTCGACGTGATGACTGCGCATCAGGCCGGCTTCCTTAACGTGGTCTCGCCGATGGGCACGGCCCTCACCGAAGCCCAGCTGCGCATGCTCAAGCGCCATGCGCGACGCATTGTCCTGGCACTGGACGCCGATTCGGCTGGCGACGCGGCCGCCCTGCGCGGGCTGGACCTGGCGCGCGAGACGCTCGAGCGCGAAGGCGAGCCCGTCTTCGATGCGCGCGGATTGGTCCGTTTCGAAGGAAGGCTGCAAGCCGACCTGCGCGTGGCGACTTTGCCTGCCGGGCTCGATCCGGATGAACTCATCCTGCAAGACCGTGAGGCCTGGCGCCAGCGCATTGCCGAGGCGCGGCCGGTCGTGGAGCACGTGCTGGGAGTCATTACCCAGGGCAGAAACCTGAACGAGGCCAAGGTCAAGGCGGAGGTTGCGGCGCGCATCCTGCCACTCATTGAAGACGTCGCCGACCCAGTGGAGCGGGATGCCTATCGGCAGCAGTTGGCGCGATTGCTGCGGGTGGAGTTGGCGTCGTTGCAGGCTACGCCCGGGCGGCGCCCGGCTCGCCGCAGTGCGATGCGCGGCGGCCGCGGCGAGGCACCCTCGGCGCCCGCCGCACCGGCTGCGGGGCTGGCGGCCAAGGCCTCCAGCCGCGAGGCCTTCTGCCTGGGAGCGCTTGTGCGCCAACCGCTGCTGCTGTTTCGCGCCAACCGCATCTTCGGTGAACTGGGGCTGGCGCGGCCCGGGCCAGAGGATCTCACCACCTCCGAGAGTCAGTGGCTGCTTGAGATCATCCAGCGCTCGCTCTCTCAGGAGGAAACCGACCCGGCCATCTTCATCGAAACGCATGCCGCCCAAGAAGCGCCTGAGGCGCTGGCCGCTGCCCGCGCGAGTCTCGAGCGCTTCCAGGCCGGCGAAGAGGCGGATGCGGATGATGTGCTGGGAGGTCTCCTGCGCCTGCGACGGCAGGCGCTGGAGCGCAAGCTGGGCGAGTTGCGTTTCTACATCCTCGAGAAGGAAGCCCAGCCGGAAGAGAGCGGTGTGCCGGCGGCCGTAGCGGAGCCGGGTGAGGCGCCGCTGGAACGTATGAATGCAATTAGCGAAAACATCCTGCGCATCGATGTCGCCCTGGCTCGAGGCCTGCCCGCGCTGCCCACGACGCGGCCCGCATCCCGTGAGGGTGGGCTGGAGGCATTCTGAATGCCACGACAACGGCCGGACTCTGCGCCGCACGAGATAGACGACCTGGAGGGGCTGCCCGACTTCGCCGCACCTGAAGGCGCACCCGTCGAGGAAGACGCCGAGGTCGACGAGAGCGTGTTGGTGGAGGAGGAAATACCCGCCGACGGCGCCGAAGAAGAGGTGGGCGAGGAGGAGCTGGAAACCCTCGAAGACGAAAGCCTGGGCGAGGAGATCGAGGGCGAAGAGGTCCTCGAAACGATCGAGCTGGCCGACGACCCGGTGCGTATGTACCTGCGTGAAATCGGCCAGGTGCACTTGCTCAATGCGGATCAGGAGACCTGGTTGGCGGCGCGCCTCTTGGCTCTGCGCCGCGCGCGCGCCCTACGCGAGCGGCTAACGGCGCTGGGCCCGGGAAAACGCAGCCTGCCGCCCGGCACGCTCTTCCTGCTCGAATTGTACGGCGACCTGCTCAGCGATTGGAAACACCTGCGCGAGGATGCGCGGCGTCTCGGCCAGCCCTTGCCGGAACTGGCCCCGCTCCTCGATGAAGCCTTCCACCTGCGCGCAGCATGGCAAGACAGCGCGCCCTCCTACCTGCGCACCTGGCTCGAACGGGGGCCATGGGGCCGCGACCCGGCTTGGAACAAGGTGGCCCAGAACGCGTTCGATGTGTTCGTGGCGTTGTATCTCCTGCCGGAGGCTCTGGCCCGCAAGCTGCAGGTGGCGCTCAAAGCGCGCAAGACGCCTCCGATCAAGACCACCTTTCAGACGTGGCTGCCCAAGCGCAAACCGACCGCGCGCAGCTCAGGCGCGGTGGGCAACCTGGAGACGGAGCTGCACCTGATCGAGCAACGGGCCGAGGAGGCGCACAAGGCGCTCATCCGCGCCAATCTGCGCCTGGTGGTCAGTGTGGCTAAACGTTACATCGGCCGCGGCATTGCCTTTCTCGACCTGGTGCAGGAGGGCAACCTGGGGCTTCTGCGCGCCGTAGAGAAGTTCGACCCAACCCGCGGTTTCAAGTTCTCCACCTATGCCACCTGGTGGATTCGCCAGGCCATCAGCCGCGCCATCGCCGATCAGGCGCGCACCATCCGCATCCCGGTGCATATGGTCGAAACCATCAACCGCCTGATGCGCGCACAGCGCCACCTGGTGCAGACGTTGGAACGCGAACCCACGCGTGAAGAGCTGGCGCTGGAGATGGACATCCTGGATGCGGCGGACACGGCGGAGGTCATGCGCCTGCGTGCCACCGATGATCCGCTGCCGACGGCGCTGGGCCAGAAGTTGACTCGTGCGGTGGAGCGCGTCGAGCGCATCCTGCGCCTGGCTCAGGAGCCCATGTCGCTCGAAACACCGGTGGGAGCCGAGGAAAGCAGCATGCTCGGTGATTTCATCGAGGACGAAAGCGTGGTGACCCCGCTCGATGCGGCCTCGCGCGAACTGCTGCGCGATCAGATCCACAGCGCGCTAGCGTTCCTCAACGAGCGCGAGCGGCAGGTGCTCGAATTGCGCTTCGGCTTGGTGGATGGGCGCGACCACACGCTGGAAGAGGTCGGCCAACGGCTAGGGGTCACGCGCGAGCGAGTGCGTCAGATCGAGGCCAAGGCGCTGCGCAAGCTGCGCCACCCGCGCTCGAGCCGCACGCTGCGCGATTACTTGGGCTAGGCCGTCGTGCCTCGTCGGTCGCAAATCATCGAGGGCTTCCCGCCAGGGAAGCCCTCTCGCGTTCGGATAACCCCGTCATCCCTCCGTGGATGGTCCTTGATCGATATTTCCGCGTGTTCGTAGCGGGAATCCAAGGCAGCGTCACGCATGTCCTGCGCCGCGCGCATGCGAGCGTATCCTCCAGTGTCCAGAACAGACGTGGGTCCCCGTCTGGGACCAAGCGAAAGAGGGGCGACCGGCTTTCGCCCCCACCCTCCTTCCGAGGGCAGGCCCCCAACCCCTCCCCCGACGAGCAAGGTCCTCGCCATGAAGGAATCGATGCGGGGGTGAGGGGGGAGGTGGAGGCGGCCACAACTTGCCAGAGCACGCGGGGGCGACGAACCGGACCGGATTGCCCTGGCCTCACACGTTATCGAGTGTCTCTTCTTTTTCCAGCGCCCACACCCGCTGCGCGCGGTCGGTGTACAGCACGCCGTCGAGATGGTCCACTTCGTGCTGGAAGATGCGCGCTAGCCAGCCGCGGGCACGCAGGCGCAACGGCGAGCCGCGGCGGTTGAGGCCCTTCACCGAGACCTCGGCAAAGCGCTCCACCTCGCCGGCGTAACCGGGCACCGAAAGGCAGCCCTCGGTGGCCGTCACCGTTTCGATGCTTGGCCGCACGAGTTCTGGGTTGATCACGACGAACAGTTTGCGCGGCGCAGGAGCCTTATCGCCTGAGGCTGGCTGCTCCTGTTCCTCGTTCTCGGCATACTCGACCACAATCACGCGCTGGCTTACGCCCACCTGCGGCGCGGCCAGGCCGACCCCGGGCGCCTCGCGCATGGTCTCGATCATGTCGTCGATGAGCTTGTCGAGCGCCGGCGTCAGCTCGCCCACGCGGCGCGCCTTCTTGCGCAGTGCGGGGTGGGCCGCGGTCAGGATTTCGCGCACAGCCATACCTATTCTCTCCCACCCGGTGGGTTCGGCTTCTTCTGCGTCACGTGATGATACGCATCCAGCCACTCGGCGATTTCTTCGCCGCGCGTCTGGCGGTCCTTCTGTTCGCGCCGTGCGCGATGCGACTCCATGCGGCGGTAGATATCCTCTTGGACCCCGACCGGATCGTGCACTCGGTCGAAGACGAACGAAACGTTGCCCACGGTGACGATCACGTTTCCGAAGTTCATCAGGCGCGCCATCAGGCCGGGGCGGTCATACTCCAGGCTGAGGATATTTCCGAGCGAGGCGGCGCGGCGGTCTTCGCGGCCGAGGGGCGTGCGATGCAGGGCGATGATCTGATCGGGCGTGACCATATAGAGATCGTTGGCCCAGTCGATCACTTCGTAGGCGCCCCAGCCGAGGCCCGCCGCCAGAAGCGCGCCGGCGACCAGCCACGGAATCCAGCCCGCAAAGGGCAGCGAGCCGGAGGCCTCGAGCACGAGCAGCACGCCGCCCATCACCAGCACCGCGAGCGGCATGGCCAAATCGTTGACCAGGAAGTACGCGTCCTTGCGGTAGATGATGCGATCGCCTATCTCGACCCGCATGCCCAACCCCTTCGCGCCGGATTTGCCAGCCGCAGCAGCGTGCCCGGCGGCCTCGCTTTCGGAAAGCGAAGGATCCAAGCGCTGGCCGATGGCCGATTCGATCTCCGCCCGCTGCATTCGCTCCTGGCGTGCGCGCAATTGATCGCCCAGCGCCTCGATCCATTGCGCCAGACGGTAAGGTTCCGGCACGTCGGGCAGGATGACAGGCCGGGTAAAGGTGCGCGCCACCACGCTGCCAAAACCCAGCCAGTGCTTGATGGCCGAGGAGTCCACCTCGACCGAGAGCAGCGTGCGCAGCGGGGCTTCGGTGCGGTCTTCATATATAAGCGGCAGGCGCTCGATGACGATCAGGCGCTGATTGGTCGCCAGGAAGAGATCGTTGAGCCAATCCCACACCGCCCAGCCGCCGCTGAGCAGGGCTACACCCAGCCCGGCCAGCGGCAGCGGCAACAACGCCGGAGCATCTTGCCAAACCAACATCATAGCCAGCGCGCCCAGGCTGAGCACAGCGATCGCCATGGGCAAGATGAGCGAGAGGGCCAGCACGGTCTTCGACCGGCGTGTGACCAGGTGGATGGCCTCTTCGGCGCCACGCCATTCCCAATCCTGGCTGAGCGCCAGCCGGCGGCTGGCCAAGGCCAGCCGCACGCTGGGCCGCAAGTGCGCCGCGCGCGTGAGCAGTGAGGCAGTGTGGGCCGTGGGCAGACGCAGCAGCGTCACCGGCGATTCGGCAACGGCCGTGAAAGGTTCTGCCTGGCGCACGAGCGCCGCCTCGCCCAAGTGGTCGCCCTCGCCGAGCAA
The DNA here is from genome assembly GCA_035288225.1 of Anaerolineales bacterium. Classification (GTDB taxonomy): domain Bacteria; phylum Chloroflexota; class Anaerolineae; order Anaerolineales; family RBG-16-64-43; genus RBG-16-64-43. Next base: position 19,914 of record DATEAT010000007.1, on the reverse strand, counting down.
CATGCTGCGGCGAGCTTTGCGCGGCGGCCCCAACACGCGCACCGCACCGCTGGCGATCAGGCACAGGCCTACGCCCGGCTGCCCCGCCTCGAGAATGATCTCGCCGCCCGCCACGTGTTCTTCAACGAAGAAGCGGCCAACCTCCGCGCGCTCTTGCGGGCTCAGCGCGCGCAAGAGGTAAGCGGTGTCGATGAGCGTGGACGGAGAGAGTTGCGGCATCATGAGCGTGGCCAATCTGTGAGGTCGGGCATCCATCGCCGGCGCAAGTTCGAAGAGCCGAGGGGGCGATGCCCGCGGCGCGCTGCTCATCCGGCGACGCGATTATTGTAGCATGGCGACTCGCGCGAAGAGAGAACGCGGCCTTCCCGCGCAGCCTGCGCAGCTTCGCCAGCGCATGCCACGGATGGGCACGATCGCTGTGCTATAATCTGCCGCCTCAAGATGCACGAGACGTCCTTCGGACCCTGACCCCCAGTGGGCACATCATCCAATCGTGGCAAGGCCAAGCGCACCTCGGCGCCCTCGCGCCGAGGCGCTTCACCATCGCGAGGCAACTCACCCGGCAGCGTGTCGGCTCTCGACCGCCGCCTGGACATCCTCGGTTTCGTCCTGGCCGCACTGGGCGGCTTCGCACTGCTCGGGCTGATTGCCGCCGCGCCGGGGTCGCTCACCTACAAGCTGACCTTTCTCATCCGTCAGGGCTTCGGTTGGGGGGCCTACGTCGTCCCGCTGGTTGTCGTGGCGCTCGGCGCGTGGCTCATCCTGCGCCAGTTCCGCGACTCCCTGCCGCATCCGGGAACGGGCCGTGTGCTGGGTGCGTTCCTGCTCTACTTCAATCTCCTGACGGTCTTCCACGCCGTGCTCGATGCGTTCGGCACCGCGACTTTCCTGGAGCACGCCGAGGCCGGGCGAGGCGGCGGATACGCCGGCGCATTGCTGCTGGTGGCGTTGCTGCGGCTCTTCGATTGGCCGGGGACGATCTTCGTCTTGGTGGCCTGGTTCCTGGTCGGGCTGATCCTCGCGCTGCGTATTTCGCTGACGGATATTTTGCGCGCCCTGGCTCGAGCAGGCCGCTGGATTGGGGCACGCACTTCCGGATTGCGCGAGCGAATGCCGCAGCCCTCGTCGTCCCTGCCCTCGCCGTCGGCGCCGTCGCGCGCAACGCGTGCGGCAACTCCTGCGCTACACCCTTCGCTTGCGGCGACGGCCCGGGCGGAGGAGTCTGCCGCCAAACCACCCGAAGCCCGACCGGCCCAGCCGTCTGCGCCCGACCTCCCCTCACGCATCATCGGCGTGCCGGAATTACCTCCGTGGAATCTACCGGACGTGACGCAGATGCTCAATCCGGGCGTGGAGGCTTCCGCCAGCGACGATTTCGACCGCCAACGCGCCCGGCTGATCGAGGAAACGCTGGCTTCCTTCGGCGCGCCGGTGCGCGTGGTCGAGGTCAATCGCGGCCCGACCATCACCGAATTCGGCGTCGAACCCGATTTTGTCGAGGTGCGCGGCGGCAAACGCACTCGGGTGAAGGTGAGCAAGATCGGGGCGCTGGCCGACGACTTGGCGCTGGCGCTGGCCGCGCCTTCCATCCGCCTGCAGACTCCGGTGCCGGGCAAGGGATACGTCGGGATCGAGGTACCCAACAACGAGATCTCGCTGGTGAGCCTGCGCGACGTTGTCGAATCGGAGGCTTTTCACAAGAAGAGCTCGCCGCTGCGCTTTGCTCTCGGTCAGGACGTGTCGGGACATCCGGTGGTGGGCGACTTAGCGACCATGCCGCACCTGCTGATCGCCGGCACGACCGGGTCGGGGAAGTCGGTGTGTGTCAACGCGCTCATCAGCTGCTTCCTATTGCATAACACGCCCGATACACTGCGCTTCCTGATGGTCGACCCGAAGCGCGTGGAACTGACCTCCTACAACGGCATCCCGCATCTGCTCGCGCCGGTGATCGTCGAACTCGAACGGGTGGTGGCGGCGCTGCAATGGGTCACGCGCGAGATGGACGAACGCTACCGGCGCTTCGCGAAAGTGGGCGCGCGCAACCTGGACGACTTCAACTCGAAAGCCGCCGACCTGGGCGAGAGGCGCTTGCCCTCCTGGGTGGTGGTGATCGATGAGTTGGCCGACCTGATGCTGATGGCGCCGGATGAAACCGAGCGCATCCTCACCCGCCTGGCACAACTTTCGCGCGCGACCGGCATTCATCTGGTCATTGCAACCCAGCGCCCGTCGGTGGACGTGCTGACCGGCCTGATCAAAGCCAACTTCCCGGCGCGCATCTCATTCGCCGTGGCCTCGATGGTCGACAGCCGGGTGGTGCTCGACCAGCCGGGTGCTGAGCGGCTGCTCGGTCGTGGCGACATGCTGTTCCAGTCGCCCGACTCGCCGGCGCCGGTGCGCCTGCAAGGCGCGTACGTTTCGGAGGCCGAGCTGGTTCACCTGGTCAACTATTGGCGCTCATCCAACCAGGCGCGACAGGCGCAGCTGGCCGAAGCGCGGCGCGAATTCGCGCCCGAGGCGGAAGATGGTCCGGCGGTCGATCGCGCGCCGAGCGCCTTCCCCCCGGACGCGCATCTGGAGCAGGCGCCCTTGTGGGATGAGACACCCGCCCGGGGCGAGGGCGAGGACGCGCTGCTGGAAAAGGCCATCCACATCGTGCGCCAGTGGCGCAAGGCCTCCACCACGCGCTTGCAGCGCCACTTCCGCATCGGCTACACGCGCGCGGCGCGTATGATGGATGCGCTCGAGGAGCGTGGCATCATCGGCCCGCCCCAGCCGGGGGCCCAGCCGCGCGAGGTGATCGATTACGGCGACGAGGGCAACCAGGGCTCCGAGGACGAGCATGACGAGGAGTAGGCGCGCGGCCGCGCTGGCCGGGGTTGCGGTCGCATTTGCCCTCACGGCGTGCACGGCGACCGGACGCGAGCCCGCGGCCTCGCCCTCGCCCGAAATAGCCAGCGTACCGAGTGTCACCCCGGCTCCCACCGCACCCGCCGCACCACGCGTCCTCCTCCTGACCTCCTCCGATGACGTGGCCCCGGCCCACCTTGCGGCGCAGGCGGTGCTGGAGGCGATGGCTCGCGAGAAGGGTTGGAGCCTGAGGCGGCTGGCCGCGGGCGCGGATACCCTGGACGAGGCGCTGGCTGAGGAGCCGATGCTGTTGGTCAGTGTCGCGACCGGGTTGGGCGCATCCATCACGCAGGCCGCCGCGGCACACCCGGATCTGCGTTGGGTAGCAATCGACGAAGCCGATGTGCTCCCGAGCACCAACCTGCTGGTGATCGGTCCGCGCGTGCGCGAAGATGAGGCGGCGTTCCTGGCCGGGGCGCTGGTGGGCGTCGCCAATTCCAACAATCGCGTGGGGTGGATCGGCGAGCCGGGCAGCGTGCGCGGCACGTTGGTCCGTAACGCTTTCATTCATGGTGTGCGCTTCACCTGCCCGTTGTGCTGGGTGTTCGAAGAGGGCGCGGCCGAGGGGGCAAGCGTCGAAACTGGAACGGCCTTGGCGGAGTTGCTGCTGGTGCGCTATGTTGATACCGCAGGCGCATTCCCGAGCCCGGCAGGCGATGGCGCGCTTCTGGCGCTCGCCACTCGAGCAGTGCGTGTGGCGGGTTCGCGAGCGGGCTTCGGCGCACAAGCGCTGAGCAGCCAGCCGGACGCGGCGGGTAACCTGTTGGGCGAGCTTCAGGTGCATCCTGCGCTGCTCCTGGCCGAGGCGCTGCCGCGCTTCCTGGCGGGAGAGGTGTTTGGTGAGCCGCTCGTCTACGAGATTGAAAACGGGGGGCTAGGCTACGCTCCCTTCTCCACGCCGTGGATCACTCCCGGGTTGCAGGCCAACCTGCAGGAGATGATGGGGCGGCTGGCCGCGGGTGACCTGCAGATCGGCGTCAACCCCGAAACAGGCGAAGAACAGTAGGCGTGTGCTGAATCCGGCCCTCTTGCCGGGCGAACGACTTCTCCCTTGACACAGAACAGATGTTCGTGTAGCATGTGGAAAACCTGCCGACATCCGGGTTGCAGCCGCTTGCCAGCCGGGTGGAAAGCGGGGGGCAGTTCGCGAAGCGTCCGGTTCCGCCTCCAGGAACGTGGAGGGGCCAGGCGCCTGAGGAGGTCACCATGGGCGAGGGCAATCTGACGGCCCGCCAGGCCGAGATGAAGAAGTACATCGAGGAATACTTCGCCGAGCACGGGTATGCCCCCTCGTACCGCGAGATCATGAAGCAGGTCGGCATCCCCTCGCTCTCGGTGGTGCGCTATAACCTGGATCGCCTGCAACGCGAGGGCATTCTGGATCGGGATCCGCGGGTGGCCCGTGGCATTCGCCCGCATATGGCGCAACTGCGCTCGATCCGCGTATGGGGCTACATTGCCGCCGGCGAGCCGATGCCCGTCCCCGGCGTGACCGAGCCGCTGTTTGGCGCCGACGAAGCGTTGGCCATCTCGCGCGACCTGCTGCCGCGCGACCGGGATTTGTTCGCGCTGATCGTGCGAGGCGATTCGATGATCGACGCCATGGTCCACGACGGGGACTACGTCATCCTCAAACCCCAGCAGCAGGCCCGCAACGGCGAGATGGTGGCCGTGTGGTTGAAGGACCGCGACGAAACGACGCTCAAGTACTTCTTCTACGAGGACGGGCGGGTGCGCCTGCAGCCGGCCAACCCCCAGATGAACCCGATATTCGTCGACAATCTGGAGCAGGTGGAGATTCGCGGGCGAGTGGTCATGGTTGTCCGCCAGCTCGAGAAGCGCGGGGGCGTCAAACACTAGCCTGCCCGATCGCACAAACCGCCAGGCCGCCCGCGATGCGCGCGGGCGGCCTCTTGTTTCTGGCGGGTTTGATGGCGCGGACGTATAATCGCGGTTGATCCGCCCACCAGAAGGCTGTCATGCGAACTATCGACCGGTCGACGTTTCGCAATGCCGGCGGCCAGATTTCCTTCTCCACTCGCTTGCAGGCCGTCTTTAAGGAAGGCCTCGGCTGGCAAGCCGAGGTGCAGGCCCAGGAGGACATCACGCGCCGCCTGGCGAAAGTCTTCGGCGACGACTATGTCCTCGTGCGCAATTGCCCCATGCCGACCAGCCATGAGCCGGTGCCGCTCATCCTCATCGGCCCGATCGGCGTGCGGGTCATGATGACAACCTCGTTGCGCGGAACCTACCGCGCCAAAGCCGGCCAGTGGATGTCGCTGGGGGGCAGCGGGACGTTCAAGTCCTCGCACCCCAACCTGGCTTCGCGCCTGCGCCTGTTTGAAGATGCCGTGCGCCGCTTCGTTACCAGCAAAGGCATCAACCTTCCCGAGGGTGAGCCGGTGCTCATCGTGGCCCGGCCCGAGACCTACGTCGAGAACATCAAGACCTCGCTGCGCGTGGTGCTGGCCGACGGGGTCGAGAACTTTGCGACCAGCCTGATGCAATTGCGGCCGATCCTTTCGCCGGCCGTCGTCGAAGATATCACACGGGCGCTAGGCGGGCCGAAGGACGAGGCACCGATTGAGGCCGAAGCGGTGCAGGCCGCGGTGGCCGTGCTGCCTCGCTCCTCTGCTCCGACCGTGCCCGCCGCACTCGTCGCCGCAGCGGACCCCGACAGCCGCGAGATGCCTGCCTCGCCGGCCGGCCCGGCCGAACGCCGCCGACGCCTGACCCGCAAGCAGGCGGTGCTGCTGGTGTTGTTGGGGCTGGCCAACCTGTGTGTCTTGGGTGCGCTGGTCGTGGTGGTGGTCACCAACTCGCTGGTCGGCAGCTGACTTCCTGCACGTCCGCGGCACCCGCGCCCGGCATTGACACTCCTCGATCGATGATCTCCGTCTTCATCCTCAGGCAGAGAACTGGGGACATCATCTCGTCGCGCGCTTCGTCGGCGCCTCGCCTCGATAGCCGATTGTGGACCGCCTTTCTGATACAATCCGGCCGACATGGCGGAAGAGATTTTCCTCTCGGTCGTCATCCCGGCGCACAACGAAGAACACCGCTTGCCCTCCACGCTGCGCCGCCTGCAAGAGTTCCTTCCCACCCAGGGCTATACATTCGAAGTCATCATTGTGGAAAACGGAAGCCGCGACGGCACGCGAGCTGTGGTCGAGCGCGCACGACCCGGCTTCGCCCAGCTGCGGTTGCTTTCGGTGCCGCGGGCCGGCAAGGGCGGCGCGGTGCGCGCGGGCATGCTGGCGGCGCGCGGCGCATTCCGCTTCATGTGCGATGCGGATCTGTCGATGCCCATCGAAGAGGTGGGCCGCTTTCTGCCGCCGCGGGTCGAAGCGGAGGTGGCCATCGGGTCGCGCGAGGCCCAGGGTGCGCGCCGCTTTGGCGAGCCGGCCTACCGGCATCTGATGGGCCGGGTCTTCGCCCAAGCCGTCAAACTGATCGTGCTGCGCGGTTTCGAAGACACGCAGTGCGGCTTCAAGTGCTACCGCGCGCGGGCTGCGCAGGATGTCTTCTCGCGCCAGGTGCTCCAGGGATGGACCTTCGACGTCGAGGATCTCTTCCTCGCCCGCCGGCTGGGATACTCTGTCGTCGATGTGCCGATCCCCTGGACCTACCAGGCCGAAAGCCGGGTGCAGGTGGCGGCCGATTCGCTACGCATGTTGGCGGACTTGGTGCGCATCCGGGTGAACTGGATGCGCGGTGTGTATGACACCTCACGGCCCTCGCCGCCCCAGTCTGCGCTATGAAGCCGGGCTGTGGCGCCGCGGCTGCATGCACGTCGCCGGGCTGGACGAGGTGGGGCGAGGTGCGTGGGCCGGGCCGCTCGTCGCGGCCGCCGTGGTGCTCCCGGCCGGGCGTGATAACCTGGCGCGCATGCTGCGCGGGGTTCGTGATTCCAAAGTCATGACACCCGCCGGCCGGGATCGTTGGGCGGAGGCCATACTGGCTGTGGCCCTCGCCTGGGCCGTGGGCAGCGCGGCGCCGGGGGAGGTGGATGACCTCGGGCCGCTGGGCGCGACGCGCCTGGCAATGCAGCGGGCCCTCGACGCGCTGGCCGTGCCTCCCGATCACCTGCTGATCGACTACCTGCGATTGCCCGAGTGCCCGCTCCCGCAGACGGCCCTGCCGCGTGGCGATGCGCGCATGCTTTCGGTGGCCGCCGCTTCGGTGGTGGCCAAGGTGTGGCGCGATCGAGTGATGATGATGTACGACGAGAACTTCCCCGAGTTTGGTTTGGCTCGCAACAAGGGCTACGGCACACCTGAACACCGTCGGGCACTTGAGCGGCTGGGCCCGACGCCGCTGCACCGCCTCTCGTACCACCCGGTTGCGCAGGCGCGCGCTCGGTTGGCTCCACCGAGCCGGGACGAAGTGCCCAAGCCGGCCCATTGACCGGGCGGACCTGCGCCCCAACGCACAAACTTCTGGATTCGGCCCAAAAACCGCAGGCACAATCTGTGCACCCCAGGGGTTAAGGCACTCTGCGCATCGATCGTGTGCAGAGCGGGACACGCATGGCATCCAAAGATCCCAAGAATCTTTCGGTCCGGGAACTTGAACGGCTGCTCGCGGCCAAACGCCTGGCCGAGCGACGCGACCGGCTTGCGCAGTTCCGCCGCACTGGACGCACGCTTCACCCGCTGCCCTCCTCGCCTGCGGACGAAGGCCAGACCACGCATACCAGCCCACCGGCTTCCCGTTCGCGGCGCGTGTTGGACCGGCTGCTGTTGTTTGTCGAGGTCGGGGCAGCCATTGGCTTGGCGCTGGTCCTGATCAACGGGGCCGGGGTGCTCGACAGGCTCAACCGCGAAGTCTCTTCGGCCCTTGGGCGCACAACGCCCACCCCGCTGATTTCAGCCGTGGTGTTGCCCTCAGGACACACCCCTCCCAATTCGCCCGGCGGCGCGCAACCCAACCAAGATGAGATTCCTGCCAATCTGCGCGCCCTCGTGCAATCGATGCCGGCGCCAGCGGTACCCACCAGCGGGCCGGAACAGGCATTGCTGTTGGACGTGCCGGCGATTGGCAAGCTGGCCATTCCGGTGGTGGAAGGCGACGGCTGGGAGCAGCTCAAGCAAGGTGTCGCCCATCACATTGGGTCGGCCGATCCGGGGCGCCTGGGCAACATGGTGCTTTCCGGGCACAACGACATTTATGGAGAGGTGTTCCGCGATTTGGACAGGTTGGCACCCGGCGACGAGGTGCGCGTTTCGACGTCCCGCCAGGTGTACACCTATCGCGTGGTGGGGTGGCGCTTGGTGACGCCGACGGAGGTTGAGGTGATGGCCGCCAGCCCGCGGGCGACGCTGACGCTCATCTCGTGCTATCCGTACATGATTGACTCTCAGCGCATCGTGGTGACTGCCGAACTCGTGGGGAACTGAGACCGCGGTATAATTCGGTCCGAGGAGACAGTGTATGAGCCGAAAGATGGTGCGCCCGACTCGCCCGGAAACCTTTAACCCGAACTATTCACACATCAAGAAGGACCTACGGCGCATCGCGCTGATCGCCGGTTCGTTCGTGGTGGTGATGATCGTGCTCTCCTTCGTTCTCAAGTAGCTGGCTTCGCCGCGTCCTTGGCCACGCGTTGCATCAGGCCCGCCTTGACGGCGGGCCATTCCTTTTCGAGAATACTGTAGACGACCGAACTGCGGCGGTGGCCGTCGGGGAGCAACATGTGTTCGCGCCACACGCCCTCGCGCACGGCGCCCAGCCGCTCCAATGCGCGCTGCGAGCGCAGGTTGCGCAGGTCGGTCCGGAATTGGACGCGAACGCAGGCCAAGTGCTCGAACGCGTGCTGCAGCAAGAGCAGTTTGGCTTCAGGGTTGACGATCGTTCCGCGATATCCTGCGGCGTACCAGGTGCCGCCGATTTCGACGGCCCGATTGGGCGCATCTGCGTTCATGAAACGGGTGGCACCCACAACCTTGGCCTGACCACGATGGAAGACGACGAAAGGCAAATCGCTGCCGCGGGCCCGGTGCTCGAGCAAGAGGGTCATCCAGGCTTCCATATCGGCCAGTGAGTCCATCCGTCCGTAAGGCATGAATCGCCAGATGTCTTCATCGCGCCCAATGTCGAATAGCGCTTGAGCATGGGCTGCTGCCAAGGGGAGCAGCCGGATGAACCGGCCTTCGAGGGTCAACGGCTCGAGCGGATGCGGCCAGACCACCGTCGGTATACTCTCCTGCTCTCCAACCGAACGAAGGCACGTGCAGCTGCCTCCGCTGTGGTGCCCGGTCTTGCCACGCACTGCAGTGTTGGCCAAAGTGCGGGTGTTATAATCGACCGTCCGAAGCATACCAGAACGCACAACCGCACGAGATCAACGGGATTTGGGAATGTCGTATCTACCAACGCCGAAACAACGTGAGCCAAAACTGCCGAAGGTCCGGCCGCCGCGCGTGCCGAAGATCCCGACCGAGAGAATGAAATCGGTCAACTGGGGATTGTGGGGGCTGAGCGCAGCCTTCGTGGTGGCCCTGGCGGCCTCGACCTATTTTGCCTTCACGCTGGTGCGCAACATCGTCGCCGCGGGCAGCGGCGGGCTGGCGGGCATTTTCTCTCCCTCGGCGCAGAGCACGAGTTCGGCGCCGGGGATTACCCCGCCGCCGGGCCTGATGGCCGGGCCCACCCCCAAACCGTGGAACAGCGTCGAACGGGTCACGGTGTTGGTCATGGGCCTCGACTATCGCGACACGGTGACTAGCGACGGCCCGCCGCGCACCGATACGATGATGCTCATCAGCTTCGATCCGGTCGGGCTCAACGTCGGTATGCTCTCGATCCCGCGCGATCTGTGGGTGGAAATCCCCGGCTTCGGCTACGACAAGATCAACAAGGCCTACTTCGATGCCGAAGCCTACCGCCTTCCCGGAGGCGGGCCGGCACTGGCGATGCAAACAGTGCAAACTCTGTTGGGTGTGCCGATCGATTACTACGCGGTGATCGACTTCGGCTCGTTTATGACGTTCATCGATGAGATCGGCGGCATCGACGTCGACGTCCCAGAAGAGGAGCTACGCATCGACCCGATCGGACCGGGTAACACCATTCGCCTGCATCGCGGCCGGCACCACCTCAACGGTTCGGCCGCGCTGGCTTACGCACGCGCGCGCAGCTCGGAGGGCGGCGACTTCGACCGCGCCCGCCGACAGCAAGAAGTGATCTACGCGGTTCGCGACAAATTGCTCAGCCTGGAGTCCTTGCCGCTGCTCATCGCGCGCGCGCCAAATCTGTGGAACACGGCCATGGGCGGTGTCCGGACCAACCTGACCATCGACCAGATGCTCTCGCTGGGCTGGTCGGCCAAGGATGTCTCGCGCGACAACATTCGCTCCGGCACGATCGGGCCGGACCAGTTGCAGTCGATGCAACGAATCGACGACCTGGACGTGCTCATCCCCAACTTGGAGAAGGTGCGCGCGCTGCGGGATGACATCTTCACCTCCGCCGGCTCGCCGGGGCCGCTGACCCCGGTGGCCAATCCGGCCGAGTTGGCACCCAAAGAGGGCGCGAAGATCGAAATCCTCAATGGCTCCGGCATACCGGGGCTGGCCGGCGCCACGAAGGAATACCTGGTGCGCATGGGGCTTCCCGATGCCAACATTTCCGTCGGCGATGCCGCCGGATACTACCCCTCCACCCAGGTGATCGATTTCAGCGGCATGCCTTACACCGTGCGCTTCCTGGTGGAACTTATGGGCATTGCTTCCGGCAACAATCTCAGCCAGGTCAGCCTCGAGCAAGGCATCGACGTGCAGTTGATTCTTGGCGGGGACTGGAGCGTGCCGGCATCCTAGTGCCGAACTCGACAATCAGGACGTCGGTCATTGGCTGGGCGCTGTCGTTTGTCACTCCCCCGGGAGAGTGTCCCTGCTCACAATCTGGGCACGCCTTCATGTGCGCGTGCGGAGGGAGAGCATGCAGGACCTGACTGAGCAGTTCGTGGAACTCATCCGGCGCACGTCCACCGACCTTCCGGCCGACGTGCGCCGCGCGCTTACCGAGGCACGCGATCGTGAGGCACCCGGTTCGGCGGCTCGCGGCGCCCTCGAGAGCATTTTGCAGAACGTTGAACTGGCGCGTGAGAAGATTTCGCCCATTTGCCAGGATACGGGCACCCCGATCTTCTTTGTGCGCTACCCCGCCGGATGGAGCAGCCGCGCCCTGCGTGAGCAAATGCGTGCGGCGATCGCCCGCGCCACGGAAGACGCCTACCTGCGGCCGAACGCGGTCGACAGCCTGAGTGGAAAAAACAGCGGCAACAACCTGGGCGACGAAGCCTTTCCCAGCCTGCACTTCGAAGAGGTCGAAGGCGACACCCTGACGGTCGATTTGTTGCTCAAGGGCGGCGGGTGCGAAAACGTGGGCGCGCAGTACTCGCTGCCCGATGACCGCCTGGGGGCGGACCGCGACCTGCAAGGCGTCCGCCGGGCGGTGTTGGATGCTGTCCACCAAGCTCAGGGACTGGGATGCGCACCGGGCGTGTTGGGCGTCTCCATCGGCGGCGACCGCGGCACCTCGTATGCCCGCTCCAAGCAACAACTGTTGCGCCGACTGGACGACACCAACCCCAACCCGGACCTGGCGCGCATGGAAGCCCAGCTGACGCAGGAGGCCAACCGGCTGGGCGTGGGGCCGATGGGTTTTGGCGGCGCGACGACGGTGCTGGGGGTCAAGATGACCAGCCAACACCGCCTGCCGGCCTCCTACTTTGTCACGGTGTCGTATATGTGCTGGGCCGACCGCCGGCGGCGGCTGACTGTCCGCGGCGACTCTCAGGCCATCGAGTAAGGGCAGGAGGACCGCATGATACCGCTGCACATGCCGCTCTCCGAAGAAGCCATCCGCGCCTTGCACCTGGGGGACTCGGTGCTGCTCTCGGGAGTCATGATTACCGCCCGCGATACGGCGCACAAGTGGATGATCGACACCTACATTCGCCGCACGCGCCCGCCCAGCGGTGACGATGAACAGACCTATGCCGCGCTGCGGGACCTATTGCGAGGCGGGGCGATCTACCATTGCGGGCCGGTGGTGGCCGGGTTGCAGACGAAGCAGTACGTTTTCAAAGCCGCCGGACCAACGACCTCGATCCGCGAAGAGCCGTATCAGGGTGAGGTCATGCGGCATTTCGGAGTGCGGGCCGTGATCGGCAAGGGCGGTATGGGCCCGCGCACGCTGGCAGCCTGCGGCGAGATCCCGGGAGTCTACCTGCACGCCATTGGCGGGGCAGCCACGCTCATTGCCGAGACAGTGAAGAGCGTTCAAGGTGTGCTCAAGCTGGAGTTTGGCGTGCCCGAGGCCATGTGGGTCATTGAGGTGGTGGACTTCCCGGCCGTGGTGACGATGGATTCGCACGGGCAAAGCCTGCACACCGAGATCGAGAAAGCCTCGCGCGGCGAGCTCGACAAGCTGCTGGCTGCGTGAAGTGCATAGTTGCACGCACCGACGGACATCGAACCGCCCGGCTTCCCCATGACGACATCGCCTAAGGCCAAGCCACTCTCCAACGCGGGGGAGCAACCGCCGGGGCTTTCCGCACGTTGGCTGCGGCGCATCGTCGTCCTGGCCTTCATCTTCGTCGCGGCCGGGGCGCTCTACCTTGCGCCCCAGGGCCTGCTGGGCGCCGCCGACGGCGTGGGCTACGCTGTGTGCCACCGCATCGAGCTGCGTTCGTTCCATCTGGGCGAGCGGGCGCTGCCGCTGTGTGCGCGATGCACCGGCACGTTCCTGGGCGTCTTCACGGGGACGGCGCTGTTCATCGCCACGGGCCGAGGCAGACGATCCGGCTGGCCGCGCATCGCCCTCGTTCTCGTGCTGGCCGCGCTCGTCGTGCCGTGGGTTGTGGACGGGACCAATTCGTACGCCGCACTTTTCGGTAGGCTGCCCACACTGTACACACCCCACAACTGGCTGCGTCTCACCACCGGCACATTGGTCGGGCTGATCGTCCCGATCTTCCTTCTGCCCGCCGTGAACCAGACTCTCTGGCGCGAGCAGGACACCCGGCCGGTTCTTGACAGCTTTGGCGAGATGGCGCTCTATCTCGCTGCAGCTCCAATTCTCATCGGCCTGGTGCTGCCCGAGAACGCGCTTGTGCTCTATCCGCTGGCGCTGTTCAGCGTCGTCGGCGTACTGGCGACGCTGTGCGGCGTCTACCTGGTGCTGTGGCTGGTCATCCTGCGCAGCGAGAATCGATTTGTCCGCCTGATCGAGGCCTGGCCGCACGTCCTCGCGGCTCTCACACTGGCGCTGCTTCACATCGCGGCCATTGACATGTTGCGTTTTAGCCTTACCGGCACGTGGGGCGGGCTGCGCCTGGGCGCTTAGGAGCCTGCGGAAGAAGGACGACCGGCCCTGGCCCCCACCTTCGTTCCGAAGGCAGGGGGTGAGGTGGAGTGTTCCTTCCGCAACATCTTGGTCCGTGCCCCCGCCTGCAACTCACTGAGCACCTCCTGCGTAGATGAATCATGAAACCCGGCCACCGTTCGGCGCGAATCGCGCCGGACGCTGGGGTGGTTAGCGGCTGTTGCGCTCGAGGTCGACAGCGAGTGTGGTAGGATGCAAAGCACGCAATGGGCCGCGGTGCATCACTTGGATGCACAATGGCTTGCGGAGGAGAAAGATGGAATCTTTGCTTGGGGTTCTCTCGGCCTTTGGCCTTTCGGCCAGCGCTGGGTTGAACGCCTACATCCCCTTGCTGGTCGTGGCGCTCATGGCCAAGCTCACGCCGTGGATCAAGCTCTCGGCGCCGTGGGATACGCTGACCAGTTGGTGGGTGATCGGCATACTCGGCGTGCTGCTGCTGATCGAGATCTTCGCCGATAAGGTGCCGGCGGTCAACCACATCAACGACATCATTCAGTCCTTTGTGCGGCCGGCCGCCGGGGCAGTGGTCTTTGCGGCCAGCGCCCATGTCATCACCGATGTCCATCCGGTTGTGGCCATCGTCGCCGGGTTGCTGGTGGCTGGAGGCGTGCATGCGGTCAAGGCGCTGGCGGTCCGCCCGGCTGTGACCATCGCCACGGGCGGCACGGCGAACCCGATTGTCAGCGCCGGCGAAGACATCCTGGCTACGGTGATGTCGGTATTGGCCGTGGTCATCCCGGTCTTCCTGGGGGCGCTCCTGTGCGTGGTCGCTGCCTGGGTCATCTGGCGCATTTGGCGGCGCGCCAACCGCGAGGCCCTCGAAGCTGCCTAACCACGCCTGATCGTGGCTTGCGAGTCCATTGAGTGCCGCCGCGTCAACCGCGGCGGCACTCGCTCGTGAATCGGCCATAGCAGATTCGACGAGTCGGGATTACAATTTCCCTCGGTTGGCGCCGGGCGGGGTGAGAGTCGCGGGCCGCAGGCAAAGGCCGACAATACTCGACGAGCGGTAATTCATTCTTCGGAGGAGATGCGATGAATCGAACGACAGCAATCATCCTGACCGTTGCCACAGCGCTGTTGTGCGGCTGCCCGGGTCTGTTCGTGTGCTTGGGCGGCGTGCTGACGGCGGTGGGGCTGGGCACGTACACCAGTGAATTGATGGGCACCAGCTCCAGCGGTGCTACACCGACGTGGTATGGCGTAGCGGGCATCTGCGGCGGTCTGATTCTGATCGCCATCCCGGTTATCGTCGGCATCCTGACGCTGCGCAAGAAGAAGACCGCGGAAATTCCTCCGGCAGTCTGAGTTCGAATACCATCGGTCGATGAAACCAAAGGGCCTGGCTCACGCCAGGCCCTTGCCGTTCCCACGCGGCGAGGCAGGGCTCGCGGTGGCGGCTAACCCCTGTCGAGCGGTCGCCCCTGCTGCGCCAGAGCCTCGAACGGCGGGCGATGTTCGCGAACGAGGGTCTGCAGGTCCGCGAGGCCGGCGGTGGCCTGGGCGCGATCGTCGGGGGAGAGCGCCAGCCCGGCGAACTCCTCCTCGTCGAGAAGAAGTGTCTTGCCTTCGGGCGAGACGAAGAGGTCAAGCGCCAAATCCTCGCTCTCGATCAGGCTTCCGTGCATGTGCGCCGGACGGGCGATATTGCAGTACCAGCCTTTGAGCAGCGATGACTCGCCGGCGTAGATCTCGAAGACGTTGTACCAGCGGCGGGTGTAATAGTGTTCGAGCATGCGATCGCCCTGGGCCAGAGTGAGATAGGGCAACCCGAGAGTAGGCCTCGCGAAGCGCGCCTCCACGAGAATCTCATCCGCGTCGATGTGGACGGCCTGCCCCGTCCAGCGCAAGACCTCTCGGCCTTGCCAATCGCGCTTCACCACGGTCACTTCAGACACAGAACGGCCTCGGGTGCAAGGTGGATGGAAAGAGCGGTGCCGGGCGCCACCGGGTGAGGTAAGTCGAACGCGATGCGATGGGTTGAAGAGTCCAGTGTCGCCCGGTAAGAGTCTCCCCTAAACGACACCTCTTGAACGATTCCACGAACGACGTTGTATCGGCGGTGCGCGGTGCGCTCGATGGTCAGTGGCGCGCGCCGCACCAGCAACGTCAGGCTGACTCCAACCGCATGATGGGCGTGCGTACAGCGCGGCGCGAGAACCCCCAACTCGCTCTGTACTCGCAGCGGCGAGGAGCGGATGACCCGCGCCTGCACGAGCGTGCCCATATCTAGGAATTGCGCCACCCAGGCCTCGCCGGGGTCGGCATAGACCTCGGCCGGTGTGCCGCTGCGTTGGATTCGCCCATCGTGGATAAGCAACAACCGGTCGGCGATGGCCAGCGCCTCCTCCTGGTCGTGGGTGACGTACAAAGCCGGGGTCCCATCCAGGGCGAGGATTCGCCGCAAGTCGGCCAGCATCCGATCGCGCAATCCGCGGTCGAGCGAGCCGAGCGGCTCGTCGAGCATGAGCAGGCGCGGACGCGGCGCGAGAGCGCGCGCCAAGGCCACGCGTTGCTGCTCGCCGCCCGAGAGGTCGGTCACTTTGCGCTGGGAGAAATCCGCCAGGCCGACCCGCGCCAGAGCTTCATGGGCGCGGAACTCAGTCTCGACCCTGGGCAGGTTCTGCATGCGCAGCCCGAAGGCCACGTTTTCGAGCACGTTGCGGTGCGGGAAGAGGGCGTACTCCTGGAACATCAGGCCGAAGCGGCGTGCGTGGGGTGCGACGGGCGCCAGATCCATTCCTTCCCACATCACCGTGCCGGCCTCGGCCGGCTCAAGCCCGGCGATGATTCGCAGCAGCGTGCTCTTGCCGCTGCCGGAGGGACCGAGCAGGCAGGCTGTCTCGCCGTGCGCCAGGCGGAAGGAGATGCCGCGCAACAGCGAGGCCCCCTCATAGCTCTTCCAGACCTCACGCACCTCGAGCACGGTAGACACCTCGCGCAACTCTAGAATTCTCCTACACCGGGCAGGCGCAGGCGTTCGATGATCAAGATGCCGGCCAAGGTCAGACCCATAAGCAGAGTGGCCATGGCCAGCGCTTGGCCGTAATTGAGCGCGCCCGGCTGGGAGAGGAAACGGAAGATAGCGATGGGTACGGTAGGGTACTCGGGGCGAGCGACGAGGGAGGTGGCGCCGAATTCGCCCATCGAGATGGTGAAGGCAAAGGCCGCGGCCACCGACACGGCGCGGGCGACAATCGGCAGATCCACCTCGCGCCATACGCGCCAGGGCGAGGCCCCTAGCGTGGCGGCGGCCATGCGCAAGCGCTCGGGGATGGAGGCCAGCGCCGGTTGCAGCGTGCGCACAACGAAGGGCAACGCCACCAGGCTGTGGGCCAAGGGCACGAGCAGGGGTGAGGCGCGCAGGTCGAGCGGCGGCGTGTCGAGCGCCACCACGAAGCCGAGCCCCAGAGTGACAGCCGAGGTGCCCAGCGGCAGCATAAGCAGCGCATCCACCGGCCGGCCGAAGCGGGAGGTGCGCGCCAGGGCCGAGGCGGCCGGCAACCCGAGGGCCAGGGCGATGACCACAGTGGCTGCGGCGTAGCCGAGCGAGTTGCGCACCGCGGCGATGGGCGGCACGTAGAACAACGCCTCGCGCCGGTTGACAAACAGTTCGCGATAGTACGAAAGCGTGAGGCCGGCAGACACGCTCGTTTGCTGACCGCGATTTGGTTCCAGGCGTGCGATGGAGCGTGCCGCGAGGGCAGCCAGCGGCGCCACGAGCAGAACGAGCAGCAGCCCGACGAGCAGCACGGCGGCCAAACGCTGGCGGGGGCCTACCGGGCGCCGGGAGGCTTCCTCCGCCGCACGCGGTGCGCTGGGCGTCGACAAACGCGAGGCGAGCCGGGCGTAGAGCGTGGTCAGTGTCAACGTGCAGGCGATCTGAATCAGCGAGAGCAGCGCGGCCAATGGCAAGTTCAGCAAGTGCAGAGCCTGAGTATAGATGGCCACCTCCAGCGTCGCGAAGCGCGGTCCGCCCAGCATCAGCACGACGCCGAAACTGGAGAAATCGAACAGGAACACAAGCACCAGCGCCGCGACAATGGACGGGCGCAAAAGGGGCAGCGTGACCTCCCGCCACGCACGCCAGGGGCTCGCGCCCAGCACGCGCGCCGCGTGCACCAGGCGCGGGTCCAGATGCGCCCAGGCGTTGCCCACCAGCCGCAGGACAACCGCCGTGTTGTAGAAGACATGGGCCGCAAGGATCGCCCATAGCGTGTTGATGAACTGGATCGGTGGCACACTCGCACCGCTGAGGGCCATCAGCCCGAGGTTGAGCCAGCCGCGCGGTCCGAGCAGAGCATTGAAGGCGACCGCGACCACTACCGTGGGCAGCACGAAGGGCAAAGTGGTCAGCGCGCGCAGCAATCGTTTGCCAGGAAACTCGAAGCGCGCGAAGAGATAAGCGCCTGGCAAGCCGACGGCAAACGTCAGCAGGGTAGACAGCGAGGCCTGCCACAGCGTAAACCCCAAGGGGTTGAGGACCGAGCTGAGCGCGAGCGGCTGCGACTCGCCCACCGCCGACAGGCCGAGGCGCAAAATGGTGAGCAACGGGTAAAAGAAGAAGAGCGCCAGAAACGTCAATGGCACGACGAGCAGGAGGAGCGATCGCCGCGACGCTCCGGCGCCCAAAGAAGCCTGCGGCACGCGACCCGCGCGAACCATCATTCAAGGACCGCCTGATGCCACGCCTGGATCCATGCATCGCGGTGTAAGGCAATCTCCTCGGGCGTCAGCGTTGCCGGCTGGGCAGGTATCTCTGCGAAACGGGAGAAGACCTCCGGCAGGCCGGCTTGCGGATTCACCGGAAAGACGAACATCTTGAGCGGCATGTCTTCCTGGAAGGGCGTCGACAGCATGAAATCGACAAACGCCTCGGCCAAACCGCGGTTGGGCGTGCCGTGCAAGATGCCGACGAACTCGATCTGACGAAAGCACATGTCCGCGCCGGTGAGCGTGCCGGTCGGCGGTTCACTTATCGGTGGATCCGCAAAGACCACCTCGGCCGGCGGGCTGGAGGCGTACGAGACGACCATCGGCTGGGGTCCGTGCCCGGAGGCGGCGCTGAAATTGGTGTAGTAGGCCGTTTCCCAGCCGTCGACGACAGCCACACCATTCGCGCGCAACGCCCTCCAAAAATCAAGGAAGCCCGGATCGCCGAAGTGGGCAACTGTCGCCAGCAGGAAGGCCAAGCCGGGAGAAGATGTGGCAGGGTCCTCGACCACGAGCAAACCGCGATACTCCGGCTGGGTCAGATCGTCGAGAGACAGAGGTAAAGAGAGATTATGGGAGGCGAAGTAGGCTTTGTCGTAGTTGAGGCACACATCGCCGTAATCCACCGGCAGCGCGCGGTGTTGCGGGTCGAGCTGAAAGGCGCTCGGGATGGTGGCCAGCGCCGGAGCGTCGTAGGCGTCGAAAATGCCGGAGCCGAGCGCGCGCGAGAGGAAGGCATTGTCCACTCCGTAGAAGACATCCGCCAGCGGCACGTCCTTGGAGAGAATGGCCTTGTTGAGGGCCGCCCCGCTGTCGCCGCTCTTAAGGATGTTCAAGCGGACGTTGTGCGATTGCTCGAAGGCCTCGATGAGTGAGGTGCTGGCATCGAAGGAATCATGGGTCATGATGTTGAGGGTGCGCGGAGCGGGAGTGGAGCCCGGCCCCGGAACGGCCGGCATGCAACTCCCCAAGACGAACGAGAGCCATGCCAGCCCGATGAAGAAGGCTTTGTTGCGTTGCATGTCGACCTCCTACGATGACACACCCTCAACCGGAAGCGTCGAGGGGATTGCCTGGCGCCGGGAATGGATGCACACCAACAGCCCCGAGTCGAGGGCGACTTCCGCAACAGGGGCGATCATCTCGTTACTGATGCCGCGGGAACGGTAGGCCTGCAGCGTTTCTCCGTGAAGCGCGTAGCGCAGACCGGTCGTGCGGACGCCGCGGGCCTCCTGGCTGAGCGGAAGCAGCGATACCCGGTCGCCCACCCGGCCGTGCAGGCGGAGGGTGGCTTGTACGAGCACGGCGTCGGTGCGGCCGTCGGTGAGCCACGTTGTGCATTCGCGCAGTTCGGGCAACGCCAGCAGTGCGATGTTGGCCAGAGTCTGGTCGAGGCGCCCGCCGAAGGCCCCGACCACGAGCAGATCGCGCGCGCCCTGAGCCTGGGCGTGTAGCAAGGCCAGCTCGAGATCGGTTGCGTTCTTATCGGTGGGATGAACGAGCAGTTGCGCGCCCTGCTGCTCGAGGGCTTCACGCTCGGCCGGGTCCACCGAGTCCATATCTCCGATGAGCAGATGCGGGGCGAGGCCGAGGGCCTGCACGTGGCGCAGCCCGCCGTCGGCGGCGATGAGCCAGTCGCCGGAGCGCAGACGAGCGCGCACCGCGAGTGGATCTGTCACCTCGCCATTGGCGAAGATGACCGCACGTTCGTGAACCATATGGAAAACCACCCTCCGCGGGGGAGGGTGGTGGAAACCACATCTCGTTTCTCCCTCCGCCGGCATTACCCGGGTCAGGTTCAGCGGGTCGAGGGCTTCGCGCCCTCCTCTCAGCCCGGTGTACGGGCTCCCCGTCGTTCTGTGGCGCATTGTAGAGAAGAGGCCTCGGATTGTCAAT
>DATEAT010000006.1:0-14941 GCA_035288225.1 Anaerolineales bacterium | reverse complement strand
TATGAGGAAGCCGGGCTCGACTATCCGATCGGATACGTGCGCTGGACCGAGAACCGCAACATGCAAGCCGTGCTCGAGCTCATGGCGCACGGCAAGCTCGACAGCCATGCACTCGTCTCCCACACCTACTCGATCGACCAGGCGGCCCGCGCTTACGCACTCGTGCGCGAGCGCGGACGGCGCGCGCCGCTCGGCGTGTTGTTCACCTACCCCGGCACTTCGCCCCTCGAACGGGCCATCACGGTCAGCGCGGCCGCCGGGGCTCGCGAAGGCGCCCCCTCGGTGGTGCTCGCCGCGCTCGGCAGCGGCAACTTTGCATCGGCGGTGGCCTTCCCCGCGCTGCGCCGTCTTCCCAACGTGCGCCGCGAGGTGGTCGTGTCGGCCTCCGGCCTCACGGCGCGCCAGGCTGCAGAGCGTCATGGTTTTGCGCGAGCCTCCACCGACGAAAGCGACGCGCTGGGTGACCCGCGCATCCATGCCGTCGCTATCCTCACTCGCCACAATGAACATGCGCGGCAGGCGCTGCTCGCATTGCGCGCCGGAAAGCATGTGTTCTGTGAGAAGCCGCTCGCGCTTGACGAAGAACAACTCGCAGGTGTGGCCGCGGAGGCCGCGCTGCATCCCGAGCTCAACCTCATGGTGGACTTCAATCGCCGCTTCGCGCCGATGGTGCAAGAACTGAAACGCCGCCTGGCGGAGAGTGCGGAGCCGCCGATTTTGCACATGCGGGTCAACGCGGGCTATCTGCCGCTCGACCACTGGCTGCACGATGCCGGTCAGGGCGGGGGGCGGCTGGTGGGCGAGGCCTGCCACTTCGTGGACCTGTTGACTTACCTTGCCGGCGCGCTGCCGGTGCGTGCGTTCTGCCAGGCGACGCCCGACCTCGGCCGTTATCGCGGGGACAACTTCGTCGCCTCTCTCGAGTTCGCCAACGGAGCCGTAGGCAGCTTTGCCTACACCGCCGCCGGCGACCGCGGTCTGGGCAAGGAGTATCTAGAAGTATTCGCCGGCGGTTCAGCGTACATCCTGGACGACTTCCGCAAGTTCGAGGCCTTTGAAGATGGCCACCACCAAACCCAGCGCGATTGGCTGCGCCAGGATAAGGGTCATCGCGCCGCGTGGCGTGCGTTCATCCAGTCGATAACTTCGGGCGCGCCGTCGCCCATCTCGCTGGTCGATATCGTGGCTGTACACCGAGCCACATTCGCGCTGGCGCGGTCGCTCGAAACACGCGCGGCGGAGGACGTGGCGGCCGCCAGGCAATCTCCCCCATCTTCGCGCAGAAAACGGGCCGCGTGATCTCACTGCGATTGCTGTGGGGCGCATTGCGCACGGTCGGCTTGGAGCAGCCCCTGTGGTGGCTGGTCTATCGTTACCAGCTTGGCTCGGGGCTGGTGGCCATCCGCAGCCCCCTGCGCGCGTGGGATGCGCTGCGTTTCGAAGACGCCGTCCGTCCGGGTGCGCAAGCGGAGGCGGCTCGCTATCTAACGGGCGAGGCGCCGCCGCGCCTGTTCTTTGGCGAGGCGCGCGCGCTGGCCCCTCAGCTCATCGCGTTGATGGGCCCGAGCCTGCAAACACTGAGTGATGAGGCCGTCCTTGCCTGCACGGGCCGGTTCCGACTGTGGGAAGACGCCTTTCGCAGCCTCGGCCTTCCGCCTGCATGGAACCGCAACCCGCTCACCGAACGCGAACAGCCGGCCACGAAACACTGGACCTTTATCGGCGAGCGGTCAACCGGCGACGTGAAGGGGCTGTGGGAGGCTTCTCGCTTCTCGATCGCTTACCGTCTGGCGAGGCTGTACGCTGCGACGGGTGAAGAACGCGCCGCCCAACAATTCACGCGCCTCGTTGACTTGTGGCTGCAGGCTAACCCCCCGAACGGCGGGCCGCAATGGATCTCGGCGCAGGAGGTGGGCCTGCGCGCGATGGCCTGGGTCTTCGCACTGACCGGGATGTGGGGATCCTCCGCGCTCGGGCGCGAGCAGCGAACTCGCCTGGCCATCGCGCTTCGTGAGCATGGCCGTCGGATCGAAGCCAGCCTGGCGTATGCGCGGGCCCAAGGCAACAACCACGTGCTGAGCGAAGCGGCGGCGCTTTGGACGCTCGGCCTGGCGTTTCCGTGGATGCGCGAAGCCGGGCGCTGGGCTGCTCGCGGTCGTCGAATGCTGATCGCCGCGGCCCAAAGGCAAATCGAGCCGGACGGCGGCTACGTCCAGCAATCGGTCAACTATCAGCGCCTGGCCGCCCAGGTTATGGCCTGGTCGGTGCGCATGGGCGAAGTGCACCAGCGGCCCTTCCCGCGCGAGACATACGCCCGCCTGCGCTCGATGCGCGACTGCATGGCCGCCCTCGTTGATGATGGAACCGGCCGCGCGCCGAACCTGGGGCACAACGACGGGTCGCTGGTCTTCCCGCTGACCACCTGTGCCTACGAGGATTACCGCCCGGTCCTTCAGTCCCTCAGCCTCCTGTGCGATGGGCATCGGACCCTGGCGCCGGGTCCTTGGGATGAAGAAGCGCTGTGGCTGACGGGCTCGCTGCCCGCGGGGGAGGAAGCGCAGCACGCGTCTCAGCCTGCCGTGCCGCGGGCCGATGCTCGCGGTGGGATGATCGCGCTGCGGTTTGAGGACGGCCGCGGCTACCTGCGCTGCGCGCGGTTCCGCAACCGTCCAGCGCATGCGGACCAGTTGCACGCCGACTTGTGGAGCGGCGATCTCAATTTTGCGTGCGATGCGGGCACCTATCTCTATGGCGGTGATCCTCCGTGGGAGAACGCGCTGGCCGGCGGTTGGGTCCACAACACGGTTGTGGTGGATGGACGTGATCAAATGGACCGCGTCGGCCGGTTTCTTTGGGTCGCGGAGAATGCGCGCGCCGAGCGCATGGAAGCCGGTTTGGGCTACACATTGGGGGTCGCATCCCATTCGGGCTACCGGCGGCTGGGCATCCTGCATCGCCGCGCGCTCGTCGGCTTGAGTGGACAGGCGTGGATCATCGTCGACGACGTGCTGGGCGGGGGCGCGCACGCGCTGCGCCTGCATTGGCTCACGCCGGATGGCGAGCTGACCTTGTTGCGCAGTGATCCCGGTGACCGGCTGGTGGAGTTCGGCTGTCTGTGGAAGGATCGTCGGGCGCGTGCCGCCGTGTGGGGATCCTCCGGCATGCAGGTGAACCTGGTCCGCGCCGGGGTCGACGTTATGGGCGCCAGCGAGGCAGACGCATGGCCGCGTGAGGTGCGCGGCTGGCGTTCGCTGCGCTACGCGAGCCGCGAGCCGGCACTGTCTTTGACCATGCGCATGCAGGCCTCTCTGCCGGCCAGGTTCGTTACAATCTGGGTCATGAGCCCGGACGAGACTCTCGCTAATCTTGTCGACCCGAGTGGCCGCACCCTCTCTCTTTCGGCAGGCACCGTGGACCTGAATCCAATCGGCTCACCCAATCCGATCGCTTCAGTGCGTGTCTCCGCTCGCCCTTCGGGTTCCGGGTAGGGCGACAGATGCATGTGCTTCTCGTCCACCAGGTCTTCGTTCGCCCGGATGATCCCGGCGGCACGCGCCACTTCGAACTGGCGGCTCGGTTGGCGAAGAATGGGCATCGAGTAACCATCCTGGCCAGCTCCCAGTCGTATCAAACCGGCCAGAAGCTGACGGCCGTTCGTCGCGAGACTCTCACCCCGGGAGTTGAAGTGCGTCGATGCTGGGTGGCAGGCAGCTTCACCCACAGTTTCGTCTCGCGGACGGTTGGATTCCTCTCCTTCATCTTGTCGTCCTTGGTCGAGGGTTGGCGTGTGCGTGGGGTCGATGTGGTCTGGGGCACCTCGCCGCCGTTGCTTCAGGTGGCCAGTGCATGGGCGCTGGCGCGCACCAAGCGCGTGCCGCTGGTCTTCGAAGTGCGCGACCTGTGGCCGGCGTTTGCCATTCAGGTCGGAGTTCTTCGCAATCCGCTGCTGATTTCTCTCTCCCGCTGGCTCGAGCGCTTCCTGTACCGACACGCCGACCGGATCATCATCAACTCACCCGGGTTTGCGGATCACTTGGAGCACGCCGGCGCGGACCGCGCGCGCCTGAGCCTCATCCCAAACGGTGTCGACACGCGGATGTTCGATCCGCGGGCGGATGGAACCGCGTGGCGCGGGCAGCACGGGCTGCAGCGGGAATGCGTCGCCATGTATGCGGGCGCGCATGGCCTCTCGAACGACTTGGGCGTGCTGCTGGAGGCGGCCCAGCAACTGCAGGCGAACCCCCAGATCGTCATCCTGTTTGTCGGCGATGGTAAGGAGAAGCCCCGGCTCGAAGCCGAAGCTAGCTCGCGCGGGTTGGCAAACGTCCGCTTCCTGCCTGCCCAGGCCAAGAGCCAGATGCCGGCTGCGTTGGCCGCGGCGGATTGCGGCATTGCGATCCTCAAACCGCTGCCGTTGTATGCCACAACCTTCCCCAACAAAGTGTTCGACTATATGGCCGCCGGCAAGCCGGTGGTCCTCGCCATCGACGGAGTGATCCGCCGGGTGGTGGAGCAGGCGCATGCCGGAGTGTTCGTGCCGCCCGGCGATGCGGCGCGCCTGGCCGAGGCGATAAGCTGGGTAGCGGAGCATCCGCGCGAGGCGCGTGAGATGGGCAACCGCGGACGCGCGTGTGTCGAGGCCGGTTACGACCGCGAGCTCGCGGCACAGCTACTCGAGCGACTTCTGCAGGAGGTCGTTGCGCGGTCGGGCCGGCGGACCGCGACACGGACCGATGGGCCGTGGGAGAAGCCATGACCCTTGCGGAGAAGAAGAGCGTAGGATCCCCACGCGTCCCAATGGCCAAGCGCGCTCTCGATCTTGTGTTGGGCACGATCGGCTTCATCGTGCTCGTGCCGGTCATGCTCTTCACCGCGCTCATCGTGTGGGCCTGCATGGGCTGGCCGCTGTTCTTTGCCCAGGTTCGTCCGGGGTTGGGCGGCCGGCCGTTCCGCTTCATCAAGTTTCGCACCCTCACCAATGCGCAGGATGCCCAAGGCCGGCTGCTGCCCGATGCCCAGCGGCTGCCGCGCTGCGGGCGGTTACTGCGGCGCGCCAGCTTGGACGAGTGGCCGAGCGTGGTCAACGTGCTGCGCGGCGAAATGAGCCTGGTCGGCCCGCGGCCGCTGCTCATGGAATACCTGCCGCGCTATACTCGCGAGCAGGCGCGGCGTATGGACGTTCTGCCGGGCATCACGGGCTGGGCCCAAGTCAACGGCCGCAACGCCATCTCATGGGAGGAGAAATTCGCACTGGATGTGTGGTACGTGGACCACTGGTCGGTATGGCTCGACCTGAAGATCATCCTCATCACAGCCTGGAAGACCGTGCGGCGCGAGGACATCTCGCCGCCCGGCCAGGAATTCGTCGAGCCCTTTGGCGGTGTGGGGCGAGCGGCGACGAAGGGCGGCCCGCATGATTGACCGGCCGGGCTGGCGGGCCCGCTTCGTGCGCGGCGTGTATGCTGACCAGAATGATTCACGGGCCGTTCGCCGTGCACTGGCGAGGGTCCTCTCGGCGGCCGACGAGGGGCGCCGCCTGAATGTGGGCAGCGGTGCCACCCGCCTCGGTCAGGGCGTCGTCAATCTTGATCGCCGCGCTGCGTGGTCCACCCATGTCGTCGGCGACGCGCTGGCTCTTCCCTTTGCCGCCGGGACTTTCCGCCTGGTCGTTTCGCAAGAGACGATCGAGCATGTCCTCGATCCATTCCTGGCCGCGCGCGAGATGGCCCGCGTGATGGCCAAGAACGGAGTGCTGTATCTGCAATTGCCGTTTGTGATCGGGTACCATTCGGGTCCCGAAGACTACTGGCGCTTCACGCGCGCCGGCATCGGTCAACTGGTGTTGCAGGCCGGGCTGGGTGTAGAGACGCTGGAGCAGAGCGTTTCCGGCGGGACGGGGAGTTACCGCATCCTGGTGGAATTCGTGGCCGGGTTCTTCGCGGCGGGCTGGTCCGCGCTATACTGGCCGGCCAAGGCTGCGGCCGCGGTCCTTCTCTATCCCCTCAAGTGGTTGGATGGATGGATGCAGCGCGGTGCCCAGCGCGACCGCATCGCTGGAGGCTACTTTGTCATCGCCCGCAAGCTCGGCTGAGATCAACGTCCTGTTCACGAGCGCCGGGCGGCGCGTAGAATTGCTGCGCGCCTTCCGCCGGGCCTATCTCGAATTGGGATTACCGGGGCGCATCCTGGTCGCCGATATCGACCCGCTGGCGCCGAGCCACCAGGCCGCCGACACGTCGTTTATCGTCCCGCGGCTTGACGATGCGGAATACCTGCCCACGCTTGAGAAGATTGTGCGTGATGAGCGGGTCAACCTCATCTTCCCGCTCATCGACCCGGATGTCCTCATGCTCGCGCGACACCGGGAGCCTCTCGAACAGGCTGGGGCACGAGTGGCCGTCGTCGACTCAGAGCCGGCCGAGACGGCGAGCGACAAACGGCGCACGCATGCCTTCTTCAACGAACTGGGGCTGCCCACTCCGCGCGCCTGGCTGCCGCAGGATGTGCCCGCCAACGGCTTCGAGTACCCGGTCTTCATCAAGCCGCGCGGCGGCAGTGCGGGCAAGGGGGCCTTCAAGGTGGAGGACCCGCGCCAGCTCGAGTTCTTTCTTTCGTATGTCGAGAATCCGATTATTCAGGAGTTCGTTGCCGGCGCGGAGATCACCAGTGATGTATTTTGCGGGGCCGGGGGCGACTTGTGGGCAGTGGTCTCACGCCGGCGCATCGAGGTGCGCTGGGGTGAGGTGGCCAAAGGGGTCACGGTGTCTGAGCCGCGTATCTGGGAGGGCTGCCGCCAGATTGCCGCGCGCTGGGGAGTGCGCGGCCCGATCACGGTGCAATGCATGCTGCGCGGCGAGACTCCGCTTTTCACCGAGATCAACGCGCGCTTTGCAGGGGGCGCGCCGTTGGCGCTTGCGGCAGGCGTGCCCTACGCACGTTGGTATCTCGAAGAGGCCGCCGGCCTGCCAGTTGCTGCGCCGCCCATCGGCACCTACCGCACTGGCCTGTATCTGACACGCTTTGACGATTCGTTCTTCCTCGACGATGAAGCCCATGCGCGCATTAGCCGCCGTCGCATTCGACCTGGATGACACCCTCTACCCGGAGCGCGATTTTGTGCGCAGCGGATACCGGGCGGTGGCGGAATGGGCCGAGGCACACCTCGGGCTTGCGGCGCCGATCGTGCGGGCTGAGCTCGACGCACTGTTCACCGCGGGCATCCGCCGGGAGGTGTTTAACCTCTGGCTTGAGGAGCGAGGTCTCGATCCCGCACGCTGGGTCGACGAAATGGTTTCGGTCTATCGCGAACACTCGCCCCATATCTCGATGTATTCGGATGCCACCGCGATGCTGGAGGCGCTCGAATCTCACGGAGTGCGGCGGGGAGTGATCACCGAGGGATTCCGCGCCGTGCAAGAGTCCAAGCTGCGCGCGCTCGGGCTGGCCGAAGCTTTCGAGGTCGTTGTCATCGGCGGCGAAGAGGCCCGCGAGCAATGGAAGCCCAGCCGCGCGCCGTTCGACGAGTGGCTGCAACGAATGAAAGTGCGCGCCGAGGTGTCTTGCTATGTTGGGGACAACCCGGCCAAGGATTTCCGAGGTGCGCGCGAGGCGGGCATGCGCACCATGCGCGTGCGCCGCGCCGAGGGGCTTCACGCCCGTGAGGAGCCGCCAACCCCGGGCGATGGGCCCGACGTGGAAGTCCGCGATCTCGACGAAGCCGCCCAAGTCCTCCTGCACGGCTCGCCATGAGGGGCACGACCCGGCGACCAGGTTACAGACCAGGTCATCCATCCGAGGTGAGTAGCAGCGAATGAAGATCCCGATGTCGGCTCCCGATGTTTCGCAATCCGAAATCGATGCGGTCGTGCAGGTTTTGCGCACGCCGCACTTGAGCATGGGACCGCAGATCGAAGCCTTCGAGGCCGAGATGGCGCGCCTGGCAGGCGTGCAGAATGCGGTGGGAGTGAACTCCGGCACCGCGGGGCTGCATCTGGCGGTCATTGCGTCGGGTCTGGGCGAAGACGATTGGGTCGTGACCACGCCCTTCTCGTTCGTCGCTTCAGCGAACTGCCTGCTCTACGAGCGAGCGCTGCCCGTATTCGTGGATGTGGATGAAAGCACGGGCAACATCGACCCGGGGCGGGTCGAGGAGGCTGTCTCCGCTATTCGCCGCGGTCGCAAGAATGTCAAGGCCTTCTTACCGCGCAGCCATCGGCGCAAGAAGCTGCGGCCCTCGCGGTTGCGCGGGCTTCTGCCCGTCGATGTATTCGGCCAGCCGGCAGACATGGACCGGTTGCGAGAGGTCGCGCGCGCCAACAAGCTAGTCGTCATCGAGGATGCCTGCGAGGCGCTTGGCTCGAGCTACAAGGGCAGGCCAGCCGGCGGGCTGGGCGATGTGGGCGTCTTTGCCTACTATCCCAACAAACAGATGACGACCGGCGAGGGCGGGGCGCTGGTCACCGGGCGCGGGGATTGGGCAGACCTGGCGCGATCGCTGCGCAATCAGGGCCGCGCGCCGGGCGCCACCTGGCTCGAACACGTTCGGCTGGGTTACAACTACCGCCTCGACGAGCTCAGTTCCGCACTCGGCGTGGCTCAGGCGCGACGCCTGGAAGATCTGATCAACCGCCGCCACCGTGTAGCGATGTGGTACTCCCAGCGTCTGGCCGGTTTAGAGCGAGTGCGCCCGCCGCAAATCGCTGCAACAACCACGCGCATTTCGTGGTTCGTTTATGTCGTTCGCATTCTGCCGCCCGCCAACCGTATCGAGGTTGCACGCCATATGCTGCAACGGGAGATCCCGACCCGCAACTACTTCTCTCCGATCCACCTGCAGCCGTTCTACGTGGAGCGATTCGGATACCGGCGCGGGGATTTTCCGGTGACCGAGCTGCTCGGGGAGCAAAGCTTGGCGCTCCCCTTCTCGAGCGTAATGACCGAGGGGCAGGTGGATGCGGTGTGCCGCGAACTCAAGAAGGCCGTGGGCGAAGGTTAGCGGTAGAGGGAAAAACGGATCACCGCTCTCGCCCCCACACTCGTTCCGAGGGCAGGCCCCCAATCCTTCCCCCGGCGAGCATGAGCCTGGATGCGAGGCTGTCAATCTGGGGGAGGGGCGAGAATCCTCAAGGAGACGGTGGGCCGGAGGCTCACCGTCTCCTTGATTCCCTCACACCCTCTCCGCCAAACCTCGGGTGCCGAAAACAGCCTCGCGGCGGAGGAGGGGGCAGGGGGTGAGGTTGCACCCCTCTCCAAGGCTCCCAGGCGCCCGCCAAAGGCAGATCCACTCAACGATGTCCGAGAGAAAGACGGAACAAGGGCCTCCTGTTGCTTCAGCACCCAGGTCGTGCCGTGGGCTTCGATATACCATTCTTCGCAGGGGGAAGTTGTCCAATTATGGATGCATGACGGGTGATTCGTCACGAATGACAGCACACGCAGGTCATTCCTTGACACGCCTCCCTCGGGCGGTATAATTCTCGGCGATCTCCAGCCCGCCGAGCCCGGCCAGCATTGGCAAATCCCGCAGACGATTCATCTGCCAAGTCCGACGCACTCACCTGGGATGACACATACATGTTGGCCCAGGCGCTGGCGCGCGAGCATCCGCATGTCAATCTGCTCTCACTTGGACTGGAGACCATCAACCGGTGGGTTTTGGACCTGCCGGAATTCGCCGACGACCCGGCGCTGGCCAACGACGCAATACTCTTGAGCATTGTTGGCGCCTGGTATGAGGAGAGCGACAGTCGATGAGCGAAGGGCCCAACGTCTCCAGCACCTCCATCCCCCCTGAGCTGCAAGGCAAAGTGACCATCACCTCTCTCGACAAGATCTACAACTGGGGCCGCCGCAATTCCATCTGGCCGATGTTCTTCGGGCTGGCCTGCTGCGCCATCGAGATGATCTGTACGGCGGCCAGCCGCTTCGACCTCTCGCGCTTCGGGATGGAGATCATGCGCCCCAGCCCGCGCCAAGCGGACCTGCTGATCGTGTCGGGGACAGTCACCAAGAAGATGGCGCCGCAGATCGTGCGCCTGTACGACCAGATGGCCGAGCCCAAGTACGTCTTGGCTATGGGCGCGTGCGCCTCGGGCGGCGGGCCTTTCAAAGAAGGCTACAACGTCGTGCCGGGCATCGATCAATTCATCCCGGTGGACGTCTATGTGCCCGGCTGCCCTCCCACGCCCCAGGCTCTGTTGCACGGGCTGATTCACCTTCAGCAGAAGATCGACGGCCAATCGCTGCGCGAAGTGGCGTGGTACCGGCGCGAGACGAAAGCGGAAGTGCCGCTGCCGTTGCTGGGGCCCGACCTGATCAACCCGGGCCAGGCCGGCCTCTTGCGCGAGCGCGCGGCGCAGGCATCTGCCCAGGGCGGCGCGGCGTCTCCGACCTTTCCCTCATCCTAACTGCCGAGGCACTCGATGACATCTACGCCCGCCACAACGTTGGAGCAAGAGATCGAAGCGCGTCTGGGCGACGCGCTGGCGCATGAGACTCGCCCGGGCTATGCGGGCTACCGCGTGGAGGCCGCACGCTTGGTCGAGGCGGCCCGCACGCTGCGAGATGATTTCCACTACGACTACCTTTCCTGCGTCACCGGAGTGGACCAGCTGCCGGAGGGCAAGCTGGAGGTGGTCTACCATCTGTTCCGCACTCGAGGCGGGGGGGCTTTGGTGTTGCACACGCTCCTGCCACGCGACGACCCGCACCTGCCCTCGCTGGTGCCGCTCTTCCCCGGTGCGGAGCTCCAGGAGCGCGAGGCCTACGACATGTACGGCATCCGCTTCGATGGGCACCCGGATCTGCGCCGCATCTTGATGTGGGAAGGCTTCGCCGGTTGGCCCATGCGTAAGGATTGGAAGGAAGCGTTCTACGAGCAGGAGGGCAAGCCCTTCGATGCGCGTTGGCCGGGCGGCCGCGCACGGCGCAGCGAAGACCAGAACCCGTTCGGCAGCAACGTGGAATACCCCCCCGGTTTTACCCTCGAGGGGTGGGTGCCGGAAGGGGAGGATGCGCTGTATGCCTCGTTCGGGCGCATCGAACCCGGCGGCAACGGCAGCGGATTGCGTACGGACCGCATGCTGATCAACCTTGGGCCGCAGCACCCCTCCACCCACGGCATCTTCCGCATGGTGGCCGTGCTTGAAGGCGAGACAATTATCGATATCAAGCCGGTGGTGGGCTACCTGCACCGCAACCACGAAAAGATCGGCGAACGCAACACCTTCCTCATGAACATGCCCTTCACCGACCGGCTCGACTACATCAACTCCCTGAGCAACAACTTCGGCTACGCGCTGGCGGTCGAGAAGCTGATGGGCATCCGCCCACCGGAGCGAGCCGAGTACATCCGCGTCATCATGGCCGAGCTGGGCCGCATCAGCAACCACCTGTGGTTCATCGGCTTCCTGCTCAACGACCTGGGCGCCTACTTCACGCCCGCGCTTTACGCGATCCAGGACCGTGAATTGATCCTGGACCTTTTCGAAGCCATCACCGGCTCGCGCATGATGTGCAACTACTTCCGTTTCGGAGGGGTGGCGCGCGACTTCCCGGAAGGCACCCTGCAGCGCATCCGCGAACTGGTCGAGGAGCGCCTGCCGCGTAAAATCGACGAGCTCGACGGATTCCTCAGCGGGAGCGAGATTCTTCGCGGGCGGGCGATTGGGGTGGGGGTCCTGCCGCCCGATCGGGCGATTGCCTACGCCGCGGCCGGGCCGGTGTTGCGCGCCTCGGGAGTGGCGTACGACGTGCGCCGCGCCGAGCCGTACGGCATCTACGACCGCTTCGATTTCAATGTGGCGGTTCGCACGCACGGTGACGTGTATGACCGCTACCTGATCCGCTTGGACGAGATGCGCGAAAGCCTGAAGATCCTGCGCCAGGCGTTGCGCGACATTCCGGCCGGCGAGATCCAGACCGGCAAAGCGATGTATCAGGTGCGGGTACCGGCCGGCGAATCTTACGCGCGCGTCGACGGCCCGAAGGGCGAGCTGGGCTTCTACGTTGTCTCCAACGGCAAGCCCAACCCGTGGCGCTACCACGTGCGCCCGCCGTCGTTCATCAGCCTGACCCCGCTGGGCGAGATGTGCCGCGGGCAGAAGATTGCCGACGCCGTGGTCATCCTGGGCAGCATCGACATCACCTTGGGCGAAGTGGACCGCTAGCGCGAGAAGGACGAACTCATGTATGGTCTCGGCATCGTCAAAGGTCTGACCACCACGCTGCGCCATTTCTTCGAGACATACCTCGACGACCTGCGCTGGCTGGGCAGGGGCCGTTACGGCACGCCGCAAGGTATTCAGCACCGTTCGTCGAAGAACGTGCGCGGGCTGTTCACCATCCAGTACCCGGAAGAGAAGATCCCCGTACCGGAGGAATTCCGCTACATCCCCTTCCTGGTCTACGAAGAAGGTGCGAACGGGGAGCAGCAGGACCGCTGCACCGCGTGCGGAATCTGCGCCAAAGTGTGCCCGCCGCAGTGCATCTGGATTGTCCGCACAACCGACCCGGCGACCGGACGGCCGGTGCCGGCACCGGCTGAGTTCTACATCGACATCGATATCTGCATGAATTGCGGGTTGTGCGCCGAGTACTGTCCATTCGATGCGATCAAGATGGACCACGACTACGAGATCGCCTCCTACGACCGGCGCGAGGCGCACATCTTCGACAAGCAGCGCCTCTCGCGGCCGGTCTCCTACTACGCTGCCATCCGCCCCAGCAATTATGCCAGCGAGGAAGAGGCGCGCAAAGAAAAAGAGGCACGCAAGGCCAAGGCCCAGGCGGCTGCCTGAGCCGGCGCGAGGGACGCACAGGCGATGTATCACGAAGATGCCGAAATGCTCTTCCCGCTGCGGGTGGCTCCCTCCCTGCGCGACCTGCGCGGGCTGGCGTGGCGGCGGCTGGTGGATCGCATCTGCCACCTGGATGAGGAGCACCCGGACGCCCTGGCTTTCGCGTTGATGATGGTCCGGCTGGATGGGTGCCTGACCTGCCAGGCGGATTCGTACCGGGCCATGCGCGGCTGTACGGCTTGTGCACGGCAGGCTGTACTGCGTTTTCGCGGGACCGATCAAGAGATGATCAAGCTCTTCGAACGGGCGCGCAAGGACATCCAGGCCTACCTGGAGGGCAGCCGGCTAAGCATTGAAAAGCGAGGTGAACGTTGACATCGGCTCCATCACCCACTCCCGAAGAAGTCCTGCGCGCGCTGAGCCGCGTTCAGGAACCGGAGTTGAACAAGGACCTGGTCACCCTCAACATGATTCGCGACCTCGAGATCGGCGAGGGGCGCGTCGCATTCACCATCGTGCTCACCACGCCGGCTTGCCCGCTGCGCGATCGAATCCAACGCGAAGCGGCCGACGCTGTACGCAGCCTGCCGGGAGTGCGAGAAGTCGAGGTCCAACTCGAATCGACGGTGCCCTCCGACGGGCGTGACCGCGGCCTGATCGAAATGCCCGTGCGCAACGCCATCGCCATCGCCTCGGGCAAGGGCGGCGTAGGCAAGACCACCGTGGCCGTAAACGTCGCCGCCTCCCTGGCCAAAGCCGGGGCGCGGGTGGGTCTGCTCGACGCGGATATTTACGGTCCGAACGTCCCGATCATGATGGGGCTTAGCGCGATGCCTGCGCCCGAGGGCAAGAAGTTGGTGCCAGCCGTGGCGTATGGTGTCCGGGTCATGTCGATCGGCTTCCTGGTGCGGCCAGGCCAGCCGCTCATCTGGCGTGGTCCGATGCTGCACTCGGCCATCCGCCAGTTCCTGGCAGACGTCCTGTGGGGCGAGCTGGACTATCTGGTGATCGACCTGCCCCCCGGAACGGGCGACGCGCAGCTCAGCCTGAGCCAGTCCATCCCGCTCACGGGCGGGGTCATCGTGACGCTGCCGCAGCAGGTGTCGCTGGATGACGCCTCGCGCGGGCTGGAAATGTTCCGCACCCTCGAAGTGCCGATTCTGGGCGTCGTCGAGAACATGAGCTACCTGCTGTTGCCGGACGGCCAGACGATGGATGTCTTTGGGCGTGGCGGCGGCAAGCGCCTGGCCGAAGCTGCGCAGGTGCCCTTCCTCGGCGAGATCCCGATGGATCCGGCGGTGCGGGTGGGGGGCGATGGGGGCGTGCCGGTCGTGTTGAGCCACCCCGATTCGCCGGTGGGCATCGCCCTGCGCGAACTGGCCGAGCGCCTGGCAGCCCGCGTGAGCGTTGCGGCCCTGGCGGGCGGGCAACCGATTTCGATCAAGACCGTCGGGTGAGCCGGTTCCTAGCTCACCACGCGCTTCCCATGCGCGTGGGCGATCGCGACCGGAGGGGCTGCGCCTCCCCCCGTCAAGCTTTTCAGGGATTGAACTCAGGGCATAGCGAAATGCGACGCGGCCCATGAATTCCGAGGGCTCAAGGCGAAGCGGGCTCAGCCCGCTCTCGGCAGCATGCGCAGTTCTGTTGTTGCTGGTGGTGGGCGCAGTGCTGGCCGGGGTGGCCCTGCCGCGAGAGGTGGACCACGATGAGCACCAGTTCGTGGCGAGCGGCGTATTGCTGGCGCGTTTTGGCCTTCTCCCCTATCGCGACTACCCGTATTTCCACCTCCCGAATTTGGTGTACCTCTACGGGCTGATCGACCTGGTGGCTGCGTCTCCCTTGCTGGCGGCGCGACTGGCATCGCTCGGCTTTGCACTCCTCTCGCTGGGCTTGGTCTACTGGCTGGTGTGGAGCGAACTTGAGCAGGCCGGGGCTCTTCTGCGCATGAGCATGGCGGGCTCAGCAGTCGTGCTCATGGCCTTCTCGCCGCTCTCCTTCTACACGGTTGGCCGGGCGTGGAATCACGACGCCGCCGTAGCCCTGTTCCTTCTCGCCCTCGTGCTCGGGCGCGCGGCCGGACGGCATGGGTCGGTATGGCATCTCGTCGGCGCCGGTCTTGCAGCCGGGTTGGCCGTGGGCACGCG
>DATEAT010000005.1:0-35753 GCA_035288225.1 Anaerolineales bacterium | reverse complement strand
CGGCCCGGGCCCGGGCCGTGAGGCGGCCATCCGTGCCATTCAAGGCATGGGGCTGCGCGTGCGCTCGATCCGCGACGTGACCCCCGTGCCGCACAACGGTTGCCGTCCGCCCAAGAAGCGCCGCGTGTAGGCACGTCCGGCGCAAGGAAGGATACGATATGTCGAAATACATCGGACCGGTCTGCAAGCTCTGCCGCCGCGAGGGCGAGAAGCTCTTCCTCAAGGGTGCACGCTGCTTGAGCCCGAAGTGCGCCTTCGAGCGCCGCGGCTTTGCCCCCGGCATGCACGGCAAGGATGCGCAATTCCGCCGCCAGCGCGTGTCGGACTACACACGCCAGCTGCGCGAGAAGCAGAAGGCGCGCCGCGTCTACGGCGTGCTCGAGGCACAGTTCCGGCGCTACTATTCCGAAGCCCTCAAGAAGCGCGGCATGACGGGCCTCAACCTCTTGCAGACGCTTGAATCGCGCCTGGATAATGTCGTCTACCGCCTGGGCTACGCCGAAAGCCGCGGCATGGCGCGCGTGCTCGTCACCCACGGCCACTTCAACGTCAACGGCCGCCGAACGGATGTGCCCTCGATGGTGGTGCGCCCGGGCGATGTGGTGGAAGTGCGCGAGGGCTCGCGCCCGCGCACCTACTTCGCGAGCCTTGCGGAAACCGCCGAAGGGCGCCTGGTGCCGTCCTGGCTGGAGCGCGACCTGGGGCGCCTCGCGGGCAAGATGGTCAAGCGGCCCGAGCGCCATGAGATGAGCGACATCCGGCTGAACGAGCAGTTGATCGTCGAGTTCTACTCGCGCTAAACCTCGGCTCGAGGGAGACCGCCGCGGGCGGCTCCATCTCGCCGATACGCCCAGCAGTCTGGCGCGCGGTTCGACAGGGTGCGCCGGAGGAGAGGGTTAAAGTGGGCACAACTACGAATATGGTCATGCCGAAGATCGAGCGGGATGCGATGGCCCAGAATTATGGGCGCTTCGTCATCAGCCCGCTGGAGAGTGGCTATGGGATCACGCTGGGCAACGCGCTGCGGCGCGTGCTGCTCTCCTCGCTGGAGAGTGCAGCGGTTGTCTCGATCCGCATTTCCGACGTCCCGCATGAGTTTTCGAGCATTCCCGGCGTCAAGGAAGATGTGACCCAGCTACTGCTGCAAATCAAGCAGTTGCGGCTTAAACTCCTGGCGGGCGATACGGCCCGCCTGCGCCTGGAAGTGAGCGGCGAAGGCACCGTAACCGCCGCCGACATCGTCGTCCCGCCCGAGGTCGAGATCGTGAACCCGGATCTCTACCTGCTCACGGTCGATGATCCGAAGACCCAGTTGGATATCGAGTTCACTGTTCAGCACGGACGCGGCTACTCCCCATCGGAAGAGCGCGGCCGCCTGCCCATCGGCGAGCTGCCGATCGACGCGATCTACAGCCCGGTGCGGCGGGTCAACTTCGATGTGGAACGGGCGCGCGTCGGGCAAGACACCAACTTCGACCGGCTGGTGCTCGAGATCTGGACCGACGGCACGCTTCGCCCGGAGGAAGCGCTCAGCCAGAGCGCGCAAATCCTCATCGCACACCTGCGCGACATGGCCGGGGTAAGTGAAGAAACGCTCACGGCCGGGGTCAGCGAAGTGGCCGTGCCCAAGATCTCCTCGGAGATCCTCGAGACGCCCATCGAACAACTCGACCTGTCGGTGCGCGTGTTCAATTCGCTCAAGCGCACGGGTATCACCACGGTGGGGGAAGTGCTCGAGCTGTTGGGCAAGGGTGATGAGGCCGTGCTCTCGATCCGCAATTTCGGCGATAAGAGCTTGGAAGAACTACGCGAGAAGCTGCAGGAGAAGGGCTTCCTACGTGGTGTAGAAAGCACTGCGCCAAGCGCAACGGAGTAAAGCATGCGACACCAAGTAGCCGGGAAGAAACTGGGAAGGTCGAGCGGCCAGCGCACGGCGCTGCGTAAGACCCTCGTCAACCAGCTCATCTTGAACGACCGTATTCGCACCACGCGCGCCAAGGCGCAGGCCATTCGCGGCGAGGTGGAACAGCTGGTCACGCGGGCCAAGCACGCCAAGGCCGAGGCCAGCACGATGGTTCATGCGCGCCGCATCGCGGCTTCGCGCCTGGGCAACCCGGAGGCGGTCAAGCGCCTGTTCGATGAGATCGCGCCGCGCTTCGAAAAGCGCAGCGGCGGGTATACGCGCATCCTGCGTCTGGGGCATCGCCTGGGCGATGCCGCCGAGTTGGTGCTGATCGAGTTTGTCGAAGGCTAGCCCGCACGTTGGCGCGGGCTGCGGCTCTCCCCGCATGGGGTGGGGCGTGGAACGTTACAAAGCGATTGTGGCCTACGATGGCACGGAATACGCCGGCTTCCAGATTCAGTCCGGCGTGCGCACCATCCAGGGTGTGCTCGAAGAGGCCCTGTGCCAGCTGGGCTGGCAGGGCGCGCATCTCCTGGCGGCGGGGCGCACCGACTCCGGCGTACATGCGCTGGGGCAGGTGGTGGCCTTCGACCTCGACTGGTCGCACCCTCCCGCAGCGCTGGCCCCGGCACTCAATGCGCGGCTCCCAGGCGACGTGCGCTGCCGTGCGGTGACACGGGTGGCGAACGAGTTTCACCCGCGCTATGGTGCGCGGCGGCGGACCTACCGCTACCGCGTGATTGAAAGCCGGCAGGCGGACCCGCTGGGCGAGCGCTATGCCTGGCGCATCTGGCCCGCACTCGAGCGCGGCATTCTCGAGCGGGTCAGCGCCGCACTCATCGGCCGGAAGGATTTCGCGGCGTTCGGCATGCCGCCACGCCGCGGCAGCACAACGGTGCGCCACGTGATGGGTAGCGAATGGCGCCCGATCGAGGGCGCGCTGGAGTTCACCATTCAGGCCGATGCCTTCCTCTACCGCATGGTGCGCATGCTGGTCGGCAGCCTGGTACGGGTGGGGCAAGGGCGGCTGGCCGAGGCAGATTTCCTCGACCTGCTTGGGCAGCCGGGGGCGGGGCACGGCGGGCCTGCGGCTCCGGCCAAGGGCCTGTGCCTGATGCGAATCGATTACGAGGCGCCAGACGTGTTTGAGGCGGAAGCGCCTCCGACCGGCGCGCTGAGCGTAACGTTGTAGTTGGAGAGAGCAAAAGTGGAAAAGACATATTACCCCAAAGAGCGGGAGATCACTCGCGACTGGTTTGTGGTAGACGCCAGTGGGGAGATTCTCGGACGGTTGGCCAGCCGCATCGCGCGGGTCTTGCTGGGCAAGCACAAGCCCACCTTCACCCCGGGGGTCGAGCTGGGCGATTTTGTCGTCGTGGTGAACGCGGGCAAACTGCGCGTCACGGGCAAGAAGTTGACCGAGAAGATGTACTATCACCATTCCGGTTATCCGGGAGGGTTGAAGACCGTTTCTCTTCGAGAGCAATTGGTCAAGCACCCGGACCGGGTGGTGCGAGCCGCCGTGTGGGGTATGTTGCCTCACAATAAGCGCGGCCGCCAGATCATCAAGATGCTCAAGATCTACGCCGAGGCCGAGCATCCTCATCAGGCGCAGCAGCCCAAGCCGCTGCCGGCCAAGTAGCCGCGGCAACGAGAAAGGATAACGAACCGATGGCAGCTCAATACTACGAAGGCGTAGGTCGACGCAAGGAGAGCACGGCGCGCGTGCGAGTGGTCGCCGCGGCCGGCGGGGTCATCGTCAATGGCAAGCCGGCGGAGGAATATTTCACACGCGACGGCGACTTGCAGAAGAGCCTCTCACCCTTGCGCGTCACCGGACGCGAAGCGCAGGTCACGGTCACGGTCATGGTGTCGGGTGGCGGCGTGACCGGGCAGGCCGGCGCGGTATGCATGGGCCTCGCTCGCGCACTGGTCAAGATGGATGAGACCTTCAAGCCGGCCCTGCGCAAGGAGGGCTTGATGACGCGCGATAACCGGATGAAGGAGCGCAAGAAGCCTGGCCTCAAGCGCGCGCGCAAGGCCCCGACCTACACCAAGCGCTAACTGAGCGCAGTCGGCACCCCTTTTTGAACACTGGAAGGGTCGGGGACACACTCCCCGACCCTTTGCTATTCCCGGCGTCGGCGGGCTGCTGCTAGAATGGGATAGCGTTGGAGACGACAGGCGAGAATATGAGCGATTCAGGAATCACAATCGTCGGGCTGGGTCCGGGCGACCCAGGCCTCCTCACGCGCGCGGCCTGGGAGGTGCTGTGCGGCGCCCAGGAGATATGGGTGCGCACTGCGCGCCACCCCACGGTGGACGCGCTTCCCGCCTTGCCCTGGCGCTCGTTCGATGCACTCTACGAGGGACGCACTCGCTTCGAAGAGGTGTATGCAGCCATCGTGGATCAAGTGCTCGAGTTGGCGCGCCGGCCGCAGGGTGTGATCTACGCCGTGCCGGGCGACCCGCACATGGGCGAGGCTACGGTCGAGATGCTGCGCACGCGTGCGGCCGAGGCCGGCCTTGCGTTGCGCTGTCTGCCGGGCGTGAGCTACCTCGAACCGACCCTGCACATGCTCAGCCTGGATGGGTTGGCGGGTGTGGCGCTGGCCGATGCCGTTGAGCTGGCCCAACTCCACCATCCTCCCTTTCCGCCATCGCAACATGCGATCGTCGCCCAGCTCTACTCCTCAGAAGTAGCCAGCGATGTCAAGCTGGTGCTGATGAACCAGTACCCTGAGACCCACCCCGTGCAGGTTGTGCAGCACGCCGGCTTGTCCGACGCGCGCACCACCCGCCTCCCGCTCTTTGAACTCGATCGATTCCCCGGGCTGGATCACCTTTCCTCGCTTCACGTTCCGCCCCTCGAAGCTTCGGCCCTCGAGCAATTCCAGGAAACCGTAGCCCACCTGCGCGCACCCGAGGGCTTCCCGTGGGACCGCGAGCAGACCCATCTAAGCCTGCGCCCGCATATGCAGGAAGAATGTTACGAAGTGCTGGATGCCCTGGATCGCCAGGATGCTGACGCCCTGCAGGAGGAATTGGGGGACCTGCTCTTGCAGATCATTCTCCAGACCCAGATCGCAACCGAGGGCGGCCAATTCCGCATGGCAGATGTCGTGCGCGATATCAACACGAAGATCGTACGTCGCCATCCGCATGTGTTCGGCGGGAAGACGGTCGAAGGCGTCGAGGAGGTGCTCAGCAACTGGGAAGCAATCAAGGCTGACGAGCGCACTGCCAGGGGCGGAAGCGGGCAGGGACTGCTCAATGGAATCCCGGCCGGCCTGCCAGCACTCCTCCAAGCCGACCTGGTTCAGCAGCGTGCGGCGCGGGTAGGATTCGACTGGCGTGAGTTGGTCGGCGTGTTGGACAAGGTCCAAGAAGAGATACGCGAGGTGCAGGGTGCGGAAGATGAAGTGCGGCGCGCCGAGGAGGTGGGCGACCTGCTGTTCGCGGTCGTGAATCTCGCGCGTTGGGTGAAGGTGGAGCCGGAATCGGCATTGCGCGAGGCCAATCAGCGCTTCCGCCGCCGTTTCGAGAGGATGGAGGCCGTGGCCCGTGCGCGAGGCGTATCGCTCGGAACGCTCGGCCTGGAGGAGCTCGACAAGATGTGGGGGGAGGCCAAGCGGCACCTCAGTTGAGCGGGTCGCTGCATCCGATACGATGAAACATGACGGGGCTGACTATTCGAGTCAGCCCCGCAGCTATCCGTCAAAGCGAACCGGCAGGGCCGGTAAGCGCCCTGCGTTCCTGGAGTTAGAACAAACTCCTGTACATGCCGCCATCAACCGTCAGCATCACGCCGGTGATGTAGGAGGCGGCCGGCGAGCACAAGAAGGCCGCCGCCCGGGCAAACTCTTCCGGCTGCCCCATGCGTCCAAACGGGCTCTCGCCGGCCTGCTGGCGCATTTCCTCCTCGGCTGTGCTCCCCGCCCGTTGCGCCCGATCATGCATCAGTTGACGCACTCGCTCGGTGTCGATCCAGGCGGGCAGAATGCAGTTGAAACGAATACCCTGGCCGCCGAGTTCAAGGGCCAACGATTTCATGAGCCCGGCGACGGCCGCGCGCAGCGAGTTGGAAAGTACCAGGTTGGGCAGGGGCTGCTTGATCGCGTAAGAGGTGACCGCCAATACGGCTGCGCGGGGTGAGGCGCGCAATGCGGGTAGAGCAGCCCGCACCAGGCGCACGCCGCTGAGCACAAGCAAATCGAATGCAGCCTGCCAGGCGGCATCATCCAACTCATCGAAACGGCCTGGCGGCGGCCCGCCCGAGTTCGTCACCAGAATGTCCAGTCCTCCCAGCTCGGCGACGGCACGGGCCACCAGCGCCCCCGGGCCTTCGGGTGTAGCCACATCGCCCGCCAGTGCAACAACTCTGACCGTGGTGGATGAGCGCAGTTGGCGCGCCGCCTCTTCCAGGCGTTCGGGGTTGCGGCCGTTGATGGCCACACTCGCGCCCTCTGCGGCCAGGGTGCTCGCGGTCGCGAATCCAAGCCCGCGGCTGCTGCCGCACACCAGCGCCCGTGCTCCAGCTAATCCGAGGTCCATAGCAAACCCTTTCCTTAAGTCGTGCTTGCCGCAGTCGAAGGCGTTGCGGCGCGGCCCATTCGAGGTCTGTCGGTACCCTACCCGTCTCGCCGGAGCCGCCTCTCCCTCAGCGGTCCTCCACCGAAGTCGAACTCACTTCAATATCGGTTTGATGAGACCGAATCCACTCCAGTGCCGCCTGCAAAACGCGCTGGTTGTGGGTGGCATCGGTACTCACCACGACGCAGGCCACGACGGCTGATGCCCATGCATCCTGCGCGTCCACCTCGGCGGCCGCCAACTCGAACCTGCGGCGCAGGCCGGCCAACAGCGGCGCCAGCCGCCCGCGTTTTTCTTTGAGCGAGCGACAACCCGGGAGCTGGATATGCAGCGTGCATAGCGTGAGGTGCAGGCGGCCTTGCGTGGTCATCGGGCGGCCTGCGCGGCTGGATCGCTCACGGGAGTCACCCCGTTCGGCCACATGTTCACGGACCTCGGCATGGCCTGCTCATCTCTCACGGTGCACGCCGATCTCGTCCGGCGCCGTGCGCGTGCGAATGGCATCCCGGATCTCCGCCGGTAGGCCCGGCAAAGCACCGCGCAGCCAACGCCGCCCGATGAACTGGGCATCGCGATCGGGCAGGTCGTCCACCCAGCGCAGTAGTTCCGCCGGTTGCGAGGCGGCCACCTGGGCGAACAAGGCTTGCGATGACCGCAGGCACTCCGGGTCGCTATCGCGCATGCCGTGCGTCAGGACTTCGAGGGCGAGGAGCGAGGCCGAGGAGGGAGACTCATCCATCCATTCGCGCAGCGCGAGCCAGGCGAAGCGGCGAACGGCAAGGATGCGCCCGCCCAGCCAGGCAAGTATCTCCTGGCGGAAAAGTTCCGGCGACTCATCGCGGACGGGCCTGGCTGCGTGGCGTGCCAGAATCGCGTGCAAGGCGGGGTCGGGCGTCTCCACCACCCAGCGCGCTAGGCGCATGTGGCTTGCCTCGGGGCGCGCGGCGGCCTCGAGCAACCGCGCGGCCAGGCTCTTCTCCTCGAGCGAAGGGATAGCCCACAGGTGATCGGCGAGACGCAGTGCGGCCTCGGGTTGCCGGGCCGCGCGCGGCAGGATGGCAGCTTCGATTTCGTTCAACATGGCGGCGGGGACGTTCCACGAGGCGAGGGCACCGTGGCGAGCGAGCGATGGGCCGCGTCGCAACAATCGGTTCGAATGCGACTCGAACTGGCCTCGGAGCGCAGCCGCGAAAGCTCGCGGATCGCCGATCTGATCGCCGAGGGTCTGGCTCCAGCGCCGGAGTGCATCCAGGTCGATGGACGGCATGGGGCCTCAATAGGCGCGCGCGAAAATGGCTTTGCTCTCCGACTTCTGTCCGCAGTGGACGCACGCCCCGCTGCCGGAGGGTTGGTCGAATGGAATACAGCGCGTCGTAGCCTTGGTCTTCTCTTTGATCTCTGCTTCGCACTCGCTGCGGCCGCACCACCACGCAAGTGCGAAACCTGCCTCGACAACCTGGGCGAACTCGCCGAAATCCTTCGGTTCGTGCGTGCGCGCGCGGCGCGCTTCCAAGGCGCGGTCGTAGAGCGAGGCCTGTATGTCGGCCAGCGCCTCGGCCACGTGCGCGGCGAGCCCCTGGCGAGGAACGGAGACTTTTCCGCTCTTGCCTGGACGATCACGGCGGGCGAGGGTCACCGACTGCTGGGCGATGTCGCGCGGCCCGATTTCGAGGCGCAGCGGAACCCCCCGCATTTCCCACTCGTTGAACTTGAAGCCAGGGGTCAACCCTTCGCGCCGGTCG
Source organism: Anaerolineales bacterium (assembly GCA_035288225.1). Lineage (GTDB taxonomy): Bacteria > Chloroflexota > Anaerolineae > Anaerolineales > RBG-16-64-43 > RBG-16-64-43. The sequence goes on along the minus strand of DATEAT010000005.1, from coordinate 27,515 downwards.
ATCGTGACCCGCAGCTCTCCCAACTCCCCTGCCAAACGATCCACCTCGCCCAGCACCAGGCTGCGCTCGTCGTCGTTCTTGTAGATCGGGACGACGACCACTTGGTAGGGTGCGAGTTTGGGCGGCAGGATCAGGCCCGTGTCGTCCCCGTGGACCATGATAATGGCGCCGATGAATCGTGTGGACAGGCCCCAGGAGGTGGTCGAACAGAACTGCAGCACGTTCTGCGCGTCCAGGTACTGGATGTTGAATGCCCGCGCGAAGTTTTCGCCCAGGTTGTGCGAGGTGCCGGACTGCAGGGCCTTCCCGTCGCCCATCATGGCCTCGATCGAGTATGAACGCTGCGCCCCGGCGAATTTCTCGGTCTGACTCTTGCGGCCGGGGATGACCGGGATGGCGGCATCATTGACGGCAAAGTCCACGTACACATCGAGCATGCGGCGCGTTTCGGCCTCCGCCTCCTCTGCCGTGGCGTGCGCCGTGTGGCCCTCCTGCCAGTAGAATTCCGTCGTCCTCAAGAACAACTTAGTGCGCTTCTCCCACCGCACCACGCTATTCCACAAGTTGATCAGCACCGGCAGGTCGCGGTACGACTTGATCCACTTAGCGTACATGTGCCCGATGATGGTCTCGGAGGTGGGGCGCACAACCAGCGGCTCGTCCAGCACCTCTCCGCCGGCGATGGTGACCACCGCCAACTCGGGTGAAAACCCTTCCACGTGTTCCTTCTCACGTTCGAGGAACGACTTGGGGATGAACATCGGAAAGCCGGCATTCAGATGTCCCGTCGCCTTGAAGCGCCGATCGAGGGCGGCGGTGATATTTTCCCATAATGCCCAGCCGTACGGGCGGACGACCATGCAGCCACGGACCGGAGCGTAGTCCGCCAGTTCGGCGCGCACGACGATCTGGTTGTACCACTCGTTGAAATCCTCACGGCGTGCGGGCAGCTTCTCGTCAGACATGGTTCCTTCTCCCGGTGCGATGGCTAGAGAGCGTGTGAGAGCGATGCGGGTCCGATGCGACGGCCAAGTTCCTGGGCGGCGTCCTCCGCGGTAGGACACAGCGTGAGAAGCTCGAGGTCCCTGGGACGGACCATCTCGGCATGGCTCTCCAGGAAAGCCAGCAACGACCGATTCCACTCCGGCCCGACAAGCACCAACGGCTTGGGTGGGATCTCGCCGGCCTGGAGCATGCTCCAGGCAAACGCCACTTCCGAAAGCGTTCCGATGCCTCCCGAGAGCGCGAGCGCCGCGTCGCATTCCCGTACCAGATAGTATAGACGCTCGCGAAGCGTGCCCAGGCGTACCACCTCGTGCACCCACGGGTTGGGTTGCAGCCCGGCGCGCTCGAAGACTTCGCAGACCACTCCCACAACCTGCGCGCCGGCTTCGGCCGCGCCGCGGCTGACGGCCTCCATCGTGCCTTCGTAACCGCCGGTGGCCACGCGCCACCCGGCCTCGCCCAGCAGCCTTCCCATGTGGCGCGCCGCCTCGTAGGCGGGCGTCTCGGCGGTGGGCGCCGAGCCCCCGAATACCGATACCGTGCGGGCGTTGTTGTGCGGCAAAGCCTTTCCTCCGCCTTCACTCGGGGGGCGAAATCTCGCCCTCCCGTAGACGCTCGATGAAATTGCGTGCGGCGTCGACGATGCCAATCGATCGGGTTTCTTTGTGCTCGAGCAGGAAGTGGCGGTGATCCATGACCCACAAGTACATGTCGGCCGAGGTGCGGTCGGGGAAGGCGGCCATGATTCCGCTTTCGTCGATGGCCCGCCGCACCGGTTGGTAGACCGACTTGCACCAGTGGGTGACGGCCTCCTCTTCGGTGATCGGCCGCCGCAAGTCGAGTCCCATGAAGTAGCGGTGAGCGGCGATGTGCTCGAGCAGGCGTTCGTAGCCGCCAAGGATGGTGACGTTCAGCTCGGTCTGGGGACACAAACGGTCGAGCCCGGTGCGTTCGTAAAACTCCACCTGCGCCCCCAGTTTCTCGAGGTCTTCGGGGCGCAGCTCTGCACCCAGCGGCACCCGCACCGAATACTCGCGCACCTCGGCCTCGATGTATTCCTGGCCTTGCTCGCGTGCGACCGATACGCGATGGTTGCCGTCGACGACGAAATACACCTCGCCCACCTTGTACAGGACGACAGGCGGAAGCCCGGTCTCCGCGTACCAGGCGCGATTGACCCGCATCCAGCGCGTGGCCGTGTGCGAATGGACTGGCATGAACTTGCGGTCGAAGTCCTGGTAACGATTGAGGCTCCCAACGATGTTGTGCACCAGGACGGTCTGCAGCCCGCGATAGATCGGTCCGCCCAGGTGGAGCCGCCCTCGCACTTCGTCGAACGAGAGCAGGCGATTGGGGCGTCGGCGTAGAAAGGCCATGACGCTCGAGAAGAAGGCCCGCCGGCGGGCGTTGAAGAAATCCCCGGCCGACCGGTCCAGCATATCGGTCGGCGCGCGGCTGAATAGGTCACTCACCTCAGCACTCCCATTCCAGCAGCCGAAAGGGCGGGATGAAGAACACCTGGCTGTCCTCGAAGCGCGTCGAGGGCGCCGGGCGGTCATAGACGGTGGTGGTATGCCCGTGCAAATGCCAGCGCGGGCGCGCCACGCGCAAAAGCCACAACAGCGAGGCGAACCCGCGATGGGCAGCATCCGGGCCATCGTTGATCCCGCGCGGCGCAGAGTGCGTGATCAGGATGTCGATCGCGCGGCCGTAGGTGAGGCGGTTCACCCACAAACGCAAGGCCAACCGCAGCACGCGTTGCCACATTTCGCTTTCCGAGAATTGGTAGGCCGCCTGGGGTCCGTATCGGATGCTGCCGCCCAGCCCGGCGATGAGCAACCCCGAATCGGTCACGCAACGACCCTCCAGGTGAACACATCCTTGCGGGTAGCGAGCGTGCGTTCCGTCGGAGCGCCAATAGCCGCGCCCGTCATGATTGCCCATCACGTAATACAGCGGAACATTGAGCATGCTGACAACGTATTCAAGATACTCATGCGGCAGATCGCCGCAACTGAGCACCAGGCGGACCTTCGGCTCGAGGGTGGTGATTTGCGAGCCGTAGAGTAGCTCCGAGACGTCGTCGCTCAGGGCGAGGACCCCGACCGGTCCGGTGGGGCACAGGCGGCGCAGGGGCATGGCGGCTCTAACCGTCCCAGTGGCGAGAATAGTTGAGATTGAGCTTGGCCACTATCGCTGCCTCGAGATCGATGTCGAGGCGGTGGGCCAGCTGCAACAGGTACAGGGCCACGTCCGCCAGCTCGTCCTCCACGCCGGATGCGGCGGCCTCGCCCCATTGGGAATGTTCGAGGACCTCCGCCGCCTCGATCGCCATAGAGGTGGCCAGGTTGCGCGGTGTCTGCGGGCGCGGGCTGTCGGGAGCGTACCAGCCCTTCGCCTCGACGAAGCGGTTCATCTCGCCGGTCAGTGCCTTGAGATCCATGCCCGGTCTCCTAAACAGAACCGGCTCCTGGGCCAAAACAGGAGCCGGTGGGTTCCTTGCGAGACGCCCAACCTCCAGGCAAAGCGCGGTGGGGGTTAAGCCCAGAACGCTCGAACACCTCACCTGAGTGACGAATTATACCAAGAGCCTGAAAGAACAACAGAAAGGGATTGCGATGGCCCACACACTTGGCGCAACGCGTGACAAGAACAGCAGACTGTGCCAACGGGAATGAGGCGCGGCACGCGATGATCCTTCCCAAGGAGGATAGGCGCAGCGCGAGTCCGCCGGGAACCCTAGGCTGGGCCCTCAAAAGGGGATATACTTCAAGAGATCACCAATCAGATGATACTCGGGAGGATCGAATGCCGAATGTTGAGCGACAACGAGAGTTGCGTCGGCGCCGCCAGCGGCGCATGAAGGTACGCTTGCTGCGCAAGCGCTTGATGGAGACCAAGGACGTGCGCACACGCGCCAAACTGCTGCAGAAGATCTCTCAAATCAGCCCCCAGGCTCCGGTCCCATCGCGCTAACCTGAGAAGCAGGGTGGCGGTACGGCCGAACATATTGGTGTAAACAACGAGATGTGGGAGACGATATGAGTGGGATGGCTTTTCGATCGCAGCGGGCGGCGGCCTTTGCCGAGGTCCCGCAGGCGCAATGGAACGACTGGCGATGGCAGTTGAGCCACCGCCTGAACACAGCGGAAGAGATCGGACAGGTGATTCCGTTGACGGAGAGCGAGCAGCGGGCGCTCTCCTCGAGCGGCCTCTTTCGTGTCGACATCACGCCCTATTTCATCTCCCTCATCGACCCGCAGGATCCGAACGATCCCATCCGCCGGCAGGTCATCCCTACCGCCAGCGAGATGGTTCCCTTTACCTCCATGATGGAGGACTCGCTGGCGGAGGACCGGCATTCGCCGGTGCCGGGGCTGGTGCATCGCTACCCGGACCGGGTGCTGATGCTGGTGACGACCCAATGCGCCTCCTACTGCCGCTATTGCACCCGCTCGCGCATCGTGGGTGACCCGACGGCTCAATTCTCGCGTACCGACTATGATGCGATGTTTGCCTACCTTGAGCGCACCCCCCAGGTGCGCGATGTGTTGCTATCGGGCGGCGACCCGCTGACGCTCGCCCCCAAGCTGCTCGAGAGCCTGATCGCACGCCTGCGCGCCATCCCGCACATCGAGATCGTCCGCCTGGGCACGCGCGTGCCGGTGTTTATGCCGATGCGCGTCGATGATGAGCTGTGCGAGATGCTGGCGCGCTACCATCCGGTGTGGATGAACATTCACGTCAATCACCCGAATGAAATCACCGAGGAACTGGCCGGGGCCACCGACCGCCTGACTCGCGCCGGAATCCCGCTGGGCAATCAATCGGTGCTGCTGGCGGGAGTCAACGATTGCCCCCACATCCAGCGCCGCCTGGTACAGGACCTGGTGCGCATCCGGGTGCGCCCTTACTACCTCTACCAGTGCGATGAGGTTGAAGGGGCGGGCCACTTCCGCACACCGGTGGGCAAGGGCATCGAGATCCTGGAAGCTCTGCGCGGCCACACCTCGGGCTTCGCCGTCCCGCAATACGTCATCGATGCGCCACAAGGCGGTGGTAAGATCCCGATTTCGCCCAACTACCTGGTCAGCATGTCGGACCACAAGATCATCCTGCGCAACTACGAGGGGTTCATCACCACCTACGAAGAGCCCATCGAGTACACGGCGCACGACCCGGCCACCTGCAAGTACTGTCAGGCCAAGCGTCCCGAACCCGGGCAGGCTGGCATCACCGGGCTCTTGGATGGGGAACGGCTTACCATCGAACCCCAGGGCTTCGAGCTGGTTCACGGCCGAGGCGGCGGACAGCACCGCCTCAACCAAGACAGCGGCAAGTGGGAACCCCTGGGCATCGGCTCGGGCAAGCCCAAGCGCCACACACTGCCTGAGGCGGATCTCTAGCGACTCTGCCGGCGGGCGGGTTGCCCGCCGTGCGTTCGATCGTCTTTCACGGAAGCGAGGTTGTGTGTCCGAGATCGAATCTGAACTTCCTCATGCGCGCGAGCCCGGGCGGCACCACCCGGGCTCTGGCTCGCGCGCAGCGGCCAAACGCCCCCTGCGAGTGGCCGTGCTCCACAATCTCAAGAGCAATGCCCCGCCCGATGGCGACCGCCCGGCGGATGCCCTGGCCGAGCTGGACATCGAAAGCAACATCGAGGCTTACTGCGCTGCGCTCGCCTCGCGCGGCCACCAAGTTCTAGCCCTGGATGGAAATGCCGGCCTGCCGGCCGTTTTGCGTCGAAAGCGAATCGACATATGCTTCAACACCTGTGAGGGCTACCGCGGCGATTCGCGCGAGGCGCAGGTGCCGGCGCTGCTCGAGATGAGCGGCATCGCATATACCGGCGGCAAGGTCATGTGCCTGGCCAACACACTCGATAAGGTGGCGACCAAGCACATCCTGGTCAGCGCCGGTGTGGCGACGCCGGGTTTTCAGGAGTTTCTCGACCCGGCCAATCGTCTCGACCCGCGGCTGCGCTTCCCCCTGTTTGTCAAACCCAACCGTGAAGGCACGGGTATCGGCATTGACGCCGGTTCGGTCGTCCGCGACGAAGCGGCGTTGCGCGAACGCGTGGCGTGGCTGTTGCGTGCCTATCGGCAGAATGTGATCGCCGAGGAATACGTGCCCGGCGAAGATGTCACCTGTGGATTGGTCGGCAACCTCTCGCCGCGCGCCGCGGGAGACCCAGTGCCGTCACTCGTCGGCATGCCGCTCGTGCCGGGCGGGGGGCTCGATTACGACGGCGTCCATGTCTTCCCGGTTTCGCAGATCAATCACGCCGCCATCCCGGACATGGACCCTTACTACAGCCATGCGGTCAAGGCCCTGCCGCTGGAAGCCTACCCGTACACGTGCCCGGCGCGGCTGGCCCCCGAGTTGACGGCCGAGATCATGCGCCTGACGATTGAAACATTCCGCGTCACGCGCTGCCTGGATTTTGGCAGGGTGGACTTTCGCCTGCATCGCAACGAGGACATGCGCCCCTACGTCATCGAGATCAACGCCTTGCCCGGCCTGGCACCGATTTCGGATCTGGTGTTGTGCGCACGGGCCGAGGGTTGGAGCTACGCCGACCTGCTCAATGGGGTGCTGGAGGCCGGGCTGCGTCGTTGCGGTTTGGAGAGATTCCTTCCCGATGCGCCGATGCACGTCGGCACACTATTGCACGCTGCCGCGTGAGGGGATACCTCGCGAGCCGCCCTGACCCCGATGAGTGAACTCGCCATCCGCCCCAGTCCGCCCGACGACCGGCAAGAAATCCTCGAACTCACTCGTGCAACGCACGTCTTTACGCGCGAGGAGGAGGATACAGTCCTCGAACTCTTCGACGCATATCGCGATAGTCCCGCCTCAGGCTACCTCTTCCTCTCTGCACGAAATGCCGGCACGTTGGTCGGCTTCGCCTGCTGGGGCGAGACGGCATTGACGGAGGGGGCTTTCGACTTGTATTGGCTGTGCACCTCGCCGGATGCGCAGCGGCAGGGCGTGGGGCGAGCCCTCTTCGAGCGGGTGCAAGAGTTGGCCCTCGAACGCGGCGGCCGTTTGATCGTAATCTGGACGAGTGCCAGCGGGCCGTATGCCGCGGCCGCACGATTCTATGAGCGCATGGGCTGCGCCATGATGAGCCGCATTCCCGATTTCTACAAGCCGGGGGATGACCTGCTCGTCTATGTGAAGTACTTCGATGGACGAGCAATGACTCATCCGGAGTCGAATCACAAAGTCAGTGGATGAGATGGCGCACACACGAGCGCCCGACAAGAAGACGGCCCACAACTTGCCACGTGGGATGCGGGCACGCGAAGCTTGAGATGGAGAGAGCCGGTTGAAGATGTGCGCGTGAAGGTGAGTCGATCACCTCAACGCGTGCAGGAGCTCGAGGCTCGCGAGAGCGAGTGAATCCCTCCGAGGGGTCCCGATTATGTTAAAGGACCCCTCGGAAAACTTTAAGGCCGAAGCCCTTGACTCTCGTGATTCATATGATACGATAACAATCAGAATTGTCGGATGCCTCGGGAGCGCGCGCCATTGAGCGCGCCTCCGTTTAGGAGACGTATGAGACGCAGGCGAGGGTTTCGTCCGCTGCCATACAAGATCATCATCCTGCACAACGTGATGAGCGATTGGAATGCAGGGGATCTGGAAGCGGCAGAGCAAGCAGTTACGCGAATGAAGTTGGGATTGAACTCGTTGGGGATCGAGGTGCTTTCGGTCCCGGTGCGCAGAGATGTCGTCGGAGCACTACGAGGGTTCGATCCTCGCGATTATCTGGTCTTCAATTGGTGCGAGGGATTGGATGGAGCACCGAACGGTTACGATTTGGTGCCGCCGGTCCTGGAGAGCCTGGGCTTCACCTACACGGGTGCCGACGCCTGGGCGCTGCGCGCCACCACCGACAAGGTCATCACCAAAGAACAACTGCGCCGGCATCGCATCCCCACGCCGCAAGCCGCGGTGTATGCACGCCCCGCGCGCAATGGATGGACTCGCTTCCCGGCGTTGGTGAAGCCCGCCACCGAGCACTGCTCCTTCGGCATCACGCCGGAGGCGGTGGTCGACACGGTCGAACAATTACGCACGCGGATCGAATACGTGTTGGACACCTTCAAGTGCAAGGCGCTGGTCGAGGACTTCATCGACGGGACGGAGTTCAACATCTCGCTGTGGGGTAATGGCCGGCTGGAAGTGCTGCCGTTAGCCGCGATCGACTACGGCGTGTTCAGCGACTATCACCAGCGGTTGTGCAGTTTCGACGCCAAGTGGGACCCGAACTCGGAAGCCTACCACCTGACCTCGGTTCAGTGCCCGGCGCCGGTCGATCCGGTCATCGCCGAGCGCGTGCAAAGCGTTTCGCGGCGCGCCTACCGCGCCCTGCGGCTGCGCGACTACGGCCGCGTGGATTTGCGCGTGCGTGACGGCATTCCCTATGTGTTGGATGTCAACTCGAATCCCGATATCACCCTCGAAGGCGGGTTCGCTCGCTCGGGGCGTGCCGCGGGATACGATTACGGCCAAATGATCGCGCACATTCTCGACTTCACGGCAACCCGCGTGCCGGTCGAGGCGCCGGCACTCATGCCGGCGATGGTCGCCGCCTGAGGCCGAGCCGCTGAGGTCGATCAGCGCCTCGCGAACACCGCCTTCCCGCAAGGCAGCCCGAGCCATGAGCCGAGAGACTCATGGCTTTTTCTCTTGTGGGGCGGCGGGGGTAGAATGCGGCAATGCATGGCGCTTGGCCGAGGCACCCGACACGTGAGACGTACCCATGAGGCGGATCGGCCCGACCCACCGTGTTAGAGGCGCATGCCTGGCGGCTGCCCTGGCCAATTGTGTGCCATTACCGTCCTCTCCCGAGCCGCCTCCCTTCGACCGCTCCTCTGCCGCCTCGCGCGTTTGCCGTATACTTCCCCGCGATGCATTCGATCGGACAGACGGCCCTTTTCCGCGTCGGGCCACGCGAGTGACAACCTGAGATGAGTGAGCAGATGGCGCTTTTCGCGCCGCCCGTGTGGACGGTATCGGCACTCAACCGGCGTGTGCGCGGCGTCCTCGACGCCGACGAAACGCTGCAGGATGTGTGGGTCACGGGCGAGATCTCTAATCTCTCGCGGCCCGCATCCGGCCATGTCTACTTCACCCTCAAGGATGCCGAAGCCTCCCTGCGCTGCGTGATGTGGCGCGAGATCGCCTCGCGTCAGATCCTGCCGCGCGAGGGGCAGAGTGTGGAAGTCCACGGACGCATCAGCCTGTACGAGGCCGGCGGGCAGTATCAGCTGTACGCGGATGGGCTGCGACCCGCGGGCGAAGGGGAGCTGTATGCCCGATTCGTGGCGCTCAAAGCGCGTCTGGAGGCCGAGGGCCTTTTCGCTCCAGAGCGCAAACGCCCGTTACCCGCATGGCCCCGGCGCATTGCTATTGTGACCTCCCCTAGCGCCGCGGCATTGCAAGATGTCCTCACCGTTCTCGCCCGGCGCTATCCCCTTGCGGAAGTGGTGCTGGCCGCCACCCCGGTCCAGGGCGAGCACGCCCCGCCGGAGATTGTCAAGGCGCTGGCGCGGGCCAATCGTGCCCGGCCGGATGTGATCCTCCTCGTGCGCGGCGGCGGCAGCCTGGAGGACCTATGGGCCTTCAATGATGAGGGCGTCGTGCGGGCGGTTGCGGCCTCGGCTGCGCCGGTCGTTGCCGGCGTGGGTCATGAGACCGACGTTACCCTCGTCGATTTTGCAGCCGACCGCCGCGCACCCACGCCCTCCGCGGCTGCCGAGTTAGCCACGCCCGACCGCTCTGAACTGCAGAGCGAACTGGGGGTGCTGGCGGCGCGCCTGGTGCGAGCGGGCCAGGCGGCGGTGCGCGAGAGGCGTGCCGGCCTGGGCGAGCTGGCCGCCCACTTGCGCGCGCAATCGCCGCGCGCGCGTCTGGACAACGCCCGCCAGCGGGCAGATGAGCTTGAGCGCCGTTTGCGCGAAGCCGTACAGCGCGCCAATGAACGTCGCACGGCAGAGGCGCATCGCCTGGATCAGTTGCTGCGAACGGTCAGCCCCTTCGCGGTGCTCAAGCGAGGCTACGCGTTGGTGACCCGCCAGGAGGATGAGGCGATCGTACGATCGCCTCGCCAGGCGCCGGTGGGCAGCGGGCTGCACATCCGGCTAGCGCGCGGCGAGCTGCGCGCACGAGTCGAAGGGCACGCGCATGGGGAGGAATGATGAGTCCACGCACTAAGAAGACCGCGCTGGGCGAGATGTCGTATGAGGCCGCGCTTGAGGAGTTGCGCACGATTGTGGATAAGCTGGAGGGCGGCACGGCCTCACTCGAAGAGTCGGTGCAGCTCTTCGAACGCGGGCAGCAATTGGCCAAGCACTGCAGCGACTTGCTGGCCGGAGCCGAGGTGCGCTTGCGCCGGCTGAGCGCCCACCCTACGCGCGCCGCGGTCGCCCACGACGACGCCACCCCATCCACCCCCGAGTAGGACACGACGCCATGCAGGCACTCCTCTCAAATACCGTCCTGATCGCCGCACTCATCGCCTGGTCGATCGCCCAGGTGGTCAAAATCCCGCTCCACTTTCTGCTCAAGCGTGAGTGGGATTGGTCGCTGCTCATGAGCGCGGGCGGCATGCCCTCCTCGCATTCCGCGCTGGTGGTCGCGGTCACCCACGCCATTGGGCTGACCTTGGGATTCGGCTCACCCCTTTATGCCTTGGCGGTGGTGCTTGCCATGATCGTGCTGTACGACGCGACCGGTGTGCGCCGGCAGGCCGGCGAACACGCGCGCGTCATCAACGCAATCGTCTCCGATCTGGTGGCGGGGCATCCGCTCAAGGAGGAGCAGCTCAAGGAGCTGATCGGGCACACGCCCGGTGAGGTCATTGCTGGCGCAACGCTCGGGTTGGTTGTTGCGCAAATCACAGCCATGGTCGCGCGTTAGGCGGTGTTGAAAGCATTGCCGCGCTCACCCACGAAGCGCGTGCCGGCGGCACGCGCTCTTGCTTCCATAGCGAGCGTGGCACCGCGGGAGGCGGGCTAGCGGTGGATGCCGGGCTGGAGCCGGGCGAGAACAAGCCGCGGGAACGAGCGCGCTTCGGGCGCGCCGAGTGCCAGAGCAGCCAGCCAGTAGACGGCGACTCCCGCCGCCACACCCAGAGCGAGGATGAGCCAGGCCGGCGAGGCGCTCAGGATTGTCGTGACGCCCCACACGGCGGCCGACATGGGCACGCAGGCCGCCAGGAGTCGAGCGGAGTGTTTCCACATCGTTGGCGAGAGGGGACCGGTTGCCTTGCCTCTCAACAACCCAAGCAACACCCCCATCTCGAGGAAAGTGGCCAGCGTGTTCGCCAGGGCTAGGCCGCCGTGTGGCATGAGGCCGCGTGCGCCGAACAGGCGGGTGAGCCACAAGCTCAGGCCGACATTGAGCAGCATGCCGCCGACGCTCACCGCCACCGGGGTCAGCGTGTCGTGCAGGGCGTAGTAGGCGCGCGCTAGCACCTCCAGCGTGGAATGGGCCAGCAGCCCCGCCGCGTAGAAAAGCAATGCCCAGGTAACCATGCGCGTCGAGGCATCGGTGAAGCTGCCGCGCTCGAAAATCACCTGCACCAGGGGCCCACGCAATAGGATCAACCCGATGGAGGCCGGCAGGGCCAGAAACATCACGCCGCGCAACATCGTGCTCAAAGTCTCGCGCAACTCGCTCACCTTGCCCAGGCTGGCTTGCTCAGAAAAGGTCGGCAGCGCCGCGATCGCGCTGGCCTGGGCGATGGCGATCTCGGGCATCAGCATCAGGCTGAACCCCCAGGTCAGCGCGGCCAGGCTGCCCTCCGGCTGACCCGAGGCGATGATGGTGTTCACCAGGAAGTTGAGTTGCACGGCGCCCTGGCCCACCAGGCGCGGAGCCATCAGCCGGCCCACCTCGCGCACGGCTGCCTCGCGCCAACCCAGCCGCGGCTTGAGCGCGAGCCGCACACGGGCCAGCGAGGGAAGCTGGACTAGCAGGTGCAACGCCGCGCCGGCCACTGCCCCCCAGGCCAGGCCGTAGATGCCCATCCGCGGGACGAGCAATTCCACCCCGAGGATCATGCCGAGCGGGTAGAACATGGGGGCCAGGGCCGAGATCAAGAAGCGCTGGTGGGCGTTGAGCACGGCCATGACCAGCCCGCTTAGCGCAAAGAGGGTGGGCGAAAGGAGCAAGATGCGCAGCAGGTCTACCGTCAGCGCGCGCTGCGGTGCCGATTGGAAGTAGGGGGCGATGAGGTGATCGACCAGCGGGCCGGCCAAAACCGCCGCCAGCGCACTGGTCAGGAGCAGAAGCGCGGAGACCCACGTGGCGAGGGCCCCGGCCAGGCGGCCGGCACCCGCCCGGTCCTTGCGCGTGAGGAAGCCGGTGTAGGTCGGGATGAATGCCGATGCCAGAGCCCCGCCGGCCATCAGGTTAAAGAGAAGTTCGGGCAGCCGGTTGGCGGCGAGGAAGGCGTCCAGGTCGGCGCCGGTGCCGAAGGCGCGGGCCACGAGGATCTGGCGTGCCAGCCCGACCAGCGTGGAGAGAACCAGCCCGGGCATAACCACAGCCGCAGCCCGGACAATGCGATGCGAGGCGGAAGGCTCGGACACGGGTTTGGATTATAGCAGAGCGAATCGCTTCGGTTGCCCGCTGTGCAGGGCTGGCAGGTGCACCGGCAACCGCGTGCGACGCGATAGAATCACGAGAGCCGGGGACGCCGACCCCGGCTCTCTAAAAGGAGGAGAAGAAGAGAGTATCGCCCTTCTCAGTGCACCTTAGCACGGTGGCAGCGGCGCAACTTGTCTGGAAGACAATGCTTACCCTACGATTGCCCTACGCCGCCTCGGTTTCTCGTGTCTTGGGCAGCTTAGGCTGCCTTTCAGGCCGACCGGACGTCGTCGAGGGCGAACCGCGGGCGTCTCGGCTTGGCACCAATATTAGTTGTGGGGGATGAAGCAATGGCCACTCCCGTACACGTGTTAATCACCGAACCATTCGGCAAGGAGTTGGTCCAGCGGGTTGAGCAAGTCTCGCAACGCCTGGCCGTCCATGTGCATCCCGCGCGCAAAGCCGATGAGATCCCCGGCCCGATCTTGTCCCAGGTCGAGGTCCTGTACACCTTGCGGGCTGTGCCCGAGCCTGGCGGCGCGCCAAACCTTAAGTGGGTTCAGCTCCACATGGCGGGCGTCGACCGGATAGCCGGCCGCGCATTGCTGCAAGCCGGGGTTACGCTGACTTCGCTTTCGGGCGCCGCCGCGCCCCAAATGGCCGAGTACGTACTGATGTCCATGCTGGCTCTGGGTCACCGCCTGCCACTAATTCTTGAGCACCAGGCTCGCGCGGAATGGCCGCGCGACCGCTGGGAGCGCTTCTCTCCCTTCGAGTTGCGGGGTGCCACCGTAGGCCTGATCGGTTACGGCAGCATCGGCCGCGAAGTGGCGCGGGTGTGCCAAGCTCTCGGTGCGCGCGTCCTGGCTGTCAAGCGCGATGCGATGCGCCCGGCGGACGATGGTTATGCCCCCGAGGGGCTGGGGGACCCGAGCGGCGAGCGTGTAGCGCGCTTGTATCCGCCACAGGCTGTGAAGCGAATGGTGGCCGAGTGCGATTACGTCGTCGTGTGCGCCCCGCTGACCGACGAGACGCGCGGATGGATCGGAGCCGAGGTGATCTCCGCCTGCAAGCGGGGTGCCTTTCTGATCGACGTGTCGCGCGGGGGGATCGTTGTGAGTGAGGCCGTTATCGCGGCCTTGCGTGAGGGTCACCTGCGGGGGGCGGCGCTGGATGTGTTCGAAACGGAACCGTTGGACGCCGAGAGCCCGCTGTGGCAGGCTCCCAACCTCATTCTCTCACCGCACATCGCCGGCAATTCGCCGCACTACGACGCGCGCGCTGTGGACCTATTCGCAGAGAATCTCAAACGCTATTTGGCCGGGCAGCCGCTGCTCAACCGGGTCGACCTGCCGAGCGGCTACTGAGACGGCCCACTGAGGAACGTGAGGATGCCCATACAGGGTGTGATCTTTGATTTGGGATGGACCCTCATCCGCTACACAGGTGACGTGCCGTCCACCCGCCGTGCAGGGCGCCAGGCCCTGGTGGACTCGCTCGTGCGGGAGGGGGTGGTGGTGGAGCCGGCCGCCTTCCTGGCGCGCTTCAGCGAGAGGCTGGAGGACTACGAGCGCCAACGTCAGGCCGACTTCCTCGAGTTCACGATGGCCTGGGTGGTGGCCGAAACGCTCAAGGACTTGGGTTTGCATCCCGCTACGGCGAGGCAGATCAACCATTCGGTTCGCGAACTCTATGTAGTCATCGAGCAGCATTGGCAAGCTCGCCCCGAGGCCGGCGCCGTGCTGGATGAGCTGGTCCAATCCGGTTTGCGTATGGCCATGTTCTCCAATGCGGCCGATGAGGGTGATGTCCGGCGGCTGATCACCCAGTGCGGCTTCGACGGCCGCTTCGACCCGGTCCTGATCTCAGCCGCGATGGGCATCCGCAAACCTAACCCTCGCGGATTCGAACTCATCCTTGCCCAGTGGGGCATCTCCCCTAGCGCCGCGGTCATGGTCGGCGACACACTGGGCGCGGATATCCTTGGCGCGCAGAACGCACGAGTACACAACATCTGGCTCGATACCGGTGTGGCTACACCCGGCAATCTTGCCCACGGCGACACGATCCAACCCGAATTCACGGCCAGCAGCCTCGCAGAGGTTCCGGCCATCATTCGGGCCATCCCCTGATCCGCAATTCACCCTGCCGCTGCCGCCCGGTTGGGGTAGAATGAAATAGACAAGGGGGTCGCTATGTGGCGACTATTCTGGCTTTATGCTATCGATGTTTTGCTCGCGGCAGTCTACGCGCTGCTGTGGGTGGTCGTGCGCGTGCGCCGCAATCGGCGCCCTCATCGGCCCCTCTAGCCACAGCACGCGCACCCCACCGCCGCAAATCCACGTCTGAGCCCATGCGATGACTCTTTTTGACCTCCCCCGGCCCGCGGCAAAGGACGGGGAACCTCTCGCCGCGCGCATGCGCCCGGCCACGCTCGAGGACTTCGTCGGTCAGCAGGCCATCCTTGGGCCAGGGCGGTTACTGCGGCGGGCCATCGAAGCGGACCGCCTCTTCTCGTCAATCATCCTGTGGGGCCCGCCCGGCAGCGGCAAGACGACCTTGGCACGCATCATCGCCGGACAGACGCGCAGCGCATTCGAGAGCCTGAGTGCTGTGTTGGCCGGTCTGCCGGAGCTGCGGCAGGTGATCCTTCGCGCGCGCGAGCGGCAGCGCAGCCTGCGCCAGCCCACGATCCTCTTTGTGGATGAAGTCCATCGCTGGAACAAGGCACAGCAGGATGCATTGCTGCCGCTGGTGGAGGACGGCACCTTCGTCTTCATCGGCGCCACTACCGAGAACCCCTTTTTTGAGGTGATCGGCCCGCTGGTCTCACGCTCCCGTATCTTCGAGTTGCACGCCTTGTCGGAGGAGGACATCCTGCTTCTTCTGCAGCGTGCCCTGGCCGACCGCGAGCACGGCTACGGCGGACGGCCGATCGAGGCGGAGGCGGGCGCCTTGCAGCACCTGGCGCGGCTGGCCGGGGGCGATGCGCGCAATGCGTTGAATGCGCTTGAACTGGCCGTCGAATCCACGCCGCCCGATGCGCAGGGCTTGCTGCACATCGACCTGACCGTGGCCCAGGAATCGATCCAGCGCCGGGCGCTGCTGTACGATCGCGACGGCGATGCTCACTACGATACGATCAGCGCCTTCATCAAATCGGTCCGCGGGGGTGACCCGGACGCGGCCCTCTACTGGCTGGCGCGCATGCTGCACGCAGGCGAGGATCCGCGCTTCATCTTGCGCAGGTTGGTGATCCTGGCGGGCGAGGATATCGGGCTGGCGGACCCGCAGGGCCTGGTGGTGGCGGTGGCGGCGGCTCAGGCCTTCGACTACATCGGCCTTCCAGAAGGGATCTATCCGATCGTCGAAGCCACGTTGTACCTGGCGACGGCGCCCAAATCGAACAGCGCGGGCGCGTTCTTCGCCGCACGGGAGACACTTCAGGCCCAGGGCGTCACCGACGTTCCGCGCCATCTGCAAGATAGTTCGCGGGATGCCCAGGCGCTCGGTCACGGCCAGGGCTATCTCTACCCGCATGATCACGCCGGCCATCACGTCGGCCAGCAGTACTTGCCGACCGCGCTGCTCGGGCGCCGCTTCTACGAACCATCGCCCGAAGGCTACGAGGCCGGTATTCGCGAACGGCTGGAGCGATGGCGGACGGCGCAGGCGAAAGCCGCGGCCGACAACCTGCCACGGATGGCATCTGGCCTCTCGAAGACCGAATCGAAATGAGGATGAGCCGCGAGCGCTTCGAGGAGCTCGTGGTCCAGGAAGAGCAGGCTCTCATCGCGCGCATGCCGCGAGGGCTCAAAGAAGACGCGCAGGACTTGCTGATTGAAATCGCGGACCGACCTTCCGCGGATGAGTTGAAGGAATTCGACCTCGAGCCGGGGGAAACGCTGTATGGTGCCTATCTGGGCGTGCCCCTCGTCGAACGCCGCGCCGACGATGTGCTCCTCGCACCTTCCCGCATCTGGCTGTTCCACGAGCCGTTGACCTCTTCCGGGCGCACCGAGATTGAGGTGCGGCGCCAGATCAGGCGGACGCTGGTCCATGAAGTCGCGCACCATTTCGGCATGAGCGAACAGGAGCTCGAACAGCGCGGTCAGGGGTAACTCTCGACAGGCTGGAGAACAGGGCGGGGTCCCCTTTTCGTTCCGCCTGCAACCCGCAGTGCAACGTGCGCCGCCGCACAC
Organism: Anaerolineales bacterium; assembly: GCA_035288225.1. Classification (GTDB taxonomy): domain Bacteria; phylum Chloroflexota; class Anaerolineae; order Anaerolineales; family RBG-16-64-43; genus RBG-16-64-43. The sequence goes on along the minus strand of DATEAT010000005.1, from coordinate 10,704 downwards.
CGACCCGTTCCAGGGAGGCATGCAAACTCCATGGCATCCCCTTCAACCGGTTTTCCCCGCGATTTCTTCTGGGGCTGCGCGACTTCGGCCTATCAAATCGAGGGTGCCGTTGCGGAAGATGGCCGCGCGCCTTCGATCTGGGATACCTTCGCCCACACACCCGGCAGGATTGCCGGCAACGACAACGCAGACGTGGCCGCTGACCACTACCACCGCTGGCAGGAAGATCTGGACCTGTTGCAGGCCATGGGCGCCAACGCCTACCGCTTCTCGGTCTCCTGGCCGAGGGTGGTGCCTCAGGGCAAGGGGAAAACCAACGCGGCCGGACTGGGTTTCTATGATCGGCTGGTGGACGGGCTCTTGGCACGCGGCATAACGCCCTTCGTCAACCTGTTCCATTGGGACTTGCCCCAGGCTGTGCAGGAGCGCGGCGGATGGCCGGCGCGGTCCACCGTAGATGAATTCGAAGAGTATGCACGGGCCGTGGCCCATCGTCTGGGCGACCGGGTCACGTGGTGGATAACCCACAACGAGCCCTTCTTCTCGGGGGTGGGGGGTTACTTTCTGGGCAATTTCGCACCGGGTATTGTGGACCCAGTGGCCGCACTGCATGCTTCGCATCACCTGTTGCTTTCCCATGCGCGCGCGACCCGCGCCATCCGCAGCGAGGTGCGTGGCAAGGCCACGGTCGGCCTGGCACTCAGTCTGAGCGCCGTGCACCCGGCCTCCTCGAGTGAGGCAGACGTGCAGGCGGCCGACCGATTTGATGCCTTCACGAATCGCTGGTTCCTCGACCCGGTCATGCGCGGCGAATACCCCGCGGAATTGGCCCAACGCTTCGCGCCGCTCCGAACGCCCATCCAGCCCGGCGACATGCAGGAGATACACCAGCCGCTCGATTTCCTCGGCGTGAACTACTACAGCCGGGCCGTCGTCCGGTATGACGATTCGACTCCGTTCCTCGAGGCGGCTCAGGTCAAACCTGAACAAGGTGAGTTCTCCCTTATGTGGGAAGTCTATCCGCCCGGGTTGTTCGAATTATTGGATCGATTGTGGAGGGAGTACCATCCACCGCTCCTTCTGGTAACAGAGAACGGCATGCCCCTGGCGGATGTGCCCGATGCCCGCGGCCATGTGGAGGATGCAGAGCGCATCTCCTTCCTGTCGCGCCATCTGGCCGAGGTGCAGCGCGCGATGGCCCGCGGCATCCGCGTCGGGGGTTACTTCGTCTGGTCGCTGATGGACAATTTCGAGTGGGCCCTCGGGTACAGCATGCGCTTTGGATTGGTGTATGTGGACTTCGCCAGCCAGAAGAGAATCCCCAAGGCCAGCGCGGAATGGTTCCGCGGGGTCATCCAGCACGGGCTGCCGGAGGGTGGCGCGTGACCACCATCCTTCTCGTTCGCCACGGGGAAACCGATTTTGTCGGGCGGCGCCTCTCGGGCTGGGCTCGTGGCGTGCACCTCAACGCGCGCGGTCGAGAGCAGGCCGGAGAGGTGGCCAAGGCCCTGGGCGGTTTGCCTCTGCGCGCCATCTACAGCTCCCCGCTCGAGCGGGCCCTCGAAACCGCCAAACCGTTGGCCCAGTATCTGGGGTGCCCCATCCTTCGCCGCCGCGATTTCATTGAGGTCAACTACGGCGAATACACAGGCCGGACTTTCGCTTCGCTGCGACGCCTGGCTCTTTGGCAGGAGGTGCACCGCCACCCTGCGCGGGTGCGCTTCCCGGGCGGCGAAACCTTCATCGAAGTGCAGCAACGCGTAGCGCGGGCGCTGGAGGGATTGTGTGAAGAGCACCCGCGGCAAATGGTCGCGGCCTTCGCCCATGGCGACGTCATCCGTCTTGGGTTGGCTTATTCGCTGGGTATTCCGCTGGATCTCTTCCAACGGCTGACGGTGTCGCCCGCCTCGATCAGCGCACTTGAGTTCGGGCCACGCGGCACACGCCTGATCGCCCTCAATCACACCGCCGGCTCGCCGCTACCGGCCGTTCTCATCGCGCCTCGCATGTACTGATGCAAATACGCATCGCGCGGATGATATACTTCCGCCATTCGATTACAGGGCATCGGCCTTTCCTTCAGCGGTGAGGCCCAGCCCTTCATGGTGAGAGCCATGCCCGGCCTGCGCTTCGACCTCAACCCGGTCACTCATATCACTCTGGGCGCGATTGGCGAGCCCGGCCAGCGCGTCTTCTACTTGCAGGCGCGCAGCGCCGATCGCTTGCTGACGCTGCTCGTTGAGAAACAACAGGTGGAGATGCTCGGGGTGAGCATCGAGCAGTTTCTCCAGGAATTGGCGCGGCGCTTTCCGGCCCTGAGCGAAGCCTCTTGGCGCTACGAGGAATCCGAGATGGTCCTGCAGGAGCCGTTGGAAGTGGCCTTCCGGGTCGGCAACATGGGGCTGGGCTACGACGAAAACGCCGACGTGATGCTGCTCGTGCTGCGCGAGCAGGGGGAGCAAGATCAAGAAGAAGCCTCGTCGGAAGAGGTCTCAGTGGCTCGGCTGTTTGCCACGCGCGACCAAATGCGCCGCCTGGGGCGTTGGGGCCACGAACTGGCGCAGCGCGGGCGGCCGGTTTGCGGCAACTGCGGTCAGCCCATCGACCCCTCCGGCCACTTCTGCCCGCGACGGAATGGCCACAAGCACTGACGCGGGCGGCAATGCGTCTCAACCCCCTCAACCTTCTCAGCCGGCAGGCGAGTTGGATGCCTTGACTCGCGGCACGATCACCGTGCGCGGGCTTTTCGAGTTCGGGTCCAACTACACCTTTCTGTGCGAGGTGAACCTGCCCGAGGCGGATACCCCGCTGCGCGCGGTCTACAAGCCTGCTCAGGGGGAACAACCGCTGTGGGATTTTGAATCTGGTAGCCTGTCACGCCGCGAAGTCGCGGCTTTCCGGGTGAGCCAGGCGCTGGGATGGGATTTTATCCCGACGACCGTGCTACGCGTGGATGGGCCCTATGGCGAAGGATCACTGCAGGCCTACCGCGATCTCGACCTCGAACAGGACTACTTCAGCTTGCGGGAGACTGCGGCCGAGGACCTGCGCCGAGTGGCAGCATTCGACGCTTTGGTGAACAACGCGGACCGAAAGGCCGGGCACCTGGCCCGCGACCGAGGGGGCCATCTGTGGCTCATCGACCACGGGTTATGTTTCCACGCGGAACCAAAATTGCGCACTGTCATCTGGGATTTCGCCGGTGAGGAGATTCCTCCGGCGCTGGTCACCGACATACAGCAGCTCGGCGCACGGCTAAAGGGTGATGCCCTGCTGCGCCAGGACCTCAATGAGTTGCTGACCTCGCCGGAAGTGGCTGCCCTCGATCGGCGTGTACGCGGCCTTGTGCGCCAGCCCCGCTTCCCTGTGCCAGGACCCGGGCGAAGTGTGCCCTGGCCGATTTGGGTATAGGGGGATCCGACGCACGCGAAGTGATCCGAGTGCACGCCGAGACCTATCCCGCTGAGCCACATCCTGATGGTTGCCCGCCCTCACGGTCGGTGGGGCGAGCGACGCTGGCCGCAGGGCATGCCCCACATGCCAACGCGGAGCAGCCTCACCCCCGACGCGAGATGCCCTAGCCCCAACGCCAGAGAAGCAGCCCCCCCACGAATCGCAATCCAGCCGCCAACAGAACCGCCAACCGCACTCCGGTGAATTCGGCAATGATGGAGCCGGCCAACGGGCCAGCCAAAACTCCGATGTTGAGGGCCAGGTTGTGGAAAGCCATGGCGGTGGGCAGGTCGTCTTGCGGCGCGCGTTCCATCAGGCGGCTCACCAGTCCGCCGCTGAGCAGCGCGAGTGCAACTCCGCCTGCAGCGGAGGCAATGAGAAAGGGGGCAACTCCCTGGCCATATGAAAGAATCAAGGGATATAGACTGTAGAGCAACGCGCCTGCAACGAGCACACGGTGGTGGCCATGCCGACGCGTGAGTCGAGCGAACATCACCGAGGCCAGAAGCATGAACAAGTAGAAGAGCGTGCTGCCCAGGCTGATCAATCCATCGCTGAGCTGCAGCTCGCGCACCCACAGAATCGGGAAGAGCGGCGCCGGGAAGTACTGCACGGTATAGAACGCGAGGTAGGCAAACAACAGCGGGCCGAAAGACGTTTTGAGCATGGAAAAGCGCAGTAAGGCTTCGCCGCGTGCCCGCACCAAGAATCGCAACGCCCCGCCCGTGCGCAGGGCATCCCCGAAACGCAAGGATCCGGGGCGCGCTTCGTCGAGCAGCGGCCGGGCCACGCGCGGCGGAAGCGGATGGCGGCCCTCCGGCCTCACACGCCCGAGGAAGTAGGTGCTCACCCCGCCGCCCATTGCGCCCAGGGCGAAGACCACCCCATAGTTGGCCGGGAAGGCCAGCCGGTCGAGTATCTGGCCGGAGAGCAAGGCTGCCGCCGCGGTGACCAACGCCATGATCGCGTTGCGCCGTCCGACGACATGGCCGCGCCATTCGGGTGGCACCACATCTGCGAACATGGCGTTGAAGGCAATCGCGATGATCGTTCCGGGGATCGAGTAGACAAGCACTATTGCGATCGTCGCCCACACCTGGAACGCGCGGGGCAAGGCCCAAGGCAGCACGACCAGAGGCAGCAGGAACAGGCGGTTCCACACTGCGGTCACAAACGTGGCGCGGGTGACCGACCGCCGCTCGAGCCAACGCGCGCCCGGCAGGGAAAGCCCGAGGTTGACCAGGCCCGGGACCGCGGTCAGCATGGCCAGTTGGTAGGCACTGGCCCCCAGCCGGGTGGCATAGACGCTGAGGAAGGCGAGTGTGCTTCCGGCAAGGATGCCGTAACCGAAAACGTCGCCGTAGAGCGCATGGAAATCAGCGCGTTGCTGAGGAGTGGGAGGCGAAAGGGGCGATGCAGTCATGGCCGGAAGCTACCGGTATCGCGAGAGGGCGCGCCGGAATTGCCCCAGGTAGCTCGCGCCGAACAGCAGCAGGTGATTGAGCAGATGATACAGGTTGTAAAGATCCAGCCTGTCGCGCCAGCCGGGCATGAGGCCGCGCCTCGCAGCATAGTCCTCGAATACGTGCGCCTCGAACCCGCCAAAAAGATGCATCATGCCCAGCTCGGCCTCGGCCCAGCCATAGTGTGCCGCCGGGTCGATGAGCACCGGCTCGCCCTGCGTCCCGATTATCAGATTGCCTGCCCACAAATCGCCGTGAATCAGGCTGGCAGGTTGCAGGGGGACAAGGCCTGGCAAACGACGGCACACGCTTTCGATGCCCTGCATCTCGTCTGCGCCGATCAGGCTTCGATCGGATGCCTGGCGCCCCAGCGGCAGCAGGCGATAGTCCGCGAAGAACTGGAATCCATCCGCCGTGGGCCGATTGCACTGCGGTGTGCTGCCGATGTAGTTGTCGGAATTGAAGCCGAACGCCGTCGCGGTCTTCTGGTGGAGCGCAGCCAACTGCTCCGCGAGCAACGCCGAAAACCCCTCTCGGGCGGGTGCGCTTTGGATGAATTCGAGAACGATCCATCCCGATCCGACTCCCAGCACGTTTGGCACGCGCGGCCCGCCCGACGCTGTCCGCAAAGCTGCCAGGCCCTCTGCCTCGCAGCAAAACAGGTCGGAGGGGGCGTCGTGGTTGTATTTGACCAGCGCCGGCGGGCCGTGCTGGGTTTCGAGACGCAACGCGTGGTTGATGCAGCCGCCACCCAGCGCGCTCAGGCCGCGCACCGTGCCCCAACCTTGGGTCTCGACGAATTCGGCGACAGCCGGCGGCAGTGTCATGTTATGGGAGCGTATCGAGCAGGCCGCGCGTTGAGCGATCGGGTATCTGATACACCTCTTCGAACGCCCGTTCTCCTCCGTCGTAAGGATCCGGCACATCGGGCGAGTCAACAGCCTGCGGGTCGAACTCGCGCATCAGATGCACTTTGCCGCGATCCATCTCGTCGCGGGCCATCCACATCAGGTGCGAACGATTCTCACGATCCATGGCCAGGATCACGTCGAAGCGGTCGAAATCGGCGACGCGAAACTGACGCGCCCGCCCATCGAGTGTCACGCCATGCCGGGCTGCGGTGCGCCGCATGCGCGGGTCGGGCGGCTCGCCCACCTCCCAATTGGAGGTGCCGGCCGAGTCGATTTCGAACTCGGACGAGCGGCTTGCCTGGCCGGAGTGATGCCTGAACAGTGCTTCGGCCATCGGGCTGCGGCAGATGTTTCCCAGGCACACGAACAATACGCGTCGGGTGGTCATTTCAGATCCATTTGGAATCTCAGGATTATACCTTTCGGCATCCCGCGCTTGACGGTCGCGCCGAGCCGCCCCAGGCGGCCCATGCTCAGACATCTCGGCGTGAGATCAACGAGAGATGCAGCCGCCCAGCGTGAGCAGGCGAGTGCCATCCGGCGTGTGTCCATGCTGCAGGCGTGTGCTACACTGCCTGCGAGCACGCGCTTACACCCGCCGATCCATCCACGCCTGCGTTGCTCGGAGCCTGCCATGCCCAATCTCAAGTATCTCTCCCCCGAGTGGGCCGCCGAAGCGCTGCGTCGGTTGCGCGCACAGCTTTCGCCGGAGAAGATGAAACACATCACCTCGTCCATGATGACCGTTTACACCCATTGCCCCGACGGCAAGGTGCGCGCGGTGTACTACGCGCTCAAAGAGGGTGCCTTTGAGCAGTTAGTCATCGCCGAAGGGGAGCTGCCGGACGCTGAGTTCATCATCAAAGGCGACTACGACACCTTCGCTCAAATCTCGCGCGCTGAACTCAAGTCGCGCAAAGCCCTGATGTCGGGCAAGCTCGAGCTCAAGGGGAATCTCGTCAAGGCGCTCAGCCTGGCGGTGATCGTGGATCGCCTGAACGAGGTTCTGGCAACCATCCCAACCGACTACTAATGTGCCCCGGCGCATGCGGGACGAACCGTGGGCATCCACGTGTGGCCAGCCCATTCATCGATCATGCTTGTTGAGGAGCACACGACCATGGCGACCGATCCTTACTTCATTGACCACCCGGCGCGCGTGCGGGCCATTCAGGGCGAGATGGTCCGTCAGGGGGTTGACGTTTATCTGGGCTCGCGCTTGCGGACCATCTCATGGGTCGCGGATGCGTTCTTTCCGTGGCGCACCTATATGGTTATCCCCCGCGATGGCTTGCCCACGGTCTTCACATTCGTCATTGATGCCGCACGCGCGGCGGATGACTCGTGGCTGGGCACCGAGCACGTGCTGGGATATGGCCCGATGGGCGGGCAGGACCAGATCACGTTGCTGGCGAACGAAATCCATCGCTCCCTGCCGGGAGGCAAGGGGGTCATCGGCATTGAGAGCGGCATGGGAACCTATCTGCCGGAAGGGCACATCACTCACTACGAGTATGAAGCGCTGCGGGCGGCCTTTCCCGAGGCGGAACTGCGCAATTCGATCGGCATCATCGACGAGCTCTCGCGCGTCAAGGATGCCGGTACGTTGAACCGATTTCGCGAAGCCTCGCGATTAGTGGATGTCGGCCAGGCGGCAGTTCTGGATGCCATCCGCGATGGGGGCTACCGCGGAAAGAGTGAGACGGAAATCGCCGGCATCGCCATCCATGCCATGCGCAAAGCCGGGAGCGAATGGGATTGGACCTTTACCGGCGGGCAGGAGATCGCCTCCGGGCACCGCACCGGGTATGCGGCCGGAGCCTGCACCCCGGCCTCGCGACGCGTGCTCCAGGCCGGCGAGCCGCTCATGGTGGATTTGCACGCGATGTATCGCCTGGGTCTCGGCGATCACAGCCACAACTACCTGCTGGCTCCCGCCACCGATCGCCAACGCTGGCACGCACAGAATTTCGTCGGGCTCATGCGGCGGCTGCTTGAAACCTACCGCGCCGGGCTCTCTCCCTCCGGCCTGGCGGACGACATGCTCGACTATGCCGAGGAGTGCGGGTTCGCCGAATACATGGTGCCTGGTTTCGAACATGGCATCGGGCTGCTCGGCGATGAATGGCGAATTGGGACACATACCGGGCCCTTCCCGTTTTGGACCGACCCCGACCATGTCTATCGGCCCGGCGAATTGATCATCTGTGCCGTGCAGTACGCGTGCCCGGAAGAGAAGATCGGGTTCCGCTACGAGAACCCGATGCTGCTCACCGAAGGCGGGAACGAGGTGTTCTCGAAGTTTCCGCTTGAGATCGAGGAGATCTGACGTGCCCGCTGCCTCACCATCGTGCGAACGATCCGGGAGAGGGCATAGCAAGCCTTACGCTCGACCGCGCGCGTATGGTACGCGCACCCGTTGCCGCGCTCGGGCGAGGCGGCCGGCGAGGGCCGCCTCGCTTTGCGAGGTGGGCTGGTCGCGCGACGACGAATTGAATGGCAACTCGCGGCGCCGCATTCGCAGACCGCCGCCTCCAAATGAAGTGGGCTGCCGTTCCAGGGCAGCCCTCTCGCTTTCAGTGGCAGGGGGGAAGGATCAGAGCGTATCCAACCCGAGGGCCTTGGCCTTCGCCGCCGTCGGACCCCCGGTCGCCGGATCCCACCCGCGGGCGGCGTAGTACTCGCCGAGCAGCACGTTCATGTCGGGGACGTGGCCTTGCTGGCCGCCATCGGGAAGCGGCTCGAGCAAGAGCTTCGGCAACTTCTCGTCGGCCCGCGTCCAGCCCAGCCGTAGGTTGAATAGGCGTTTGAGGTTCCACGCACGCTCGCCGGCGCTCATCACTTCCTCCAGCGTCCAGCCCTCGCCGGTGGCGGCACGCAAGAGCGAAACGTACGTCGAGGGCGGCGTGGCGGCGAAGATGCAGGTCACCAGGCTGTTGCACGCGGTGCGCCAATCCTGGTGGCGCGCCACGTGGGCCGCCTTGCCCTCATCCTTGAGGCGTTCGGTCATGGGCACGTCGAGTTCGCCGATCGCTTCTCCCAACTCCACCCGGAAGTAATCGCCCTGGTTGTGGCAGGCGCCGCGCGGCGAGGTGGCGTAGACGATGGCCATGCCGGTCGTTGCGCGCGGGTCGTGCATCGGCACTTCGAGGTTCGAGACATGCACCGCGAGTTCCTCGGCGCCGTAGTGCGCGGCCAGGCTCCTTGCCCCTTGGGCAAGGAGCGCGCCGAAACCCTGCCGGTGGGCCATTTGGTCGAGCAGGGCGAAGCAGGGTGTCGCGTCTCCCCAGCGCAGCGCAATACCGCCGGTGTCGGCCGTTGTGATGAGTCCGCGGTCGAATAGCAGGTAGGCCAGTGCAATCGTGTTGCCTGCGCTGATGGTATCCATACCGAGCGCGTCACAGTGGTTGCCCAGGGCAGAGATGATCGCCAGGTCATCCACGAGGATCTGCGATCCGAAGGAGGCGATCGTTTCATACTCCGGTCCCTTGACCTGGCCCTGAGTTTTGTACAGGCCGTCTTTGACCGTGATGGCGCGCCCGCACGAGATGACACATCCCTGGCAGGCGGTCGTTCCGGTGAGGATGGTTTCGGCCATGGCCGCGCCGCCGATCGTCGCCGTCCCATCGAACGTGGCCTGGGTCCAGTACTTCTGGGGCATGTCGCCCAGGAATTGCAGGTACTCAGCGGCGCCGGCCGTGCCGGTGGCACGGTAGACGTCGGTCAGGTTCTCGTCGATGAGCGCCTTGTTGGCTGCAACCCGCAGGCGCTTGTAGGTCTCGCCGTCGGCATATGCGATCTTGCCCGTGCCGCGCACCGCCAAGGCTTTGAGATTCTTGGAGCCCATCAGTGCGCCCATGCCGGTGCGGCCGGCCGCGCGGCCGTGGTCGGCCAGGATCGCGGCAAACGGGACGCCGTTCTCCCCGGCCAGGCCGATGCAGGCCACGCGCGCTTGGGGTTCGTTGACCTCCGCCTTGATCCGGCGCTGCGTTTCGTTGGTATCCGCCTCGCCCCACAGGTGGGTCGCGTCGCGAATCTCGGCCTGGCCGTTGTGGATCCAGAGATACACGGGTTTCGGCGCGCGGCCAGTGATGAGGACGCCATCGAAGCCGGCAAAGCGCAACTCCGGCCCGACGAAGCCGCCGAGATTCGACTCCCCCCACAGCCCGGTCTGGGGCGATCGGCCGCAGATCGAGAACCGTCCGGTCGTGGGGCCGCTCGTCCCCGTGAGCGGGCCGGTCGTCCACAGCAGCGGGCTGGCCGGGTCGAGCGGATCGCGGGCGGGGTCAAGCCCCTCCCATAGCAGACGCACGCCGAGCCCGCTCCCGCCGATGAACTGGCGGGTGTACTTCGGATCGACGAGACGCGTCTCGCTCTTGCCGGTTGACAAATCGATCACGAGCAATCTGAAATCCATACCGAGTCACCTCCGCGGCGCGGACGGGCTGAGCGGATCATGCTTGCAGTTTAGATCGGGGCAGAACTAGCGAGTCCCCAGGCCAACTTCACCGATTATCCCGAGTACGTCCGACTAGGGGACGTCAGGTTGAGACACTCGCTTGAACAAAGGTCGATGTGCCCAAGACAGAAGGGGGGAGAGGTCAATAGGCTCCTCGTGACGCGTTAAGTGCGGCTGAAGCTGCAGGCCTGGTCAGGCCGGAGGGACTCCGACGGGTTGGCGCTGCAGCGCGCCTGGCTTTGGCGGAACGCGGCTCATCGCGTACTCGGCCAGCGCTGTGATGGTCAGGCTGGGGTTGACCCCGGGGTTGGCCGGCATGATCGAACCATCCACCACGTAAAGGCCCGGATAGTTGAATGCCTGGCAGTCGAGATCCACTACCCCTTCCTCGGCATTGGCGCCGAAGCAACACCCCCCG
>DATEAT010000004.1:0-5652 GCA_035288225.1 Anaerolineales bacterium | reverse complement strand
TTAGGGTGCGCTTATCGTAAGGGTTCCTGTCATCCCGGCTTCCTTGTGGCCGGGAACACTGCATGAGAACGCATAGGTTCCTGGCTTGGTGGGGGTGAAAGTGATGGCGGCTGTCTGCCCCATCATCGCTGCTACGTGGAGCTGAGGTGCCTCCTCTGCCCCGCCCATTTCATGCCCGGCCATCGGCGTGGACGCGACGCTCATGGTGACCATCGGGATCTCTTGGATGGTGATGTCATGCTCGAGTTGGCCCATGTTTTGTAGTGTCAGGATGACGGCAGAGCCAGCCGGTGCTTCGATGGTTGAGGGGTCGAATTCATACTCGCGTGCGACAACTGCGAGCTCGACCGCAGGTGGCCGGCTCGCGCAACCTGATGCCACTAACGCCAGCCCAGCGATTCCCCAAACTAGTGCCAGTCGATTCATTCGCCCCTCCGTCATGCGCGGGCCGCGAAACCAGACAGAGTATATCGATATGGGAACCTGGGTCAACACGCCATTTGGCGGGGGACATCTCCCGGCGAGATTCTCTCTGGCAGTCGCCTAAGATGTGCCAGTCGGCCCTGGGTTGCATGCGGGCACCGTTTGGCGAGGCTCCACGAAGGGATGCGGCCGACCTCACCGCAATGCTGCCAAGGAGGCTGGCGGCACGGGTATCCGGCCGGGCAGGTGTGGGTCGAGCAGGGACATTGCCTCACTTACTCTCAGGCTTCACCGTGTGAGTGTGATCATGCTCACCGCCGTGGTCATGGCCCATGGTTCTCATCATGAGTAGCATCATCAATGGGCAGGCTAACACCAGGGCGAATGTCAGAACCGAGCCCAACGGAATACGCAGCAAGACCACCGCGGCCAAGAGCCCGACGGGGATCAGGCAGCACAGCAACATCAGCAAAGCGTGTTTGCGATTCATCAAGAGACCTCCAGCGTCTTGTCCAAGTCCTGCACGGTGGGTGAATACCCAAGCCACACGAACGGTGACAGTCTCGTGCCGAGCGATAGCTGCCGCTTCTCGGTCAGCATGCTCCTTGCTGCTCCAAGTCGTTAAGCGCCTGCTCGTAACCCGGGTCGGTCAGGGTCCGTTGCCTGAGCTCTGCCAGCAGTCGTTCCTTCGGGAAGAAGAAAGCCTTCCAGCGATCCACCGCAGTCTGCGTCTCGGCCACCGAAAAACCGCGGTGCAGCAAGCTCTTCGATACCCCGTACAGAGCGGCGTGATGACCGCAGCCACAATTGCGGGTCTCATCCCGATTTGGATGTACGGCGTCGCAGCACGGGAGACGGATGTCGAGAGCTTCGTACGCATCTGCCCAGCGCATTTCTGCCGCCATCGCCCCGTTCCATTCCAGTATCTGCTCATACCCAGCCCGGCTGAACGTGGGTCCATAGCCTGTCAAAGAGTCTTGGGCCGGTATCAGTTCTGATCGCAGAGCCTCGATCTGCTGCGCTGGCGACAGAGTCGCCTGAGGCGCGCCCCATCCCATCGCCCCGGACACCCAGGTGCCGGTGCAAGACGATAGCACCAAGCCAACCAACAACGGGAGACCACGCCATGCTCTCATGTCGGCCTAGAAGGGGAGGTCCCAGGCAAACCGCCGCTCGGGCGCATCGATGCCGGTGAGGATGAGAGTCAACTGGGAGGCACCCTCCAGCAGGGGGGTTCCATCAACGAGCGCGGGAAAGATGAGCTTTCCCGAGACGTGATGGCCTCCCTTGGGAGCGTCCCACGCAAGTGCGGCCACCGAGCGGCCGGTGTCAGCGATCAATGTGGCTGCAGCCGCCAGGTCCATGCTCAAGTCGACCGAGTGGGTGTTGAGCGAGACATCAAAAGCAAACGTGACGCCGGAGGCCGCGAGGTCCACGGGTGTGATCTCAATAGTTATTGCTCCCTGGCTGTCGGTCTGCGTCGAGGCTGTGTTTGTCTCGGACGCCGTTCCTGGCGTTACGGCGGGGATTTGAGTCGCCAGTGGGGTTGACGTGGATGGGATCGCCACGGTTGGAGTTGCGCTTGCCGCACCGGATGCACATCCGGCCAGGATCGCTGCGAAAGAGACCAGCCCAATCACGAAAGGCCTCATGCTGCCTCCATTCGGTCCACCGCGAGAATCATCTGTGTCACCCGCTTGCGTTCTCTCATCAAAATGGCCAGCATCACCGCGATGCCGGTCAGCGTCGTGGCCAACCCGATCAGCATGAAGGTGGTCCGGTACTGCGCCAGAAATGCGCTGGCTGCGGTCAGGCCGAGCAGTGGCAGAACGTCACTCACATGGTGCGCGCAGCAGGCGATCATCGCGGCGGTTGAGGTTGTCCCACCAGCGCCCATCAAAGGACCGCTCGGGCCCGGGGATGCCGCAGGCAGATACAGGCGCTTCTTCAGGATCGTGTAGAGCGCCGCTTGCACACCGAACCCGACCACGATCGGCAGCACAATCCAGCGATCGGTCCAAAACTGCTCGAGCGCGTGGCGCGGGCTTTCCGCCCACGAGACGATGGCGAAGTAAAGCAGGCTGAGGCCGGCGCCCGCCAAGAGCCCGACGGACACGGGCCAAACGATACGCCGGTCACCCACGGCCACGGTCGTCATGTAGTCCTTCCTCCCCTCGTCCCATTCCCCTCCATGCTAGCGGATGCTTCGGGCGACTGGGTCCGTCATCCGACGTGCCGCGCTCTAGGCACAATGGCCTACGGGCCGCGCCATCACTTGGCGCATCCCCGCCGGCCCTGGAAGGCCTACAGTGACACCGAGAGAGGAAGCCATGATCACTGTCACAATCGACCCAATCCTTCTATCGATCGGGCACTTTCACCTGCGCTGGTATAGCCTGATTGTGCTGGCCGCCGTCGCCACCGGAGTCTGGCTCACCGCGAGGGAGGCGGGCCGCAAAGGATTCGTCATTGCGGAAATCTACGACGTGGCGCTCAGTGTGGTTCTCGCGGGTCTGGTGGGCGCACGCATTTTCCACGTCATCGACCACTGGCCGGATATCTTCGCCGCCAATCCCGTGCGGGCGTTGTACTTCTGGGAGGGGGGCCTCGCCATCTGGGGAGGCGTTGCCGGTGGGTTAGTCGCCATCGCCCTCATCGCGCGCCGCAGGCACTGGAACCTCTTGCGCCTCTTGGATGCGGCCGCCCCCGGCTTGGTGCTGGCCCAGGCCATTGGACGGCTTGCGTGTATCATCACCGGCGACTCGGTGGGCAACCCCACGAATGGTCCTTTGGGCTTGGCTTACACCAGCCCGAATGCGATGGTTCCGCAGCTGGGGGTCTTCTATGCGCCCATGCCGCTCTACGAAATCGTTATGAACCTGGGTATCTTCGCCGTCTTGTGGCGCCTGCGAAAGCAGAAGAACCTTCCCGAAGGGGTCCTGTTTCTTGTGTACTTGATCCTGTACTCCGCCATCCGCTTCGCGATTACTTTTTGGAGTTCCTACAGGATCGTGGCCTTCGGGCTCAACCAGTCGCAGATAATCAGCATTGCCGCCCTGGCAGTGGCCATCCCGTGCCTGATCGCGCTTCTGCGACGTGCCCCTGCGGGTTTCAATGGGAGGCACCACCGGCCGTACGCTTCACCCACCGCCAGTTCCCCGCTGCGGCGGGTTTAGCGAAAGGAATGATGAGGGATGAGCAAGAGTTCGCGGCAGGGGATGTCTCAGCGCCGGCGCCGTGGGCGGCGTATGCGTTCGATCGGCTACGGTGTCGTGGTTCTGGGTGTGCTGACTCTCGCGGGCGCATTGCTGGTCAGCGCGTTCCTTAAGCCGGCGCCAGAACCGATGGCTGGCAACGTGATCGACATCACTGCCGACATGGCCGGCTTCAATATGTCCGAGGTGCGGATCAAGGCGGGTGTGCCCGTGACGGTGCGCCTCACCAGCCTCGACAATTCTCATCACACCGACGGGGGCGGCAAGCACCAGTGGGCGGTCGACGAATTGGGGGTGAATATCATTGCCCCTCCGGATGGCAGCCAGTACTCCACGTTCACACCCACAACTCCTGGAACGTACGCCTTCTACTGCGACATCTGCTGCGGCGGGCGGGCCAATCCGACCATGCAGGGCGCGCTAATCGTGGAGGCCTAGCCCATGACCTCCAGCCCGCTGCGACGCATCGCCATTGTGTCCATCCTGACCGTGGCAGCACTCGGGGCCGTTGCGCTCACCGGGTGGTGGCACCCTCACGCGCCGAGCGCCGCGATGCAGATCTACCTGCCCAAGATCACGCTACCGGCGGTGCTGGTGGCCGGGGTCGTGGATGGCATCAATCCCTGCGCCTTCACTGTCCTCCTGCTGTTCATCACGGCCCTCCTGACCACGCTGCAAGGCAACGAGGCGGATGCCGGGCGGGTGCGCGCGCGCATGCTGGGGCTAGGCGGCGTGTACATCGCGGCGGTGTTCCTGACCTATCTCGCGCTGGGCGTGGGATTTCTTACATCGCTCGACTTCTTCACCCGCCAGCATGTACCTGCCCGAATGGGAGCTCTCCTTGCGGTGCTGTTCGGTCTGTGGATGATCAAGGACTTCTTCCTGCCGGACTGGGGCCTGCGCCTCCAGGCACCAGGCAAGATCGGGCAGATTGCCCGTCAGGCAGCGAAGAAGGCCACCCTGCCGGCACTCGTCACCGGCGGCTTCCTGATCGGGTTGTGCACTGTCCCGTGCAGCGGCGCGGTCTATCTGGGAGTTCTGAGTCTCTTGGCCATGCAACCAACAGCCCTGCTGGGCTATGCCTACCTTATCCTGTACAACGTCGTTTTCATTTTGCCGCTGGTGGCCGTGCTCATCGCCGCCTCGGCTCGCCCGGCTCTCAACCGGGTGGCGCACTGGAACCTGCATCACAAGGAATGGGTTCGCCTGGTGCTGGGGGGCGGGGTGGTGGGGATGGGATTGCTCATACTGGCCACTGTCTAGAGGGCGTGCGCTGCCGCAGGGCATTCAAGGGGCGAGCCAGGTGTCGCGATCGATTGCGATGCGCCAAGTAGCGCATCGCGCTGGCCAGTCAAATGGCGCTCGAAAGGGCATAGAGGACCGGATAGGCTTGGGATCGAGGGGATGAGATGGATGCAGGCAACGACTCCATCAGTCTGGCCGTCGATTGCCGGCTCGCGGCGGCGACCGTAACCCAAGGCCTCGAGCGGCTGGGGCTGCAGGTGGTGCGTTCCTTTGACCTGCAGAAGACGGCCTGGGTTGCGCGGGCGGAGGTTCCCTGTCCGCACCACGGAACGGCACGCTGCGATTGCCAGTTGATCGTGCTCCTGGTGTATGGCGAGGAGGGGCCGCCGGTGTCCCTGCTGGTGCGTGGCCATGACAACCAGACCTGGTTCTCCGTCGCGGACGACCCTCGTCGGCGAGGCCTGGAGTCGACTACCGTGCTGGTGCGCCGCGCGTTCGAGGATCTGAGGCGGGGCATGTCCCCGCCCGGGGTGGCGGGCCATGCAGCCTGACTCCTGTGAGCGGACGGCGCACCGACTGCGCAGCGCCGCCGGGCACTTGCGAGCTGCGGCGGCCATGCTGGAGGCGGGCGCCGACGGGCGCACGGTCATCGGCCACATCGTGGCCGTGCAATGCGCCCTGCAAGCGGCGCGGCGGGTGCTGACCCTGCAGTTGGTGGCCGAATACTTTACCTCCACACGCGATGCACCCGGCTCGCAGATAAGCGCGG
>DATEAT010000003.1:0-15356 GCA_035288225.1 Anaerolineales bacterium | reverse complement strand
GCATTCTGGCTCAGTTCCCCTACGCCTTTCACGCGACGCCACCCAACCGCGAATACCTGAAGCAATTGCGCGAAGGGTTTGGGGATCTACCGGTCGTCGTGGAATTCCGCAACGCGGGGTGGGTGGCAGATGCCACCTACGATCTACTTCGCTCGCTTCAACTCGGATACTGCTGTGTCGACGAACCATCGTTGCGCGGGTTGATGCCGGCCGTCTCAGCGGTTACCGGTCCGATTGGGTACGTGCGCTTCCATGGGCGGAACGCAGCCAAGTGGTTTGAACACAATGAGGCCTGGGAGCGATACGACTACACCTACTCGCGCGACGAACTCAAGGAGTGGGTGCCACGGCTGGAAGCACTGGAAGAACAATCGGAGTTGGCGCTGGTGTACTTCAACAACCACTATCGAGGGCAGGGGGTCGAAGGAGCACGGGATTTGGTTGCGATGCTGCGCGAAGGGCGGTTCTGAGTCTCGCGTGTGTTCCCGTGTCCTTTTGAGGAGCGGCGCAGAGTACCCTTGTTGGGGCATGCCATGGCGTGCCCCTACGAATGTCAATCGGGGTCATGTTTGCCACCTCCCTTCCGATCGCGGGCAGGCGGCACCTCCTCCATCGCCGGCTCGGGCAGCGACTCCCCCATCTCCGCCAATCCGGCCAGCGCGGACCTGATCGATGGCAGGTCGGCCTCGGATGGCAACAACTCCGGCTGGCCGATGCCGGTGAGGCGCTCGAGGATCTCCTTGCGCCCGAGCCCGGCCGGAACGGCCAGCGTCTCGAGCATGCGCACGAACAATTCCTCGTAGCGCGCTACGTCGTAACGATCCTCCGCCGACCAGGCCTCGAAGGGACGCGCGCCGCCGCCCGCGGTCAGGATGTATTCGATGCTTTCGCCCGGCGCCAGGGCCACGCCGCGCGCCTCGAGTTCGCGCGCGGCCACGGCCACCGCCTGGCGCGAACGATACTCGCCCGGCTTGCGCGAGAGGCGGTTGGTGATGAGCAATTGCGCGGCCGGCACCTTGCCGCTGCGCAGGCGAGCCAGCAGCGTGCGCGCCAGGGAGAACACATCCTCCAGCCGCAGGCGGTACTGGCACGCGTCGTGGGCTTCGGCCAGGATGGCCAGCATGGCCTGCTGCGCCTGGCGCACCCACAGGATGGTATCGTGGCGGCGCACCTCGATGCCGCGCAGTTTCATCTCGCCGCTCTCGAACAGGCCGAAGTAGCGGTTGGCCACCGAAAGCTCGGCGCGCACGCGCGAAGGCAGAAAAGCCACCCAGCGGTAGACCCCCTCCAAGCCGATCAGCACGCCGCACGCCTGGCTGATTGCGTCGGCCAGCGCCTGGTGATCGGCCGCCGTCGCGCCGCGTTTGTGCACCCACAGCGAATCGGTCAACCCGTGCAGGAAGGTATAGCCGTGCGCCTCGGCGATTTCCTTGGCGCGCAGGAGCATCTCACGCCCGTAGGCGGTGGTGGCCTCGTGCGCCTCGATGCGCCCGAAGCGCGCATTCTTGTAGCCCAGGTAACCGAAGCAGGTCACCAGCAGCCACTTGAGCGCGAGTTGGCGGCGGCGGTACATCTCGCGCTTGCGCTCGTCGGGCCGCGCGGCCACCTCGAGCTCGTCGTCCGTGTCGCCGTCTCGGGCTGCACCCGCTTCTTGAGAGGGGTGATCGAACAATCCTTTGGCCAGCCGCTTGAGTGCCAGCCGCCGCGCCACCACCGGTTCGAGGGTGAGCGGCACGATCCCCGTCTTGCAGCGGCAGACCGGATAGCCGATCTCGGGCACGATCTGCGGCCGGCAATGCGGGCACTTCTTCTTTACCGTCTCAGGCGAGAGGTTGAACTTGACCATCAGGCTCGGGTAGAGCGAGGCGAAATCGAGCTCGAGCACGTCCTCGTACAGCCCCGGCTCGGGCTGGAAGCTCAGCCCGCCTTTATCGGAGCGGATAAGTTCGAGCGCCGTCTTGAATGACTCCGGCTCGCGCTTGCGGTAGGGGATGAGCCAGCCCTCGCGGTAGGCGGTGGCCACTTGCATGGCGCTGATGCCGGTGCCGGTCGAGGTGCGCGCCACCTGCTGCAGCGGTTGTCCGGTGATGCGCGCCAGCTCGTACATGCCGTCGAGCCCGTACTCGTCGGAGAGAAACGCCGTCTGACGGTCGATGTGCAGGCGCCCGAACAGGCTGATGGAGGGGGCGCGGTAGACGATTTGCCCGTAGGAAAAGTACGAGCGCCCGCGCTTGCGCGCCGGGGGGATGGCTGGGTCGCGATTCCACGGCAGCGGGATTCCCTCGCGCTCGGAGAGACGGAAGATCTCGGGCAGGATGAACGAATCGCCCCAGGCGGTGAGCAGGATATCCGGATCGATGGCATACATCGCGGCGCGCAGCGTGGTGAGCAGCACGCGCGGGTTCTCCCAGCGGCAGCGGTAGGTGGTCTGGGTTGTGCCGATCTCGAGTAGGCCGCGGTAGCCGTGGCCCGGGTCGCGCAGGTCGCCGCCCAGGCGCAGGGTGAGCATGCGCAGCGGGGGCAGTGTGTAATCCAGGCTCCAGGGCGAGTCCTCGGCCACCAGGCTGCGCAGCCGGCCCTGCTCGGCCTGGGCTGCGCAATAGGCCAGAGGGAAAACGCCGCGCTCGAGCCCGTAGACCAGGGCCGGGTTCAGATCGACGTTGTAGAACGCCAGGTGCGGGTGTTCTTCATCGAGTTCGCGGAACAGCGCGCGGTAGGCGATCGGGTTGGGCGCGGTGGCCTCGAGCACCTCGATCTCGCGGTCGAGGAAGATATCGAAGCGCCTGGCGCGCGCCAGGCGCAGACGCGGGTAACGCGCCGCGAGCGTGTGCTCGAGCGCGGCCAGCACGCGCGAGGCTCCGCCCACGTAGAGCGCCATGGGGAAGGGCTCGACCAGCCGGTGCGCCTGGCCCGTCTCGTCGACGAGCCACAGCACCATGCCCTCCGGGCTCGGGTACAGGTCAAGGATCCAGCCGCGCAGGCAGGACAGGTCCGGGTTCATTCGCTGCGGGAGCCGCCTTCTCGAGCCGCTCCAGACGCGCGTGCATCTGGGCCAGCAGGTGGAACAGGCCGATCAGCATGCTGAGCAGGAGGGTCTGCATCGGCAGCGGGTCGGCGGCCATAGCCGTGGCGGCGATGCGTTTGCGGGCAAAGGCGAAGAGCTGGTCGAACAGCGCCTGGTCGTCGCGCGGCAGCGCGCGACGATAACGTTGCAAGCGTTCTTCTTCGAGTTGAACCTGCTGGGTGACCGAAGCCAACGTGCGTCCCATACGTACCTCCGAAACGAGTCAGGATGATGAGGGCGACGCATAACGCGCGGAGCGGCATCCGTTTCAATGTCAATGCGAGGAGCAGGCTGTGTAGCCCTTGTTGGGGCACGCCATGGCGTGCCCCTACCCGTGAGATGTCACCGCTTGCTCGCAATCCTGCCTCTTATCACCAGTCGAGATTCCTCGGGGCCTGTGGCCCCTCGGAATGACAGTGAGGCCATCTGCCATCTCTGGAGAAGCTCCCAGATTGCTTCGCCCCACATAATGGGACTCGCCCCGAAACCCGCCGGGGCCCGCAATGACGATTTCTCCTCTCCTTGTTGGGGCACGCCATGGCGTGCCCCTACCCGTGAGAGGCGGCCTTAGCGCGCAACCCTCTCGCCTATCGCCGGCCGAGATTCCTCGGGCGCTGTGCCCCCTCGCAATGACGGTTGCCCTCATCCCGCCGCAGCGCCTGGCGCGCGGAGCAGGGCGCGGGCCTCGCGCGCGGCGGGCACGCCCGCCGCCGGCACATGCCACAGCGGCAGCTGCGGCGAGGGGCGCTGAGCCTCCGGCGCGGGGCCGAGGGTGTGATCGGCCAGGCGCAGGAAGGTCTCGAAGAAGGCGCGCCGTCCGGCGGCCTCCGTCTCGCGCGGTGCGGCCAGCGTGACCAGCACCGGCGCCGCCCGGCTGCGATCGCGCACCACCGGCCAGATGCAGTTGAGCAGGCGGCGCGTCTCTTCGTAGGGAACGTTCTC
The DNA here is from genome assembly GCA_035288225.1 of Anaerolineales bacterium. Classification (GTDB taxonomy): domain Bacteria; phylum Chloroflexota; class Anaerolineae; order Anaerolineales; family RBG-16-64-43; genus RBG-16-64-43. The sequence goes on along the minus strand of DATEAT010000003.1, from coordinate 11,350 downwards.
GTCGTAGAAGGTGTCGAGCAGGCCGAGGATCACCAGCGGGCTGGCCGAGGCTGGCAGGGTGAGCAGGCGCTCGGTCAGTTGATGACAGGTGAACGCGCGCGAGACGTGAATGCGCGCCAGCGCCAGGTGCGGCGCCGGCCCGCCCGGCGTGCTGGAGGCCAAGAAGCGTGCGACCCATAACGCATCGAAACAGTTGCCGCCATCCACCACCCACACCGGGCCGCGTTGCGCGGCGAGCCGGGCGATCGTGGCCAACGCCACCGGCATGAGCGCCGTGCCGTGCAGCGCCACCAGGCCCACCGCGGCCAGCGGCAGCGGCGTGACCGCCTCGCTTTCAACTCTGCGTACCAACGTTTGAGGGTAGAACATGCCAATACCTCATGGCCGGCACGCGCCCGGCCTTTCTCTCTCAATGATGAGAACAGCGCATGACACGCGGCCGGGGGTGTAAGACAGGTTGCCCTTGTAGGGGCACGCCATGGCGTGCCCCTACACCTATCGCCGGCCGAGATCCCTCGCGGCTTGCGGTCTCTCGGAATGACAGAGGGGCTTTCGCCCTTCAACGCAGCCACAGTATATAGAACATATGTTCTAACCTCAAGGGTGAGATTTGTGGGGCACACTGAGCGCAATGACCATCAGGCGCCATCCATCATCGCGCGCTCCGCGAACGGCACACGCAGAGCAGCCATCGCGCGGATTGGATTGCGCGATGCATGTGGCGGGCGTGCGCGATCGCCGTAAACAACGCAACTCGCTTCCTCCTCAGGGCAGCTCACACGCTGCACAACCGCTTCGCTTGACCATTCCGCAAACCTCGTGGTATTCTGCGCAGGTCTCGCCAAGGGGGAGGGCACATGCCGGGCGACCGTCCGTACTGGGTGGCGCTCAATCACGTGCGTGGCATCGGTGCAGCGCGCGTGCGACGGCTGAAGGAATCTTTCGCCACCCTCCACGATGCGTGGCATGCGCCGCGCCACGAATTGCTCGCCGCCGGACTGGACGAGCGCAGCACGGAATCCCTTTGCGAAGAACGCCAACGGCTGGACCCCGAGGCCTTGCTGGCCGCAATCGAGGCGCGCGGGATCGAGGTGCTGACCTGGGAGGATGGTGCGTATCCGCACCGACTGGCGGAGCTCCCCGTCGGGCCGCCGGTGTTGTATGTGCGCGGAGCGTTGAGCACGCAAGATGAGTGGGCGATCGCGATCGTCGGCACGCGCCGCCCGACGGCCTACGGACGTGAAGCCGCCGTGCACTTTGCCTCCGCGCTCGCCGGCGCGGGGTTGACCATCGTCAGCGGGATGGCGCGCGGCATCGATGCCGAGGCGCATCGCGCGGCGCTGGAGGCCGGCGGGCGTTCGATTGCGGTGATGGGCTGCGGCGTGGATACGATCTATCCGCCGGAGCACGCGCGGTTGGCGCAACAGATCATGGAAAGCGGCGCGCTGGTGAGCGACTACGCGCCGGGCACGCCGCCCGATGCGGCCAACTTCCCGCCGCGCAACCGCATCATCGCCGGGATGTCACTGGCCACGATCGTGGTCGAGGCGGGCGAACAAAGCGGCGCGCTGCTCACCGCGGGCTACGCGGCCGACCAGGGGCGGGACGTATTTGCCGTACCGGGGAATGTGTTCAGCCCCGCCTCGCGCGGGACCAACCGCCTGATCCAGGACGGCGCTCAGCCGGCGATCGAACCGAACGACATTCTGTCGGCGCTGGATCTGGTACGCGCCGCCGAGCATCGCCAGGCGCGCATGCTCCTACCAGACTCGCCCACTGAGGCGCGCCTCTTAGAGATCCTGGGGCGCGATCCACTGCACGTGGACGCGATCCGCCTGCGGGCGGAGCTGCCCATCGAAGAGGTGAGCAGCGCACTGGCGATGATGGAGCTCAAGGGGCTGGTGCGCCACGTCGGGGGGATGCAATACGTGATACGCTTCTAGCCAACACGGGCACTCAGGGGGACGAGCGCGAGGCGCGCAGAGCGAGGACGGGACGGAACACGACCACAATGAGCCTTCCATACTACGCCGTCATCATGGCCGGAGGTGGTGGCACTCGCCTCTGGCCACTTTCGCGCTTGAACCGGCCCAAGCAACTCTTGCCGCTCTTGGGCGGGCGCAGCCTGTTCCGCGTCGCGGTGGATCGACTGCGACCGCTGTTCGATGCGGAGCACACGCTGGTGGTCTGCAACGCCGGGCTGGCGAGGAGGCTGCGGCGCGAGACGCCGCGCCTGCCGCGGGAGAATTTCCTGATTGAGCCGGAGCCGCGCAACACGGCGCCGGCCATCGCCCTGGCGCTGGCGGAGATCGAGCAGCGCGGCGGGCCGGCCGCCATGGCCTGCCTGACAGCGGATCACTTCATTCAGGATGAGGCGCGCTTCCGCGAGGTTCTTCGCGCAGCGTACGATGCGGCGGCGGTCGGCCATCTGGTGACGCTGGGGATCGACCCCACCGCTCCCGTGACGGGGTTTGGCTACATCGAACGCGGGGAGGCGGCGGGTGAATTCGGCGGGATGACAGCCCACCGGGTTGCGGCCTTCAAAGAAAAGCCCGAAAAGGAGATGGCCGAGCGGTTTGTGGCCGACGGACGCCATTCATGGAACTCGGGCATGTTCGTGTGGACCACCGAGCGCATACGCCAGGAATTCTCGCGCCAAGTGCCGGCACTGGCGGAGGCTCTGGACGGCCTTGCCGCACAGTTGGGTCGCCGCGGCTCGCGGGCGGGGCTGGCACGACTGTGGAAGAGACTCCCACGGCAATCGATTGACTATGCCGTGATGGAAGGCGCGCGGGATGTTCTGGTGATCTCGGCCTCCGGGCTGGGGTGGGCCGACGTGGGGACGTGGGAGTCGCTGCTCGACATCTATGCCCGCCAACCGCGGTTGCGCGGCAAACCTGGGGCGCGGCACGTGGCCATCGACTCCTCGGGAGTTGAGGTGATAGCGGACGGGGTGGAGGGGAAGCTGATCGCCACAATCGGCATGAAGGATATCGTCATCGTCGACACCGGCGACGCACTGCTGGTGTGCGGGCGAGGGGCATCCCAAGACGTACGCCGCCTGGTACGCGAGCTGGCGGAGAAACACGGCACGCGCAATTATCTCTAGGCCTGCGCGCCCAGCCGATGGCTGGGTGCGCCGCTCATGGTTGAGGTGTGATGGAAGCCTACTGTCTCAAGTGCAAGACCAAACGCGATCTGGTCGATCCGCAGCCGGTGTTCTTCTCCAACGGCACTGCCGCCACACGCGGCACCTGCCCGGTATGCGGCAGCGGGTTGAACAAGATGGGACGGACCGAAGCCCACGAGGGGATGGCGAAACCTGAGCCTAAGCCTGCTGCACCGCGCCGCAAGCGCGGTAACAGCGCAGGCGCCGCCGCGGGCGGTAACGGGCACCGCGCAGGCAAACTGGTGATCGTCGAATCGCCGGCCAAGGCGAAAACCGTCGGGCGCTTCTTGGGCAAGGGATACACGGTGCGTGCCTCGGTGGGGCACGTGCGCGACTTGTTGCGGTCGCAGCTCTCGGTGGACGTGGCGAACGGGTTCACGCCCAAGTACCGCGTGCCCAATGAGAAGCGGCTGGTGGTGAAAGAGCTGCGTGACATGGCGGCCAAAGCGGAAGGGATATTCCTCGCCACCGACCCCGACCGCGAGGGCGAAGCCATCGCCTGGCACCTGGTGGAGGCGGCCGAACTCGACCCGGCGGCCACGCGGCGCGTTGTGTTCCATGAGATCACCGAGAGTGCCATCCACGAAGCCTTCGGCCACCCGCGCGAGATCGACATGAACTTGGTCAACGCGCAGCAGACTCGGCGCATCCTCGACCGCCTGGTAGGCTACTCGCTCAGCCCGCTCCTGTGGGCGAAGGTCCGCAGCCGCCTCTCCGCGGGGCGCGTGCAGTCGGTGGCGCTGCGGCTGGTCGTCGAGCGTGAGCGCGCGATCCTGGCTTTCGTGCCTCAGGAATACTGGACGGTCGAAGCAGAACTCGTGCGCGATGCGGAGACCGGAAAGCAGTTCCGCGCGCGGTTGGCACGAGTGGACGACAAAGATCCCGGCCTGGCTTCGCGCGAGGCGGTGGACCCGCTGCTCAAGGACCTGGAACGGGCCGCCTACCGCGTAGCGCACGTCAAGCGCGGCGAGCGGCGGCGCAATCCCTCGGCCCCCTTCACGACCTCCACTCTCCAGCAAGAGGCCTCGCGCCGGCTGGGGTATGCCCCCAAACGCACCATGGCCATTGCCCAGCAATTGTACGAAGGCATCGAGCTGGGCGAGCAGGGTTCGGTCGGTCTCATCACCTACATGCGCACCGACTCGATGCAGGTGGCGGCCTCGGCTCAGGAGGAGGCGCGCGAGTACATCCGCCAGCGCTATGGCGGCGAGATGCTGCCGGCGCTGGCCCCGCAGTACCGCACCCGCTCGCGCAATGCGCAGGAGGCGCACGAGGCCATCCGTCCCACGGCCGTGCCGCGCGACCCGCAGAGCCTGCACGAGTATCTCAGCCGCGAGCAGATGCGCCTGTACACACTCATCTGGCAGCGCTTTGTGGCCTCCCAGATGGCACCGGCGGTGTACGACACGCTGACGATTGAGATCGAGGCCCAGGCGGAGCACCAATACCTGTTGCGCGCCTCGGGCGCGACGCTGCGCTTCCGCGGCTATCAGATGGTGTATGAGGAAGTGCGCGACGAGGACGCGAACGGCGACCAGGAGCCGGAATTCCCCAACTTGCCATCTCTGGAAGATGGCGACTTGTTACGCCTACTGCAATTGCTGCCCGAGCAGCATTTCACCACGCCCCCGCCACGCTTTACCGAGGCCGCGCTGGTCAAGGCCCTCGAAGAAAACGGGATTGGCCGCCCCTCAACCTATGCCCCAATTCTCTCGACCATCCAGGCCCGCGGCTACGTCACCAAGGAAGAGAAGCGCCTGGTGCCGACCGACACCGGCATGACGGTCAACGACTTGCTGGTCGAGCACTTCCCGGAAGTGATGGACCTCGGCTTCACTGCGCTGATGGAAGACCGCCTGGACATGATCGCCGACGGCGAGGCGGACTGGGTGCAATCGCTGCGCGAGTTTTATGTTCCATTCAGCGCGCGCATTTCGGCGGCCGAAGCGGAGATGCCCGTGGTCAACGGCGGGCCGGAGCTGGCCGGGCGCGACTGCCCGCAGTGCGGCAAGCCGCTGGTCATCCGGTGGGGACGTTACGGCAAGTTCATCGGGTGCTCGAACTTCCCCACCTGCCGCTACATCGAACCCTGGCTGGAGAAGATCGGCGTGCGCTGCCCGAATGACGGCGGGGAGATCGTCGAGCGCAAGACGCGCAAGGGACGCACCTTCTATGGCTGCGCCAACTACCCGGCCTGCGACTTTACAAGTTGGAAGAAGCCGCTGGCCCAGCCCTGCCCCACATGCGGTGGATTGCTGGTGCAGGCCAATCGTCAGACGGCGCAATGCACGAAGTGCGGCACCGAAGTGAAGCTTGAGGAGCTGCAGCAAGCCACGCCGGAGGGGTGACGGAGCGGGGGGAGAGCAGTTTCTGCGTCAAGGATTGTGGTCGGTGTTGGGGCACGCCAGGGCGTGCCCCTTTGTGTGACGGCTCGCTCGCTGTGGGAACCCCATATGCGATCGCAGGCCGAAATTCCTCGGGGCTTCGCCCCTCGGGATGGCAGAGAGGACCCCTCCTGCCATATCAGAATCGGAGCAGCAGGTGATGAACCGGCGGCTCGTGGGTGCGAAAGGCTCGAAGATTGCTGCGTCGGGCGGCGCCCTCCTCGCAACGACAGGGAGGCCGATCGCGCGCTGAGATTCCTTGGGCGCCAGGCGCCCTCGGTTCGCCTCCGGCACCTCCGCCACAGCAGGTTGTCGCCCCGCGGCCGACTGAGTACAATCATCTCGATGCTGCCGGCTGTCGGAAAGGGCATGCCCGATCGGTTCCGCCTGATCTCCGCGGTTCATGTATTCCTGCTGCGCGAAGGAGAGATCTTCTTGCTCCGCCGCGCGAATACGGGTTGGGGCGACGGGATGTTCAGCGTCCCGGCCGGACATCTTGACGGAAACGAACAGGTGGTTGAAGCGGCCATGCGTGAGGTGCTTGAGGAGACCGGCGCGAACCTGACGCCCGAAGATGTGCGCGTGGTCGGCGTGATGCACCGCAAGTCGAACACCGAGCGCATCGATTTCTTCCTGGCGGCAGATCACTGGCAGGGCGAGCCACACAATGCCGAGCCCGGCCGGTGCAGTGAGACGGGATGGTTTTCGCTGATCGACCTTCCAGGCGACACCGTGCCGTATGTGAGGCGCGGCCTCGACAACTTCAAGGCCGGGCGCTGGTTCGATAGCTACGGGTGGCAGGGCGAGCCATAGCGCGCGCCTGAGGGGCACCCCAGGTGGCCGGCGCTCGAGGTCCTGGCCGCAGCAATAAGAGAGGAGCAGGCGAGCCATGCAATCACTTCGCGATCGGCTGCGCAACCCTTGGATTATCGCCGGGGCGGCGTTCCTGGCCGGGCTGATCCTGGGCTGGCTTGTCTTAGGCTGGTGGATCTGGCCGGTGGATTACATCGACGCCACCCCGGCGGAGTTGCGCGCAGATCTGCGCATCGATTATCTGCGGGCCGCGGTCGATTCGTTCGCCGTGACCGGCGACGCCAATACCGCACGCCAGCGCTTTGCCGCCCTCGGATCGAGCGGCGCCGAGACCCTGGGTCTCTTGCAGCGCGATCCGTCGGTCGACCAGGGCCGCGTCAGTCAATACCTGTCAGTGGTCAGCGACATCATCCCAACCGGAGGGGGCAAAATCACACCGCCCCCAGGTGGGACTCCGGCGCCGGGCACCTCGCTGTTAGGTGCCACGCGCTCTCTGGTTCTCGTCTTCCTTGGTCTGTGTCTGGTCACCCTGGTTCTGGGAGGCGTGCTGGTGCTCGTCCTGCGCCGGCGGCGCGGCACGGCGGCTGGCACACAACTCGACGAAGGACAGCGCCTCCCCGAGGCTCAGGCTGCTCCGGGAGAACGGCCGGCTGGAGCACCCCCCCTGCCCGGTACAGCACCACTCGCCGCGGGCGCGCCGGACACTGCTGCCTTGAGTGCATCTGGCCCGCTCGAACGCTTTGTGACGACTTATGTCTTGGGGGATGACCTGTACGAAGACAGCTTCACCATCAACTCGCCGGCGGGTGAGTTCCTGGGCGAATGCGGGGTAGGGATTTCCGAACAGGTCGGCGTGGGCGAACCCAAGAAGGTGACGGCCTTCGAGGTGTGGCTGTTCGACAAGCGCGACACACGCACCTCGACCTACGTGCTGATGAGTGATTACGCAATTCATCGCGACGACGTTCGCTCACGCCTGGCGCCGCGCGGTACGCAATTGGAGGCGCTGGCCGGCACGGACTTCTGGATGGAGACGCAAACCCTGAAGACGCACGTCCAGGTGCGTGAGGTGCAATACGGGCGCGGGGCGCTCCCGGCCAATTCGTTCTTCGATCGGATGACGCTGCAACTGGAGGTGTGGGCAAAGTCGTAGGGAATGGGATCCGGATAAGATCAAACGTGAGGCCGTCCCTTAGCGACGGCCTCACGTGTTTCTCTCCCTCGTCTTCATCTTCCGCACGCACAGGAATCTACCTCGTGAGCCCGTAATGCCTTACCGCACGACAAGACGGCCACGCGCCGCGGTGCGCTGGTCGTTCCCGCGAAGGCGGGACTCCGGGCGAGTACCCTTCGAAAGTGAGCTTGAACGTGTCAGAGCGCGGCCGCGAATGCGTGCGAGGGTCGCGCGGGGGACACCACCTACTCAATGCTGATGATGGTCAGCGTCTGCGGACCCGCCGGTGTTTCCGCCGTGACCCGCTCGCCCGCACGATGGCCCATCAGCGCACGCCCGAAGGGGGACTCATGCGAGATGCGCCCTTGGCGCGTGTCGGCCTCCGTGCTGCCCACCAGGACAAACACCTCGGGCGGATCTCCCTCTACCGCTACCGTCACCCGCGATCCGAGAGCGACTTCGCCGCGCGGGCCCTGCCCGGGCTCGACAATCGTCGCATCCCGCAACAACGCTTCCAATTCGAGAATGCGACCCTCGAGGAAGCCCTGGGCCTCCTTGGCCGCGGTGTAATCCGCGTTTTCCGAAAGATCACCCTGCTGAATCGCGGCGCGCAGGCGTTCGGCCAGCTTGAGCCGCTCGCGTCCCGTGAGCTCTGCGAGCTCTGCGCGCAGACGGCTGGCGCCTTGCGGCGTGAGCAGTTTCGGTTCCGGCATTCGCGTGTGCGCTCCCTTCCGGGTGCAGCCTAGCAGACTGCCGAACAAGAACCATCTCCATCAAACCCCCACCCCTGACCCCTCCCCCGCCTCCTTGGGTTTCTCCACCCCCTCTCCGCCAGGCCATCATGGCGAAGACAGTTGCTCGGCGGAGAGGGGGCAGGGGGTGAGGCAGTAGATGGTTTTTCCGCAGGCTGCTAAGGCAACGTGTTCGGGTTGAACAGTTTATCGTGTTCTTCGAGGGCGAAGCGGTCCGTCATCCCGGCGATGTAATCGCACACCACGCGCTGCGCACCCTCCTGCTGCGCGCGGGCCTGGACGGGCGCGGGCAAAATCTCCGGGTCGGCAACGTAAGCCGAGAACAGATCCGCGATGAAGCGTTCCGCTTTCACCGCCATGCGCACGACGCGGTAATGGCGGTACATGTTGGCGTACAAGAAGCCCTTCAACTCGCGGATGGACTTGCCCATGCCGTCTGAGAAACCGATGACGTTGTGCGGCAAACGCTGCAAGTCATCGCGCGAGCGCACCTTGCCTTCACGCAAACGCGCGTCGGTGGCGCGGCTCGCGTCGCGCACGGCCAGCCCGATCAAGCGGCGGATCAGGCGGTGGCGCGTCAGCTCGTCGAGCGCGCCGGTCTGCCAGCCGATGCTCTCGCGCAGCATCTCCCAGGCCGCCTGGCCGGCCAAATCTTCCGCCGAGATGAGCTGCGAGCGCAGGCCGTCATCCAGGTCGTGTGCGGTGTAGGCCAATTCGTCCGCCAGGTTGGTGATCTGGGCCTCGAGGTGCCCGCGCTTGTCGGGCTCGAAGCCGGCCGCATCCGCAACGTCGTACTCTGTCTCGTGTTTGACCATGCCTTCGCGCGTTTCCCACGTCAGGTTGAGCCCGGCGAAATCCGGATAGCGCCTTTCGAGCGTGGTCACGATGCGGAATGACTGCCTATTGTGGTCGAATCCACCGTGACCCTCCATAAGTTTAGCCAGCGCCACCTCGCCCGAATGTCCGAAAGGCGGGTGGCCCAGGTCGTGCGCGAGACAAATAGCCTCCACCAGGTCCTCGTTGGCCCCCAGCGTGCGCGCCAGGCTGCGCCCGATCTGGGCGACTTCCAGCGTGTGTGTCAGGCGTGTGCGATAGTAATCGCCCTCGTAAGTGATGAAGACCTGGGTCTTGTATTCCAGGCGGCGAAAGGCTGTGGTGTGCAGAACCCGGTCCCGATCGCGCATGAAGGCGGTGCGGAACTCGGGTTCGTCCTCCGCAACCTCCCGGCCGCGCGAGGTTTTGCTCAGGGAGGCGTAGGGAGCCAGCGTCCGCAGTTCGGCGGCTTCGAGGTCCTGGCGTGTGACCAGCATTGAAAATCCTCCGGGGTGGCGCGAGTGTAACAGAGCGATTTGGGCTTGTCAACCAATGTCACTTGAATTATCCTTATCAGCCGTGATACCCACATGACAGACGACTCTTCTGCACCCATCGAACGAACCGGCCTGACCCGGGTCGGCGGCCAACCGGCAACGGTCATCGGGGCGGATCTTCATCCCGGCGACCGCGCGCCCGAGTTCACCGCCCATACCCAGGAGTGGCAGTGGCTGCCTGCACTCGCGGCCACTCGTGGAATGGTGCGCATCATCGCCGCCGTGCCCTCGCTCGACACGCCGGTGTGCGACCTGGAGACGCGCACCTTCAACAAGCGGGCGGCCGAGCTCGGCCCGGACGTGCACCTCCTGGTCGTCTCCACGGATCTGCCCTACGCCCAAAAGCGCTGGTGCGGCTCGGCCGGCGTGGACCAAGTGACCACGCTCTCGGACCACATGACGGCGGAATTTGGATTGCGCTACGGCTGCCTGATCAAGGAGCGCCGCATCTTGCGCCGCGCGACCTTCGTCGTAGACCGCCACGATCAGATTGTGTACGCGGCCTACACGGCCAAACTCGGGGACGAACCCGAGTACGACGCCATACTCGACGCGGCGCGCCAGGCGCTGGATGCCGGGCCGCGCGGCGAACAAGGATAACGCATGCCCCATCAGAGACTTCTATTGGTCGACGATCATGAAGTGGTGCGGCTGGGTCTCAAATCGCTGCTCGAGCGCCATCACGGTTTTGAAGTGGTGGCCGAAGCCAGCACAGCTCGCGAAGCCGTTGAGAAGTGCCTGGCCTACAAACCCGACGTGGTGGTAATGGACATCCGCCTGCCAGGCGGCTCGGGCATCGAGGCCTGCCAGGAAATAACCCAGGCTCTCCCCGAGACCAGAGTCATCATGCTCACCTCGTATGCCGAGGACGAGATGCTCTTTTCGGCCATCCGCGCCGGTGCAGCCGGCTATGTGCTCAAACAAATTGGCGCGCAGGACCTGGTCCGCGCGATCGAGGCGGTGGGGCGGGGCGAAGCGTTGCTCGACCCGGCGGTGACCAAACGCGTCTTTGCCGAGATGCGCAAAGTGGCGCGCGAAGAAGAGGCCTCCGCCTTTGCCGAGCTGACCCAGCAGGAAATGCATGTGCTGCAGCTTGTTGCAGAAGGCAAGACCAACCGCGAAATCGCGCAGGCGCTCTTCCTCGGCGAGGGCACGGTGCGCAACTACGTCTCGAGCATTCTCTCGAAGCTCAGTGTGGCCAATCGCGCCGAGGCGGCGGCGTATGCCGTGGCCCACAACCTCAAGGACTATCTGTAATCGAGTCGCGCCTTGATCCTCCCGCGGCCGCCGACCCATCGTGGCGGCCGCTTTTTGATTCCTGATGAAGGGGGGTTCGAGCATGCGCTGCGGAAGGTCTGGCCCCCCTTCCTGCATGTTGACCGCGTCGGGCGAGGCAAGGGTTGCGGTTGCGCTCGCGCCGCGCATGACTATAATCGCGGCTCGCGGAGACGTGCCTCGGCAGGCGGGTTCGATGACCTGCAGGGCGCACTGCACTCGAATGATGAACGCCTCTCAATCTCGCGCTCGTCCTTCCCTGTATGGCACACGAGCCGTCGATCGTGCGAGCCTGCGCCGCCGCATGCGATGGGCCAGCGATCCGCTCCTGTGTTCGACCATCGGCCAGGCGCTGCCCGATCGGCAGGCGGAGCTGCTGCTCAACTGGGGGCTGCGGCAGATGGCGCGCAGCG
>DATEAT010000002.1:0-2402 GCA_035288225.1 Anaerolineales bacterium | reverse complement strand
GATCCGGAATGGTTGTCCTGGACGAAGACGGGCGGCAGCCCGAGCGCCGCATAGCGTGCCGCTTGATAACTCTCCAGGAAGAACCCGCGCTCATCCTCATGCAGCTCGGGTTCGAGCAGCAGGACCTCGGGGATGGCGCTCGGCTCGCATTTCATCGCGCTCGCCTCAGCCGGCCGTGGAGGCGTGGTAAGCGCCGGTCACTTCGGACGCCGGCCCGAGCGCGCGCACCTGGCCGTGGTCGAGCCAGACTGCGCGTGCACACATGCGCTCGACCGTGCTCGCGCTGTGTGAGACCATCAAGACCGTCGCGCCACTCTCCTGAAAGGCGCGCATGCGCTCCAGGCACTTGCGCTGGAACGCCTCGTCGCCCACCGAGAGCACCTCGTCCAGGATGAGGATATCCGGCACCCAGGCCGCCGCCACGGCAAACCCCAGCCGCGCTACCATCCCTGTCGAAAACGTGCGCAGCGGCGCCTCGATAAAATCACCCAGTTCGGCAAAGTCGGCGATCTCCTCAAAGCGCGCCGCAATCTCGCGCCGCGAATGCCCGAGCAGCGCGCCGTTGAGCAGGACATTCTCGCGTCCGGTCAGCTCCGGGTGGAAGCCGGCGCCCAGCTCCAAGAGCGGCGCCACCTGCCCGTACACCACCACCCGCCCGTTCGAAGGCGGCAGCACGCGCGAGACCACCTTCAGCAGCGTGCTCTTGCCGGCCCCGTTGCGGCCGACCACGCCAAAGACCTCGCCCTTCCCGACCGCGAATGTGACGTCGCGCAGCGCCATGAATTCGTGGTGGTTGACCCGACCCTTGACCCGCCGGATGAGGTATTCCTTAAACGACCCGATCCGCTCGAGCGGCACACGATAGCGCACCGAGACGGCCTCCAGCCGAATGACCGCGGACGGGTTGGAATCAGACACGGTAGGCAAACTCGTGCGCCCGCCGTGTGAAGACCACCCAGCCAATGACCAGCGTCACCAGCGCCACCCCCGCGGCCGAGGCCAGGCGCACCGGGCTCGGCACCAGCCCGTCATACAGCGGCAGGCGAAAGAGCTTGATCAAGTGGTACATCGGGTTGAGGTTGAACATCCACCAGCGGTAGGCCTCCGGCACGATGCTCTCCGGGTAGATGATCGGCGTGAGATACATCCACGCCAGGAGCACGATCTGGTACATCTCGGCCACATCCGGAAAGTAAACCGCCAGGGTCGAAAGCAACAGCGCCACGCCCAGGGCAAAGGCCAAGAGCAGCAGCATCGAGATCGGCAGGAAGAGCGCCGTCAGGCGCAACGGCACGCGCACGATGAGCATGACGATCACCATCGGCACCAGCGACAGTGTGAGATTGACCATGCCGGTGGTGACCGAGGAGATGGCAAAGACCGTGCGCGGCAGGTAGATGCGGTGGATGAGCGACGAGCCCCAGATGATGCTGTACATGGCCGCGGTCGTCGTTTGGCTGAAGAAGGACCACACGATCAGCCCGCTCAGCACGTAAGCCGCGTAGCCGGGGGTACCGCGGAAGAGCTGCGAGAACGCGAGCGCGAGCACCACCATCGTGCCCAGCGGGTTGAGCATCGTCCAGGCCACGCCCAGCACCGAGCGCTTGTAGCGGGTCAGGATGTCGCGGCGCACGAGCTGGTACACCAGGTCTCGGTAACGCACGACCTGGCGCACTTCCTCCAGCCCGACCGAGAGTTTGCTGGCCGAATCATAAACAGGCGTGGCACGTTTCATCGCGGGTCTCACGTCGCAGCGAGCGGATACGTGCGAGGATTGTAGTCGGGCCGGGGTAGACCGTCAAACTTCGGCCGGCGCCGGATGCACCGAGGTGCGGAAGGCGAGGGTGATCGCCAGCATCAGCATGAACCAGATGCGCCAGGGCGCATCGGTGAAATACGAGTCGAGCATGCCCATCACCAAGAGCGCCGCCCAGCCGGAGAAGACCGCGATCCATACCGGGCCGGGGCGCATCGGTGTCTCGCGCAAAGCGCGCCATCCGTTCGATAGCACGGCCCAGGCGGTGAGCAGCATCACCCCCAGGCCGGCCAGGCCGTAGTGGGTCATGAGATACAGGTAGAGGTTGTGCGGGTCTTCACGCCCCAGCAGCGCGAAGCCGTGCAGATAGTCGACCGCGTGGGCGCCCACCCCGGACAAGAGGAAGGTCGGCGTGCGGCGCATCATCTCGAGGGCCGCATCCCACAGCACTCGCCGCAGGCCGAGGGTCAGGAAGAATCCGCCCTGGGGATGGGTCGACCCGAAATACAACACCACCCCGAATGTCATCGCCGCCAACAGGGTGACCAGGCCAAAGGCCAGCATGCGCCGCCGCGCGAATAGGAAAATGGCCAGGAATAACGTGCCAAGCACCACGCCGGCCATCACCCCACGCGCCAAGGACCAG
>DATEAT010000001.1:0-15035 GCA_035288225.1 Anaerolineales bacterium | reverse complement strand
GCTTTGCGGTCGATATCCAGTGGAAGGACGATCCGCTGGGGGCCTATGCCGGAGAGCGGCGCGTGGCCTATGAGGCCGCCGGCCTCGACCGGGTGGAATTCCTCGTGGCGCCCAACCCCGGCGAAGGGCTCAAGCCGCTGGTCAAGGTAGCTTCCGGCGGTGAAACCTCGCGCCTGATGCTGGCCCTCAAGAGCGTGCTGGCGCGCGCCGATCGCACACCGACGCTCATCTTCGATGAGATCGACCAAGGCATCGGCGGACGCGTGGGCGCCGTCGTCGGGCGCAAGTTGTGGAACCTCACCCCGCCCCATCAAGTGCTGTGCGTCACCCACTTGCCGCAACTCGCCGGCTTTGGCGATCTGCATCTGCGAGTCGAGAAGCGCAGCCAGGGCGAGCGAACGGTCACCGAGGTGCGCGCGCTTTCTGCCAAGGAGCGCGTGGCCGAGCTGGCCGCCATGCTGGGCACACTCAGCGAGCGGACAAAAGAGTCGGCCGAAGAGATACTGGAATTGGTGGCCAAGGATAAAGCTACCCGGGCGTCGGCGTAGTGGCTTTGGGCGCGCATTCATTGTCGAAAGCGTTGCGTGAGGGTTAATAGCGACCAAGCCGCGTGCTATAATCCGGTTTGTTTCCTCATCGCACGCATCACCCCACCTTGGAGAACTCTCGCATGCTACCCATTCCCTACCGCCCTCCTGCCGACGGCGAACGTATCTCGCGGCGGGATGGCACGCTCATCGTTCCCGACCATCCGATCATTCCCTTCATCGAAGGCGACGGCACGGGCCCCGACATCTGGCGCGCCTCGGTCCGCGTGCTGGATGCCGCCGTAGCCAAGGCCTACGGTGGGCGGCGGCAGATCGCCTGGATGGAAGTGCTGGCCGGCGAGAAGGCCTTTCGCGCGATAGGCAGCTGGCTGCCGGACGAGACGGTTGCAGCCTTCCGCTCCTACCTCGTCGGAATCAAAGGGCCGCTGACCACGCCCATTGGCGAAGGCTTCCGCTCGCTCAACGTGGCGCTGCGCAAGGTGCTCGACCTGTACGTGTGCCTGCGCCCGGTGCGTTACTTCCGCGGGGTGCCCTCGCCGGTGCGCGAGCCGCACAAGATCGACGTCGTCATCTTCCGTGAGAACACCGAGGATATCTATGCCGGCATCGAGTTTGAAGAGGGCACGCCCGAGATGGAGCGCTTCCGCACCTTGCTGCGCGAAAACTTCCCGGCGGAGTACGCCAAGATTCGCTTTCCGGCAAGCTCAGGGGTGGGCCTCAAACCCATCTCGCGCGAGGGCAGCCAGCGCTTGATCCGCGCGGCCATCGCGTATGCCCTCGAGCACAAGCGGCGCTTTGTCACCCTGGTGCACAAGGGCAACATCATGAAGTTCACCGAGGGCGCCTTCCGCAACTGGGGCTACGCACTGGCCGAGCGTGAATTCCGAGAGACCACCTACACCTGGGCCGAGTGGAACCGCACCAAGGAGTCACGCGGAGAGGCGGCGGCCAACGCCGAGCAGGCAGCCGCGCTCGCGCAAGGGCGGCTGCTCATCAAGGATGCCATTGCCGACGTGACCTTCCAGCAATTGCTGACGCGGCCGGACGAATTCGATGTGATCGCGACCCCCAACCTGAACGGGGATTACCTCTCAGACGCGGTGGCCGCCCAGGTGGGCGGGATCGGCATCGCGCCAGGGGGCAACATCAACTACGAGACAGGGCACGCGGTGTTCGAGGCCACCCATGGCACCGCGCCCAAGTACGCCAACCTGGACAAGGTCAACCCGGGCTCGCTGATTCTTTCCGGGCAGATGATGCTGCGCCATCTGGGCTGGGACGAGGCGGCCGACCTGGTGATTGCCGGCATGGAGCGAGCCATCGCCGCGCGCACGGTGACCTACGACTTCGCGCGCCTGATGCGCGGTGCGCGAGAAGTCAAGTGCTCGCAATTTGGTGATGAAGTCATCCGCCACATAACCGGCGCGACGAAGGCCGCCACGCCCCGACGCGCACCGGCGCGGCGCGAGACGCGCGCCGCCAGCACGAAGAAGACACGTTCCAAGAACGTTCGCCCAAAGAAGCGCACGCGGCGCTGAGCGGGAAAAACAAACACGGGACCTCACTGCGAGGCCCCGTGTGATTCTATCGCCGCGCTCAGCGTTTGCCGCGCCGGCCGCGTTCCTCGTTGTTGAACACCCAGCCGGCAATTTCGCCGAGTTCGAAGCGGTCATCCTCGCTCCAGCGCCGGGCGCCGGGGTAGGCCCGGTCGACGCGCGACGAGCTCTCGCCGGCGTTCTGGGCTTGCACCTCGCGCCGCAAGGCGGCCAGGCGAGTCTGCCAGCGCAAGACGTTGGCCGGTGTCAGGTCCACCCATCCCTCTTCGGCGCGATCGGCCTTGAGCAGCGGCCCACGAAGCAGCCGCTCCCCGTCGGGCATCAACACTCCCAGCCCAATCGAGACCATCTGCTGGCGCATACTCACGTTGTCGTGAACTTCTTGTTCGAGGGCCATGGCCACGCCTGCAGGGTCGCGTCTCAGAAAATCCGAAATCGACCGCGTCGCGCGCTTAAGCAGATGCGCCTCGAATAATAGTTTCGATAGACGCGGCGGCCCGAGCAGCTCGAACGCGACCGACTCGACCTTGTGCTCCTGTTCGAGCTGGTGCAGGCGGTTGAGGGCAGCCTCGCGCAGAAAGCCGGCGCGGTAGGTCGGGCCAGAGGAGGCGCCATCCAGCGCCCCAATCACATCATGGCCGGTGTTGCCGCCGAGAATCTCACGGATGACGTCCGCGGCTATTTCCTCCGGCGTGATGAATTCCATCTGGCCGAGGGTGGTCAGGGTCTCGAACTCGGCGGTCGAGAATTGGCCGTTCTCGCCGGTATCGATGTAGACCGACTCGAGCACCTGACCAGTGGCGCGGCCAAAATCACCCTGCGCCGCAAGCGACGCGGGCGTTTCGGCCGACACAGCAGCCTCGGGCGGGCAGTCGTAGAGCGGCATCGGCTGGCCGCCGCGGCGGATCGGTCCGTAGGCGATTTCCTTCCAGGCGATGGCTGCCGTAGGCATGATTTCCTTGACGATGACTGGGGCATAGGGTGTGCGCGCGAGGAGATAGAGCAGGAGCGTCTGGGCGCCGGCCACGGCCGATTTCGACAGAAGCACGCGGGAGGGGCGTTCCTCGCCATGTGTGTAGGGAATGTTGAACCCCATGCCGCCCGTGCCGCTGGTGCCGACTTTGATCAGCGCCTGCGTGCCAGCGCGGCGCATGGCCTCATAGTAAATTTGCGTGTGGCGCACGAGCTGGGGGATGTACAGCGCAGCCAGCAGATTCTCGACGCGCGCAGCGAGCTCACCCGAGGCGGGTTCCCCTCCGAGCGCACTGCGCACCTGCTGCGCCTGACGATAGATGTTCTGGTAGGCCACGCCGGTGGCGGTGTTCATGCAATCCACGATGAGATGCGCGGGAGCTTTGTCGAGGCCCGGGAACTGTCCGAGGATGAGGTGGGTGAGGAGCGAGGCGGCGATGATCTCCTCGGACAACTCGTCCAAGGTGTCGGCGATCAGGCGCTGGCGCGCGGCGGCGTCGGCCAGCACCGCCTCGCGCGGATGCGGCCCATCGTTGTGTGACTGCCAGTCGGCGCGCAAGAAGACATCGCCCCACGCCGGCAGGATGCGCGTGCCGGACTTTGGGAACTCTGCCCGCAGATGGTCAACGGCGGATTCGGCTTCACGCCGGCGCAGCGAGGCAACGATCAGGCGCGCCGGCTCGTGGGCCAGCGCAGCGCGGCAGACTGCCGTGCCGACCAATCCATAACCCCCCAAGACGAGCATGTTGCGTCCGCGGATGTCCAAAGTGCCTCCTGCCGTGCGAGATGGGAGTGGGGCGAGGCGGCGTCACTCGCTGGTGGGTAAGAGGCGGGTGCGCCATCCGGGCGAAAGCGCCTCGAGGGCGGCAAGCTGCGCGGCCTCCTCGCGGCGTTCTAAGCGCGCTTGCATGACCTCGCTGGCGCGGGCTATGCTCCAGGCCGGTTGTGGGTGCGCTTCGCATTCGATCGGCTGGCCCGCCTCGATCATTCCCGGTTGCAGCACACGCAGGTACCACCCACTGCGGCCGGTGCGGCGAACACGTTCGGGCAAGTCGGGCCGCTGCCAGCGGCGGGCCAGGTTCGCGCAGGGCTGGCGCGGCTGTGAGACCTCGACCCGAACGGGGCCAATGCGGTAAATATCGCCAACACAGACCGATGTCTCATCGAGGCCCGTGACGGTGAAATTCTCGCCAAATGCGCCATATGGGAACTGCGGCAGGCCGGGGTCCTCGCGCCAACGGGCGTAGTTCTCCGCCGAATAGGCGAGTAACGCACGATGCGGCCCGCCGTGATGCCGGCGATCTACCTGGGTGTCGCCCTCCAGCCCGAAGGGGCCGAGGCGAATGGGGCCAGGGACCGGCGTCTTGAGAATGGCGCTGCGCCATGGCCGGTGGAGGCCGGTGGCCGCCTCGACTGGCGCATAGTCGCGCGCCGCCCCGACTTGAATTGAAACCAGGACCATGTCCACGGGTTTCTCACGCAGGACTCCGGCCGGCACACAAGGCCACCCGGCCCGCCATGCCTCCTGCCCGGAATTCCGAACTTTGACGTCCGCGGATTCTACCAACCGCGCTGGCGCGTCGCTTTGCGCGTCCTAGCTCGCACGGCGGGCGAGAAAATCGATGAGGTCGATCTTGGTCAGAATGCCCACTGGGCGTCCCTGGTCCGTCACCGCCACCACCCGGCCGCGCTCAAAGGCGGCCAATGCACGCTCGGCCTTTTCGCTCAGCTCGACCGACAGCACGGTGGGGTTGATGATCGCAGCAATCGTTTCCTCTGGGTCGTGAACGTGCTGCGCGTGCAGGAGATGATCGAGCAGGTCCACCTCGGTGACAATGCCGATCAGACTGCCCTGCGCATCCACCACCGGGATTTGCGAGATGTCGTAGGTCCTCATCAACTCCACCACGTGGGTCATGCGCTCAACCGGCGTGGCGGTGATCAGGCTGGGGATCTTGCGGCTCTGCATTACTTCGGCCACGGTGATCTCGGCTCGTTCGTCGGACAGAAACCCGTTCTCGCGCATCCAGGTGTCGTCGAACACCTTGCTGAGATAGCGATTGCCGGAATCCGGAAGCAGGATCACAGCCGGCTCGCCTGAGGCGAGGCCCGCCACCAATTTCGATTTCAGCGCGCCGGCCACCGCCGAGCCGGACGAGCCGCCGCAGAATAGGCCCTCCTCGCGCACCAGTCGGCGCGTCATCCAGAAGGACTCGCGGTCGTCCACCTGCACCACCTCATCCACCAATCGCAGGTCGAGCGTGGAAGGAATGAAGTCTTCGCCGATGCCCTCTATCTTGTAGGTCTTGAGATAAGGGTCATCCGGCATACGCCCAAGCTTCCACGTGTCGTAAAGCAGCGAGCCGAGGATATCGACCCCGACCAGTTTGACTTCTGGGTTCTGCTCTTTGAGATAGCGACCCGCGCCGGTGAGCGTGCCGCCTGTGCCCATACCGCATACCAGAATACGGATTTGGCCGGCCGTTTGTTGCCATAGTTCGGGGCCGGTGGTCTGGTAGTGGGCCTCGGGGTTGGCCGGATTGTGATACTGGTTGGCCAACAGGCTGTTGGGGGTTTCGGCCACGATGCGTTCCGCCACGCGATAGTAACTGCGCGGGTCTTGCGGCGGCACGGCGGTGGGAGTGATAACCACGCGGGCGCCGAAGGCACGCAGAAAGCGCACCTTCTCCTCGCTCATTTTGTCGGGCATGACGAAGACGCAGCGGTAGCCCTTGACCGCGGCGGCCAGGGCCAGACCGGCCCCGGTGTTGCCCGAGGTAGCCTCGACAATCGTGCCGCCCGGGCGCAGGCGCCCCGCCCGCTCGGCCTGTTCGATGATGCTGATCCCGATGCGATCCTTGACCGACCCAGCCGGGTTGAAGAATTCAACCTTGGCCAAGAGGGTGCCGGCGGTGTAGCCCGCCCCCAACCGGTTGAGCCGCACCAACGGGGTGTGACCGATGGCCTCCAAGATGGTGGCGTGGTAGGCTGGCTGGTCTTTCGCGCCGTATTTTGCCTTTGATGTCGGCGTGTCTTTCATCAGCGTTTCCTCTGGTTGGTGCACTCGTCACTCTCGTGGCCCGAGTGAGGCGGAACGAAGCCGATTGAAATGTCGCAACGGCCGCGGCCGCTCATGTGGGCGCCCAGCCGGCCGAGGCGCGCGGTGCGGAAGGGCCTCGCCGCTGCTGGTTGTGCCCGGGTTGCGAGCATGGATTGTGCGAGGGAAGGGACCCGAGGCGAGAGGATCACCAAACGGCAGCTAGCACTCCCGCCGCGTACAGAAGCAAGGAGTGGCAAGGATCATCAATCGGCGCGGTGGGTGTGGGTTCTGCATCGGGCGTGTGATATATTCTAACACGCGCTATCCGATTATCAGCGCAATACACGTGTGGGCGGCAGCGGGGCAACAGATGCGGGAGCGGCTCGGTCACACGCTTTGGACATCAAGGATGAATCCGAATGAAATTTGAGACGCAGGCCATACACGCCGGGCAAGATCCAGATCCCGCGACCGGCGCGGTGATGACGCCGATCTATCAGACCTCGACCTTCGCCCAACAAGGTGTTGGCCGTCATCGCGGTTACGAGTATGCGCGTACCGGCAACCCCACGCGCACCGCGCTCGAGGCGTGCCTGGCGGCGCTGGAGGGCGGTGCCCATGGGTTGGCCTTTGCCTCGGGGATGGCTGCCACCGACACGGTGTTGCGCCTGCTTGCGCCGGGTGACCATGTGGTGGCCGGACGCGACGTGTACGGGGGCACGTACCGTCTTTTCGAGCGGGTACTCAAGACATACGGACTCCAGTTCTCCTATGCCGACACCGCGCAAGTCGCGGAAATCGAATCCGCGCTGAGGCCGAACACGCGGCTGGTGTGGCTGGAGACGCCTTCCAATCCGCTCCTGCGTATCAGCGATCTGCGGGCTGTGGCGGATCTTGTGCATCGTGCGCGTCCCGGCGCGTGGCTGGCGGTGGATAACACCTTCGCCACGCCCTACTTGCAGCGGCCGCTCGAGCTGGGCGCGGATCTGGTGATCCACTCGACGACCAAGTACCTGGGCGGCCACTCGGATGTGGTCGGGGGCGCGGTCGTGGTGCGCTCGAATGAGCTGCACGAGCGGCTGGCCTTCCTGCAGAACGCCGTGGGTGCGGTGCCCGGCCCGCTGGATTGCTTCCTTGTGCTGCGCGGCCTCAAGACACTCGCCGTACGTATGGACCGCCACGCGCAAAACGCGGCGGCGGTCGCCGAGTATCTCGCGGCGCAGCCACAGGTCGAGCGCGTGATCTACCCATTTCATGCGTTGCATCCTCAGCACGACCTGGCGCGGCGACAAATGCGCAATGGCGGCGGGATGGTGTCGTTTACCCTGCGTGGAGGAGCGGCGGCGGCGGTGCGCGCCGTGGAGCGCACACGCGTCTTCACTCTGGCCGAGTCGCTGGGCGGTGTGGAATCGCTGATTGAGATTCCAGCGGCGATGACGCACGCCTCGACCGCCGGCTCACCGATTGCGGTCGAGCCGGGGCTCATTCGCTTGTCGGTCGGCCTGGAGAATGTCGAGGACCTTATCGCCGACCTGGACCAGGCGCTGGGCGACTAGCAGACCGCGGAAGAGACCGTTTCCTGCACCACCCCCTGCCCCTCTCCGCCCTGCAATAGCTCTGGACGAGGCGAGTCACCGCGGAGAGGGGGCGGATAAACTCAAAGAGGCGGGGGGCAAAGACCCCGCCTCTTTGAATATCTTGCCCCTCCCCCGGCCAGATGACATTGCGCGGTCACCGAAATCGCCGGGGGAGGGGTTAGGGGTGGGGGCTTTAAGATGGTCCCAATCCGGAGACCTGCCAGGGGTACTGAGGAAGATGCGCCGAGTTCTGACCCCTGCCAAGTGGGAACGCCCCCGCGGGATTCAGTCTAGCCGAAGGAGGGGTGAGGTCAAACATGCTGCCGCACCTTGCTAGGTGCGCCGGTGCGGCTCGACGGCGATCCATTCCGACTGGGTGAGCAAGCGGCCCGGCGCCTCGGCCCGGAGTTCCATCACGCGCGAGGGCGCGAAGTACGCAAAGTCGAATTCAACCGGGTCGCCGGTGCGTTTGCCGGGCAGCGGCATGAGCCGGGCGGTGAGCGGCTTGGCGTGGCGCAGCGCCACGGCGGCGACGTCGAAGAGCAGCGAAGCCAACTGCGGCGCGCGGGTCTCGCCCGGCAGCGGAATGGTGTCGAACCCGGTGCCGCACATCGTGCAATAGAGCAGCAGGTCGCTCAAGGTGAGGGCTCCCTCGCCCGCGCGGCGCGCAAGGATTGCGTCCTCGAAAATCGGCAGAAACAACCCGCAGAAACCGGCGCGCGGGAAGACCGCGCGGTCAATTGCCTGGGTAAGCAATGCGGCCGCGAGCGCACTGCCTGCCAGGCCCACGCGTGCAACGCCCAATCGCTCGAAGGCGGCCCCGATGGAAGCCGCTTCCGTCGGGAAGGGCGCGAGCGAGAAATCGATGCCCGCGAAGCGTGCCCCTCGCAACTTGTCTGATTTCTCCACGGCCTCGGTCAACATGCCCGCCGCGCGTTCGATGGCTTCGGTAAGGCGGCGGCCCCCAGTGTCAAGATCCGCTGCACGGTCGAAGGCTTCGACGGCCAAATCCGCCGACTCGGTGGCCATGGCGAAGGCGGGCGCCCCGCCCGCGTGATACGCCGCCGGGAAGAAGGGCGAATGCGGGCCGACGCCTGCCAGCGCGGCCAGCCGCAGGTTGGCAAATCCATCTGGACGAAGATCCGCAACGCGTACGATGGCCTCCGCAGCGGCTTGCACGGCTGCCGTGGATATGCCGCGCCGCGAGTCGGTCAGAAGAATCGACGCGAACAGCTTCTCATTGGCGGCCAGAATATCCGGCACGAACGCGCACGCCTGGGGCTGAGCGGGCAGTGCCGGGCCGAGCGAGAGATAGCTGATCGGTTTCGAATCGAGCAAAGCAGCCAGTGCGCGTGCGCCGTCTGCGGCGGCGCCGGGCGAGGCCAACGGCAGATACTCCGCGAAAGGCTGCGTTGCCATACGCGTGGTTTGGACTTCGAAGCCGGCACGCTCAACGGCCTGGCGCGCGTGCTCGAGAAAGCGTGCCGCCTCGTCAAGCCGCCGCGCCTCCGGCGGCCAGCCCAGGTCACAGAAAAAGGTGATCGAACGGACCTTCACGACCGGCTCCGCCGTTGTCGCGCGGCCTGGTAGAGCAGGATGCCCGCAGCAACGACCGCATTCAAGGATTCCGCCTTGCCCGGCATGGGGATGAGAACGCGCGCCGTGGCGGCCGCCTGGGCAAGTGCCCCCGCACCTTCGGCTTCCGACCCAAGGATGAGGCCGATGCGCCCGCGCCAAGACACTTGGTCGCAAGGCCTGCCCTCTTCGGCCTCGGCCAGATACAGACGGAACCCGTGCAGGCGCGCCTGGGCTTCGGGCCAGGTGGCTTCGATGAGGGGCAGACGGAAGTGCGCGCCCATCGCGCCGCGCACCACCTTGGGGTTGTAGGCATCCACGCAGCCAGGCATCAGGAACACCGCCTGCACGCCAAAGGCCTCCGCTGTGCGCAGCACCGTGCCCAAGTTGCCGGGGTTGGCCAGTCCGTCGGCCAGCAGCACGAACTCGAGCGGCGCGGCGAGCGGGGCCTCGACCCACGGCACAACGGCCAACATGCCCGAGGGCGTCGTCGTATCCGAGCAGGCCTTGAGAATCTCAGGGCTGACCTCCTCCACGGTGGCGCCCAGGCGCGCCGCCTGGTTGAGCAGCGAGCGCTGCGGCGGCTTGAGCCCGCCACTGTGGAAGACCACTCGCAGCGGCGCATGGGCATTCACCGCCTCCACCAGCAGCCGTTCACCCTCAATGACAAACAACTTCTCGCGAGCGCGGGCTTTGGCTTGCGCCTGCAGCGTGCGAATGAGTTTGACGCGCTCGTTACTCACGGAAGTGATCATGGGTGATTCCCTCAGTGGCTTGTGTGCAACTCAGGTGGGCGGCCAACGCCGGTCGAACTCGCTGCGAAAGACCGCCAGCGTAGGTTCATCGATGACGGTGATGCGAATTTCTGCAAGCGAGATCGCGGGTGTGCTGCCTATGAAGTCGAGCACAGCCTGCAGGATGACGTGCGCGCCGCGCGCTTTGGGAAATCCGAAGATACCCGTGCTGATGGCGGGCATGGCGAGGCTCGCGAACCCCTGGGCTGCGGCCAGCGCGAGTGAACTGGCGACGGCCGCGGCAAGTTTGCGGTCTTCATCTCCCTCGCCCCACACCGGGCCGACGGCATGGATGACGGCGCGGCAGGGGAGCTTCCCGGCGCCGGTAAGCGCTGGATGCGTGGGGCTGGCAGGCCCGTGCGCACGGACCCACCTGTCGCTTTCCTCCTGAATGATGGGCCCTCCGCGGCGGACGATCGCGCCGGCCACGCCCCCGCCGTGCTGCAATTCCCCATTGGCGGCGTTGACGATGGCATCCACGGGTTCTTCGGTCAGGTCGCCGTGCGCAAGTAGCAACCGGCAGCCAGCGGCGAGAGTCTCAGTGCGAATCACACGCGACATGGGGCCACCCGGGGTGATGTTGGGCGTATCGTATCGCGAATTGGCGCGGGGCGCGAGAGCGGCTGGTCAAAAAGAAAGGCCCGGCGTGCGGCCGGGCCTGTGAAGAACGAGCTTGGGAGATCAGCTGCGAGTCGATTCGACGATGCGCTCGAACGCCTGCGGGTCGCGCACCGCGAGATCGGCCAGCATCTTGCGGTTGAGGTTGACATTGGCGCGGTGCAGCCCGGCAATCAAGCGACTGTAGGTACTGCCGTTGAGACGTGCGGCGGCGTTGATGCGGGCGATCCATAGCCGGCGCAGGTCGCGCTTGCGGTTGCGCCGGTCGCGATAGGCGTACCACAGGCTCTTGAGCATGGCCTCGTTGGCGCGGCGAAACAGGCGATGCCGCGAACCGAATTGGCCCTTGCCCATGTGGATGATCTTGCGGTGACGTAAATGAGGCCGAGGGCCTCCCTTGACGCGTGCCATGCTTCATTCTCCTGCCGACCCCTGCGCGCCGGGAGGTAGGCTCCCCGTTGAGTGCGCGCAACAGCGGCAAACGGCCCGCCTAACGCGGCGGGTTGGCCTTGTACTTGCTCATGTACGGAGCCAGGCTCTTGACGCGCTTGGTCGTGCGCTTACCTTTGACCACCACCATCTCGGCCAAGAGGGCCTTGGTGCGGCGCGGCGTGCGCCGGCGCAAGTGGCTCTTGCCGCCCTTGGTGCGCACCACTTTGCCCGACCCGGTCAGGCGGAAGCGCTTGGCGGTCGCCTTGTGCGTCTTGAGCTTGGTCTTGCCGGCTTTCACTTTGCGAGGCATCCTGTTCTCCCTGCTGAGCCCTGTCTCTCAATCACAGGCGGCGCGCTGGGCGCCGCCTGGCTTTGAACCGTGCAGTATGCGGTGCAGCCTACTTCTTCTTTGCCGGGCCGATGACCATCAGCATCGTCCGGCCTTCCATATCCGGGTTCTGTTCCACTACGCCCACGTCGGAGAGTTCTTGGGCGATCTGTGCAAGATCTTCGCGCGCAATCTCCGGGTAGGTAATCTCGCGCCCGCGGAAGCGGATGCGCACCTTGACCTTCATCCCATCGAGCAGCCAGCGGCGCGCGTCGCGCAACTTGAAGGCGCGGTGGTGATCGGTCGTCTTGGGGCGCAGGCGAATCTCTTTGACCTCGATCTTGGTCTGGGCGCGCCGCGCCTCGCGTTCTTTCTTGGCTTTCTCGTAGAGGAACTTGCCAAAATTCAGCACACGGCAAACGGGCGGGTCGGCGTTGGGCGAGACTTCAACCAGGTCCAGGTTGGCCTCGCGGGCGATGCGCAGCGCCTCTTGAGTCGTGACCACCCCTACGTTGGCCCCGTCCGGCCCGATCAGGCGAACCTGGCGAACCCGGATGGCTTCGTTGATACGGAATTCCGATGCGCTGATGGGTGTTCCTCCTCCTGAGCCGCGCCCCCGAACGGGTCGGGTCGAGCGCGGGCGCAGTTTACCATGAATGAGAACCGGGCGTCAACCAAAACGCCTATTCGGCTGCGGGTTGGGCCTCGGCGCCGGTGCGTGGAATGATGGTCACCTTGCGGTGAGCGCCGGTTCCGACGCTCTCGGTATACACCTGGTCGTGGCCGCGGAGTTCGAGATGGACGATGCGCCGGTCGGCGGCGGTCATCGGTTCGAGGGCCACGGTTTTTCCGTTTTCCATCACTTGCAGCGCGGCGCGGCGCGCCATGCGGCGCAGTTGCTGTTCGCGGCGTTCGCGGAAGCCCTCGGCGTCGACCACCACCGGCAGCGGGTGGCCCAGTTCACGGGCCACGATCAGGCGGGTGATGTACTGCAAGGCGGCCAGGCCGTCGCCGCGCTGGGCGGTGAGCGCGCCCAGGTGCTCGCCGTGCACGTCCACCCAGGCGTGGCGCAGCTCGTCGGGTCTTTCCGGCTCCACCCAACGCATGCTGATGCGCCCGTGCAGGCCCATGCGCGTGAGCAGTTCCTCGACCACGGTGTGCACCATCTCCAGTTCCGCATCGCCCGAGGCGCCCTCGGTCGTGCGCAGCGTAAGGCGCACGCGCGCCTGGCGCGGGGCTTCGCCGTCGTCGGCGCCGCCCTGGTCGAGCACCGTCACCTCCACCTGCTCGCGGGGCACGCCGAGCTCGCTCACCCCGCGCTCCACGGCCTCGTCGACGGTGGGAGCAATGACTTCCAGGCTGGCTTGTCGCATGAACCCCATCCTTGGCCGCCTACTTTACGGCCTTGACTGCCGGCTTGAGCCCCAGCGCGCGGCGCACATCGACCTTGCCCATCAGGGCGTACTGAGCGATGGCCAGCAGGTTGGAGACGACGAAGTACACCGACAGCCCCGAGGAGAAGGTCAGCGCGAAGTATCCCAGCAGCACGGGCATGTAGAGATTCATCATGCGCGTCATCTGAGAACTCTGCGGGTCGGCGGTGGGCGGCGTGATCAGCTTTTGCGAGAACCAGGTTGTTATCAACACCAAGATGGCCAGCACGGGAATGCCGAAGGTGGGCAGGAAGGGCAGGAAAAGCCGTTCCGGTTGAGCCAGGTTCATCCACAAGAAATGATTGTCGATCGGAATCAGGCTGGTGGCGTTCGGGAAGAATTCGTAGATGTGCCGGGTCAGGTCGATAAGCTGCAATGGTGAGGCGCCCAGGGTGCGCATGATGGCCTGATACAGGCCGATCAGGATCGGCAGCTGGACGAGCGTTGGCAGGCATCCACCCAGCGGGTTGGCGCCCGCTTCCTTGTACATGCGCATTTGCTCGCTGGCCAGCTTCTCACGATCCTTGGCGTACTTTTTCTGAACTTCCTGCCACTCTTTCGACTGCATCAACTTCTGCTGCTTCTGCGTGCTCTTCTGCTGTTGATAGGTCAACGGAAAAGTCAGCAGGCGAATCAGCACGGTGAACATGATGATCGCCAGCGCGAAGTTGTGCCCCAGCAATTGATACAGGAACAGCAGGGCATTGATCATGGGGTCGAGAATGAATGTGTTCCACATGGGAGGTCACCTGGCTCTGCTTACTTGGGCGGGATGAAGCCCCACAACTTGGCGCCGTTCTGCGGATCGAGGGCTACCAGCGGCGACTCGCTCTCCAGCACGGTGAAGAGCAGCTTGCCGCCGGCCAACAGCGGGTCGCCATACAGCTTGCCGCCCACGGACTGCTGCCAACGGATGGTGCCGTCGGCCGCGTCGAGCGCGTAGGCGGTGCCGGCCTCGGTGCCGATATAGATGAGGCCTGCCTCCGCGAAGGGCGTGGCGCGCACCGGGCTGTCGAGCCGCACCTGCCACAGCGTGCGGCCGCTGGAAAGTTCCACCGCCTGCAGCCCGCCGCTCAAATCGCCGAAGATCGCGCTCTCGCCTACGACAACAGGCGCGCCCCACACCCAGCCCTTGGCCTGGGAGGTCCACACTTCGCGCCCGTGCGCGGCGTCGAGGGCCACGACCCGCCCGTCAAACGTCCCGATCAAAACGAGGTCGTTGGCCACAGCCGGCCCGCCGGCCAGCGCGGCGCCCAGGTCGCGCGACCAGGCAAGCTGGCCATTCGCCGCGCGGACGGCATACAGGTTGTGGTCGAGCGAGGCCACGTAGAGCAGCTCGCCCAGCGGGACGGGCGCACTCCAGATGGCATGCGTGGCGCTGAAGGTCCAGCGCGTTGCGCCGTCGGCCGCATTGAGCGCGTAGAGCGTTCCATTGCCAGCCGGAGCGTAAAGGCTCTCGCCCAGCGCGAGCGCCGGGGCCACGAACGGCTCGCGGCCCAGCGGCATCTTCCACACGACGGTGCCGCTCGTGGCGTCCACGAGATGGACGGACTTGTCGGAACTGGTCAGCGCCAGCCGGCCGTCGGCGGTGAGCGCCGGGTTGCTGTAAAAGGTCGTGCCGGCCGCCGCCTTGTCCGGGTAGCGCCAGCGCAACGTGCCGTTCTGCACGTCAATGGCAAACACGTACTGGCCATCGGCCATGTACGCCGTGGTGGCGGAGGCCGAGAGGCCGGGCCACGAGTTGCTCGGCAGCGCGCCGGAACATGCGCCGAGAAACACGGCCAACGCCAGGCCGGCCAGCACCAGCCCGACGCGCTTCGTGCTAGTCCGCGGGAAGGGATGCTCGAATGCATGAGTGAGATGGGCGATGCGAAGCACGCTAGTCGTCTCCGTGAATCCTTCTCCCCTCGTCAGGGAACCGGGTCGTACCCGCCCGGGTTGAACGGTTGGCAACGCAAGACACGCCAAACCGCCATCGTGCCGCCTTTGAGCAGGCCGTACTTCGCCACCGCCTGATAACCGTAGTGCGAACAGGTGGGATAGAAGCGGCATGTGTCCACCGGGATGAGGCGTGAGAGAGTCAGCTGATAAACCCGCATGAGCCCCAGCACGCCCAGCCGCGGCAGGTTGCGTGCACTCAATGGGATCGAGCGCAGCGGCGG